>JBKGHK010000200.1:0-15113 GCA_046520375.1 Pyxidicoccus sp. 3LFB2
CGGACCGAGGCCTGGCGACCGGCGGCGGCGCGCGCCGCGCAGGACGCGGCGACGGGCGGCAGTGGCACCGCGGGCAGCGACCTGGACGAGGTCGTCATCGCCTCCAGCTCGGTGAGCGGGCGCGTCACCCGGGTGGGGAAGAACGCCATCACCGTGCGTGACAGGGAAGGCGGCGTCTACGAGCTGCAGCTGGACGGCCGCAGCCGGGGCCTGCGCCAGGGCCGCAAGGTGTCGCTGCGCGGGCTCGAGGAGGGCACGCCGGTGCGCGCCCAGTTCGTGCTCATGGGCGGCCGCACCGTCGCGCGCGACGTGCAGATTCGCCGCTGAGCGGCGTTTCCTCCGCCCACGCGGGCGTCACGCGGTATGACGCCCCGAATCACTAAAGCCCGGCCGCCCGCCCGTCGAGGGAGCGGGCGGAACCGGGACGATGGCACTCCGTCCGCTGTTCCAGTGTCCGACGGTGGTGGGGGCCCGGAGTGCCCCGGAGGCGCATACATGGAAGGACCAGGCCCTGGGCAGTCGGGGACGCGGCGGCGTCATGGGTGGCTCGCCCTGCTCTTCGTGGCCTGTGCCCTGACGGCATGCCGGCGCGGCGCGGGCCCGCTGGAGCCGTCGGTGCCGCCCCCGCCCCGGCTCAGCGCGGAGCAGGTGGCGCGGCTCATCCCGCAGCACGTGAAGGACCGTGAGGACTGGGCGCGGGACATCCTCGCCGCGCTGGAGGCGGAGGACCTGGTCCCCTCGCCGCCCACGGTGTGCTCGGTGCTGGCCATCCTCGAGCAGGAGTCCGGCTACAAGGAGGACCCGACGGTGCCGGACCTGCCGCGCATGGTGCGCACCCGGCTGGAGGAGCACGCGAACAAGCTGGGCCCGCTGGGCCGCAAGGCGCTGGCGTCCGTGCTGGAGGGCAAGGCCCCGGGCCACCAGCGGACCTTCGACGAGCGGCTGCGCACGGTGCGCAGCGAGCGGGATTTGGACCGGCTCTTCCGCGACATCCTCGCGTACTACGAGGAGAAGTACCCGACGACGTACGCGGCGGCGGACCTGGCCAGCTCGCTCTTCTCCTCGGGGAAGCTGGAGGACCTCAACCCCATCACCACCGCCGGCTCCATGCAGGTGAGCGTGCGGTACGCCATGGAGCTGGAAGGCGAGGACGCGGAACCGGCGCAGGTGCGAGAGCGGATGTACACGCGCGCGGGCGGCGTGCGCTACGGCACAGCGCGATTGCTGGGCTACGAGGCCGCCTACCCCGAGCCCCTCTTCCGCTTCGCGGACTACAACGCGGGCGTCTACGCCTCGCGCAACGCGGCGCTCCAGGTGCAGGTCAGCCGCCTCATCGGCGTGCCGCTGACACCGGACGGAGACCTCCAGCTGTACGACAAGCAGGGCGAGCCGCTGGACGAGGACAGCAAGTCGCTCCAGGCGCTGCTCGCCTTCCGCAAGCGCTACGCGCCGGAGCTCAGCGAGCGGCAGGTGCGCCGCGACGTGCGCAAGGAGAAGGAGGAGGACTTCGAGACCACCGACACGTTCCGCGCGGTGAAGCGCGTCTACGCGAACGAGACGGGCGAGTCCCCCGCCTACGCCCAGCTCCCGCAGGTGACGCTGCGCAGCCCCAAGCTGAAGAACGAGCGCACCACGGCGTGGTTCGCCCGCTCGGTGGATGCGCGGTACCAGAAGTGCCAGGCCCGCTACCGCGCGCTGGCGAAGTAGCGGGCCCGGGGCCTACGACAGCTTCAGCTCAGGGCGTGGTGAAGAAGGAGCTGATGGCGTCCGCGTGGGCGAACGGCAGCTTCTCCACGGAGCCGAACGGCTCGCGCTCCACGTCGTACCCGGGCACGTCCAGGGCCGCGACGCGCACGTAGTAGATGCCCCCCGGCGCCAGCGTCCCCGGCGGCAGGCGCACCTGGGTGGCCGAGCCCGGCAGGTAGAGGCGGGCATGGATGGCGGTGAAGAACTCCTCCGGGCTGAACCGGTAGAAGGTCACCCGGTACGCCGTGGGCGTGCCCAGCGTGGGCGGCTGCCACGCGAGGACGGGGCTGGCGGAGCCCACCTCCCGGCTGGTGCTCGCGGGCACGCCGTCGATGGTCAGCCCGCGCGGCGGGGACACGCGCGGCTGCACGGGACCCGCGACGAGGTTGTCCAGCCGGTCATACGTGGCGAGGGTGCCCGACAGGTAGAACTGGCTTCCACCGCCGTTCGGAATCGGCTGAAGGGTGCGGAACGAGTACGTCGCACCGCCCACCAGTCCCCAGGTGGAGGGGAACGGGTTGCCGTACGTCAGCCGGCGCGTGAAGTCATACGACGCGCCGCGAGGAAGCTGCAGCGTGAGCAGCTCACCCGAGTAGCCCACCCAGCCGTGCTGCAGGCCGTGCGTGGCGGGCATGACATAGAACGTGGGGATGGACGGCGTGGCCGAGGGGTGGACCTCGGTGGAACGGGCGGTGAACTGCGGCAGCCGCCACTCGATGGGGAACTCCGCCGTCGGCACCGGCTGCATCACCCCGGTGAGGGGCAGGGGCGTCGTGCCATCCGCCGTGAAGTCGAAGGCGCCCATCTCCACGCTGCGCACCACGGTGGAGTACGCCAGCGCGCCGCCGTCCGGCAGCGTGCCCGCGTCCATCGGGCTGAGCTGATTCACGTACAGCCGGTCTCCCTTGTCCGCCTCGAACACGGGGATGGGGCCGGTGCCCGCCCACAGCTCCGAGCCCGTGGAGACGACGCTCGTCTGGCCGGTGGGGTCGATGTCGAGGATGTCCACGCCGCCGTACAGGTCCACCTGCCGGGAGGCGACCTGCAGGGAGGAGCCGGGCAGGTTGGTGCCCTGCCAGGGCGCCCACGGGGACAGGCCCACGAGGTTGAGCTGCACGGGCGTCGTGGTCCAGTCGCTGAACTCGGAGTCCGCCCGGCCCAGCCGGTTGCTGCTGAGGTCCACCTGGCGCTCGTCCGTGACGACGTAGGAGGAACCGGACTTCAGGTAGTACGCGCCCGAGGGCACGCCGGAGAACTGGTAGCCGCCGTCCACGGCCGTACCGGTGATGCGGGTGAACGTGGAGCCGTTGGGGACGAGCACCACGGGCGGACTGGCCGACATGTCCAGGGGCCGCACCGCGACGCCCGCGGCGGTGTGGAAGCGGGTGGAGCCCGTCACCAGCACCGTGCCGGACGTGCCGCCGTCGGACGTGCCGCCGTCAGGCGCACAGCCCTCGGCGAGGGCCTCGCCCATCCACGTGCCGTCGCCGCCCACGTTGTCGGAGTTGACGGGCGACGGAGTGCTGTGCGGCTCCGGCGAGGTGCCGGGCTCGCCGCCATTGCAGCCCAGCAACGCGGCACACGCCGGGACCAGCAGGAACGAAAAATGACGCAGGTACATGAAACCCCCGGAAAGATTGGGAAGGGTGGAGCACCCTACCGGGGGCCTCTGACGTCGGCTGGTGAGCAGCCTGACGGCCTTCACTGCGAGGCGAAAAGCTTCACGCGGGTGCAGCCCGCCGGCCCGGGTAGGCCCGGACCGGCGGTGCGCCCTGGCGCCTCAGCGCTTCGCGGGAGCGGCGGGCGGTGGAGCGAAGTGCTTGTCGGAAATCTTCATCTCCGTGACGGCGCCGTACTTGCGGGCCACGTCGCGGATGGCAGCCGCCTTGCCGATGAGGACGATGGTGAGGTCTTCCTTCGGAGGCAGGGCGCGCTGGATGACGGCGCGCACGCTGTCGCGGGTGGAGGCGGAGACGGCGCGGGCGAAGTCGTCCACGTCGCTCGAGTCGAGGCCGTAGAAGGCGAGCTCGGACAGCTTGGTGGCCACCTGGGAGCCGGTCTCCAACGAGGGCGGGAACTGGCCGAGCACGTACGCGCGGGCGGAGGCGAGCATGGTGTCGTCCATGCCGGACTGGCGGTAGCGCGAGAGCACATCCAGCGCCATGTCGATGGCGCGGCCGGTGGTCTCCGTCTTCGTGTACGAGGAGATGACCACGGGCCCGGGGCGGGAGTTGCGCATGAAGAAGGCATTGGCGCCGTAGGTGAGGCCGGACTTCACGCGCAGCTCGGTGTTGAGCAGCGAGGTGAAGCGTCCACCGAAGACCGTCTCGGCCAGCTTCACGGTGACGCGGTCCGGGTCGCCGCGGGCGATGCCGGTGTTGCCCATCCAGAAGTACGTCTGGGTGGCGTCCGGCTTGTCGACGAGCAGCACGCGGCGGCCCTTCGAGACGGCGGTGGGCGCCACCTCGGGAGCGGGCGTGGCGGCGCGGGCCCAGCCGCCGAGCGAGGACTCCAGCTTCGCGGCGAGCGCCTTCGCGTCGAAGTCACCGACGACGGAGAGGATGAGCCGGTCGGCGCCCAGGTGGTTCTTCGCGTAGGCGAGCACGTCCTCGCGGGAGAGGCCCGGGAGCGACGCCTCGCTGCCGCTGACGGGCGCGCCGTAGGGGTGGCTGGCGAAGTGGAACGCCTGGAAGTAGGAGCCGATGAGGGCGCGAAGGTCTCCGTCCTTGGCGGCGGCGATTTCGGACACCATGCGCGCGCGCGTCTTCTCCAGCTCGTCCTGGGCGAAGCGCGGGCGGACGAGCATGTCGGTGAGCAGCTCCACCATCAGCGCGGTGTCGCGCGACATGAACTGGCCATTGATGGTGAGGGCCTCGAGCGTGGGGATGACTTCGAGCGAGCCCCCCACCCCGTCCACGGCCTCGGCGAACTGGCGCGCATCGCGAGCGCCGGCGCCCTTCTGCAGCAGCTCGCCGGTGAGCGCGGCCAGGCCTTCCTTACCGGCGGGAGCGCCGAGCGCGCCGCCCCGGAGCCACGCGCTGAACGAGACGAGCGGCAAGTCCCGCCGCTCCACCAGGAGGAGCTTCGCGCCATTCTTCAGCGTGACGGTGGTGGGCTTGGGGAGCGTCACGCCCTGCGGAGTGGCGGCAGGCGTCGCCGCCGGCTTCGGTGCGGGAGCGCTCGGCGAGGCGGCCGGGCCCTGCGCCGCGGACGGGAAGGCGGAGAGCAGCAGCGCGCTGAGCAGCACCTTCCATGAGGGAGTTGCAATCATCGCGTGGCCTCCTTGCGGGTATCGGGGGTGGCATCCTTCGCGTCGGTGGGCACGAGCCACCCGACGGTGCGGCGCTGGGAGTTGAAGACGCGGCCGGCGACCTTGCGCACGGCCTCGCGGGTCACCTTCTCGTAGCGAGCGGGAGCGTCGAAGAGCTGGCGGTAGTCGCCGCGGAAGACCTCGGCGGCGCCGAGCGCCTGGCCCCGGCCGTTGTTGGTCTCCAGGCTGCGCCAGTACCCGGCAAGCGCGATGTTGCGGGCCTTGCGCAGCTCGGCCTCGCTGACGCCATCCTTCACGACGCGGGCGAGCTCCTCGGTGAGCATCGCCTCGACCTTCGCGAGGTCGGCACCGGGCGGAAGGTCCGCGAACACCCAGACGAGGGACGGGTCGAAGCCGGGGCTGAAGTGCGTCTGGACGTTGATGGCGGCGCGCTCCTCCTCGACGAGGCGGCGGTGCAGGCGCGAGGAGTCGCCGTAGGCGAGGATGCGCAGGAGCAGGTCCAGGGCCTCGGCATCGGGGTCCTTCCCGGCGATGCCATGGTAGGCGAGCTGGATGAGGGGGGACTGGGCGAGCTTCTTCACGACGACGCGGCGCTCGCCCTGCTGCTCCGGCTCCAGGGTGCGGACGGGGTCCGGCGCGGGCTGGGAGGGAATGGGCGCGAGGTGCTTCTCGGCGAGCGCGAAGACCTCGGCGGGGGTGACGGCGCCGGTGACGATGAGGGTGGCGTTGTTGGGGGCGTAGTACGTCTTGAAGTAGCGCTGGAGGTCCTCGAGCTTCCAGGACTCGATATCGGACGGCCAGCCGATGACGGGGAACTGGTACGGGTGGGCGACGAAGGCGGTGGCCTGGACCTGCTCCATGAGGGCGCCCGCGTTGTAGTTGTCCACGCCGGAGCGGCGCTCGGAGTAGACGACGCCGCGCTCGGACTCGATGACCTTGGGGTCGAAGGCGAGGTGCTGGAGGCGGTCGGCCTCGAGGTCGAAGATGAGCTCGAGGGCGGAGCGGGGGAACCACTCCATGTACACGGTGACGTCCTCGGAGGTGTAGGCGTTGTTGGCGCCGCCGTTGGCCTCCATGACGCGGTCGAACTCACCGGCGCCGTACTTCTTGGCGCCGTTGAACATCATGTGTTCGAAGAAGTGGGACAGGCCGGTGATGCCGGGGTACTCGTTGCGGCTGCCGACGCGGAACCAGTTGTAGAGGACGGCGTTGGGGATGTCCTGGTCGGGCCAGACGATGACCTTCATCCCATTCTTGAGGGTACGCGCCTCGATGCCGGCACCGAGCTTCGCGGTAGCGGCCGGGGCGGGCTTGCCCGTGCCCCTGCCCTGCGCGCCCGCGACGGGGGCCGCGAGCAGGGCGAGGCAGGACGCCCAGAGTAACGACTGACGGAACATCCGTGCTCCTGTCGAGAGAAGACGCCCGCAAACGGGCCGGCGGGCACCATATTCCAGGTGCCGCCCTCCCGAGTGACTCAGGAGTTACAGTCTCGCCGTGTCCTCCCCCTTCCTGTCGATTCCCGAATCCCAGTGGGTCGCGGCCAACGCCCATGCCTTCGCCATCCGCGACAGCTTCCCGGTGAGCCCCGGCCACACGCTGGTGATTCCCCGGCGACTGGTGGCCACCTGGTTCGACGCCACCGCCGAGGAGCAGCGCGCCCTCTTCGAGCTGGTGGAGGTGGTCCGGCGGGGGCTTGACGCGGAGCTCCGCCCCCAGGGTTACAACATCGGCATCAACGTGGGCGCGGCGGCCGGGCAGACGGTCTTCCACCTGCACGTGCACGTCATCCCCCGCTTCCAGGGGGACATGGCGGACCCTCGCGGCGGCGTCCGGCACGTGATTCCGGGCAAGGGCAACTACCTCACCGGGCAGGCGAAGCCGCTGGCCACCGGAGGCGCCGAGGACCCCTTCCTGGCGCACCTGGAACCGCTGTTCTCGAAGGCGATGGAGGTCGCGGTGCTCGCGGCCTTCGTCCAGGACAGCGGGCTGGAGGTGCTGCGCGAGTCCGTGGACGCGGCGCTGGCCCGGGGCGCGAGGGTCCGAATCCTCACGGGCGACTATCTCGCCATCACCCAGGCCGACGCGTTACGGCGGCTGCTCGACTGGATGGACGAGGACACCGCGCTCCAGCGCGAGGGCCGGGGCCGGTTCGAGGCGCGCGTGGTGGAGGTGGAGAAGCAGGGGGTGCCCTCGTTCCACCCGAAGTCCTGGCGCTTCCAGGGGCCGGGGCTGGCCGTGGCCTACGTGGGTTCGAGCAACATCTCCCGGGCGGCGCTGAAGACAGGCATCGAGTGGAACCTGCGCGTGGAGCAGGACCGAGACCCCAGAGCCTGGAAGGAGGTGGTCGACGCCTTCGAGGGCTGGTGGACGCGAGCCTCCCTGCTGGATGCGGAGTGGGTGGAGCGCTACGCCCGCCGTGCACGCGACGCGGGCCGTGCGCTTCCACCGGGAGATGTGGAAGCGGAGCCCACGCCTCCCCGGCGCGAGCCTCATGCCTTGCAGCAGCAGGCCCTCGAAGCATTGGCGCGAGGCCGGAGGGAGGGACGCCGCCGCGCGCTCGTCGTCCTGGCGACGGGGCTGGGAAAGACACTGCTCGCCGCGCTCGACGTGGAGGCCTTCGGGAAGGAGCTGGAACGACCGCCCCGGGTGCTCTTCCTGGCCCATCGCGAGGAGCTGCTCGTCCAGGCGGCGGAGACGTTCCGGCGACAGCTGCCGGGCCTGCGCTTCGGCTGGTGCGTCGGCGAGCGCTCCCAGCTCACGGGGGATGTGGTGTTCGCGTCGGTGCAGAAGCTCTCGCGTCCCGAGGGGCTCCAGCGGCTGCGTGAAACGGCGGCTTTCGACTACGTCATCGTGGACGAGGTGCACCACGCCGCGGCGGCGAGCTACCGGAGCATCCTCGCCTGCCTGGAACCTGCATTCCTGCTGGGCCTCACGGCGACGCCCGAGCGCGCGGACGACGGCGATGTGCTGGGCCTCTTCGATGACCATCTCGCCTGGCGCTCGGACCTGGGTGAGGGCATCCAGGAGGGATTGCTCGCGCCGTTCGCCTACTTCGGCCTGAAGGACGCGGTGGACTACGAGAACATCCCCTGGAGGAATCAGCGCTTCGACCCGGAGCAGCTTGCCCAGGCGGTCCAGACCGAAGCGCGCATGCAGACGATGTGGCGTGCATGGAAGGAGCATCCCGCGAGCCGCACGTTGGTGTTCTGCTGCTCGGTGAGCCATGCCGACTACGTCCAGCAATGGCTGGGCCGCCAGGGGGTGCGAGCGGTCGCGGTCTACGCGGGGACAGGTTCGGCCGACAGGGTCCAGTCGCTCCGACAGCTCGTTGAGGGCTCGCTGGACGCGGTGTGCGCGGTGGACCTGTTCAACGAGGGCGTCGATGTCCCGAGCATCGACCGGGTGGTGATGCTGCGGCCTACCGAGTCACCGGTGGTGTTCCTCCAGCAGCTCGGACGAGGGCTGCGGAAGTTCGAGGGGAAGGAGCAGGTCACCGTCATCGACTTCGTGGGCAACCACCGCGTGTTCCTGGACCGGGTGCGCACGCTCCTGGCGCTGGGACGGAGTCCGGTGTCCGTGCGTGACTTCGTGGTGGATGGAAGGGAACCCGAGCTGCCGCCTGGCTGCGCTGTGCAGGTGGAGGTGGAAGCCAAGGACCTGCTCAAGCGCTTCCTTCCCGCTGGAGGCACGGAGGTCGAGCGCATCTACCGGGAGCTGCGCGATGCACGGGGCGAGCGGCCCACGTTGGGCGAGCTGTTCCGCCGCAGCCATTCCCCTTCGACGCTCCGCAAGGCACACGGGAGCTGGTTCAACTTCGTGAGGACCGAAGGAGACCTCAAGGAAGGAGAGGCCCGCGCGCTGGAGCAGGGGCAGGACTGGTTCGACGAACTCGAAATCACGTCCATGAGCAAGTGCTTCAAGATGGTGCTGTTGGAAGCCCTGCTCGAAGCAGATGCGTTGGAGACAGGGTTGGCACTGCCCGAGCTGGCCCGGCGAAGCCTTGCCATCCTTCAGCGTTCACCCGAGCTGCTCCAGGACCTGGAGGACGTGAAGGCCCTGGACGACCCTCGGAATCCGAGCGCCGCGAAGTTCCTCGCCTACTGGAAGGCCAATCCCATCAACTTCTGGACTCAGGGCAGGTGGTTCCGCGTGGACGGGGACCGTTTCGTTCCGCGACTCCCGATTGCGACGGAGACGAAGCAGGCCTTCGAGGAGATGACCTACGAGCTGGTGGATTACCGGCTCGCCCAGTACCGGCGGCGAAAGCAGCCCCAGGTGGAGGGAGCAGCGTTCGAGGCCAAGGTCTTCTCGAACAAGAAAGACCCCATCCTGAAGCTCCCGGACCGGGACAAGCGCCCGGACCTGCCCTCCGGGCCCACGGATGTTCGACTCCCGGATGGAAGTGTCTGGCGCTTCGACTTCGTGAAGATCGCCATCAACGTGGCGCGGCCGCCGGGCTCTCAGCACAACCAACTTCCGGACCTCTTGAGACGGTGGTTCGGTCCCAACGCGGGCATGCCAGGGACAGCCTTTCGCATCCGCTTCACGCCCGGGCCGGATGGCTGGTGGGTCGAGCCCGTGCAGGCAGAGGTGCTTCCCTTTGTGCGTCCCGGAACGCTGGTGGCCTTTCCCAGTCTGCGGGCGGCAGCGGGTGCGGTGGACCCTGCGATATCGCTGGAGACTGCCCCTGAAGCGGAGCGCATCCGGCTGCCACTCCAGACGCGCGGCGAAGGACTGTTCGCGGTGCGAGCCGCTGGCGATTCAATGGAGGGAGGCGAGCGGCCCATCCGAGATGGTGACTGGCTGGTCATGCGCTATGCGCGGGCCGCGGGTGCTGGCGCCGTGGAGGGCAAGGTGGCCCTCGTCCAGGTGCCGGACCCGGCTGGTTTTGCCTATCAGGTGAAGCGGCTCGTGCGAGTCGAGGGCCGTTGGCTGCTGCGCTCCGACAATCCAGCGCGTCCGTCATTCGAGGCGGGCAAGGAGCTGGTGCCCATCGCCCTGCTCGCCGAGGTCATCCCTCCCGAGCGCCTTGGACCCGAGCGAGGTGCACGACTGACGGATGAGCAGCTCATGGAGCGCTTTGGCCTGAGCTCGGTTCCGAAGACAGGTCGCTACGAAGGCCATCTGTTCCTCTGCGTCACCGAAAAGGGCCCGCTCGTGGAGCCGGACCGTCTGGGCATGCGGATCGCGGACCGCAGGCCCGCGGAAACAGCCTTCGTGCTCACGCGAGAGACACCCCAGGAGCCCTGGCGATACTGGGGCGTGGCGCGCTGGCGAGAGGACGAGGACCAGTGGGCGCTCGCGGAACCCGTGGACTCCGCCACTTGGAGTGCGCTCGGCCATGGGCCATAGCATCCCGGAGGCCTGGAGCATCAATCTGCACAGGAGCCCCATGAGCAGACACCATCCCCGGATTCGCCTCCGAAAGCCCAATGGCGTGCCCATCGTCTGCGACGCGCTGAGCATCAACTTCCACATGCGCCATCCGCATCATGAGTTTGCACCCGGGCTCGTCCGCGCCTTCGAGCGCTACCGCCGCGCGATGGGGGACATGTCCTCAGCCAGTACCTGGAGGAGACAGGAAACTGGGTGGAGCTCGACGACTCCGGCTGGGAGCGCCTGTATCGAGAGACGCTTGACGATCCATTCCCCTATTACGGCTTGAGAGAAATGAAGGGTGAGGAGTCGTTCTACCGAATCGACTACTGCGGCTCGCTGTTCGTCCCGCCGGAGGAGGAACCCGACAAGGTATGCGCGGTCAGCTTCTGGCTGCCCACCGAGTACCTGGAGGAGCACGGGCCGACTCAGGTCCGCGAGCTGGCGCTGGAGCTGGCCGCCTCGCTCCCCTTCTGTTCCGGCCACGCGGGGTTCGCCTTCAACACCGAGCACGACCTGCTCTATGCGAAGCCCGAGCTCCGCAAGCTGTGCTTCCTCTATCCGGGCATGGATGCCCCCAGAATCAGCACGCTGGCGATGGAGCTTGGAACGAAGGTCCGTTCGGCCTCGTGGCTGACCTTCCTGGGCCAGCCCGTGCTGGGCGAGCTCGGTGGCCCTGCCGGCCTCCGCTCCCGGCTGCACTCACCGGACATCACTGTGCAGGAGCTGGAGGGTGAGCACATCGTCGTCACCCTGGGCCTCTGGCCGGAAGCAGGCGAAGACGGACGCATTCCCCCGGCCTACCGCGAGCTGGCGCGCGTCCTGGAGCCCAGGCTCTTCCACGAGAAGTGCCTGCGTGATCCGACCCTCATCCCGGAAGAGCTGCGCCGTTGGGAGCGCAGGCTCCTCGACTGATGGGGCCGGCCAGCCCTCAACGCCCTCGGACCTGCCGCCTCACCCCGCTCCGCCTTCTCCACCGAAGCGCAGCAGGGCCAGCAGCTGGTCAGGTGAAAGCGCCGCCGCGCCATCAGCCTCGGACAACAGGCTGTCGGCCAGCTCTCGCTTCTCCGCGTGCAGGGCGAGGATGGCCTCCTCCAGCGTCCCCTCGGACACCACCCTCCCGCGCTGGAACGCCTCCACCCGAGACTGCCGCTCCGTCCCATTCGATATCCGAGGATGCACCAGTGCGTCAGCCGGCCTTCCTAATCTTCATGGCAGGAGAGCCTCTTCATGAAGACCTGGGCCCTGCTGTGGTGTGGCTTGCTGGTGACTGCGTGCGCGTCAACGAACATCACCCAGCAACGCTGGAAGACGGCGGAAGCGGAAGCCGAGGAGTGTGACGACCCCGGCGCTGACCGGTGCACCCTGTTCATCTGCGGGGTTGGGGCGTGCGCCCTCTATTTCTGCGAGGACGTGGACCCGGGTCGCATCGTGCGTGCGCAGGCCCTGGCGCCCGTTCGGCCGCCCACGCCTCCACCAGGAATCGCGCATCCGTTCCCGACACCCACCAATCCCCAACGCTTCTGGGGCAGCATGCAGGGGCTTCCGGAGAACGCGGAACCCATCTTCATCATCCCCTGGAACGAGACGAGCGAGGAGTACGCGGCGCGACTCAGAAAGGAAGTGGAGGACCCGCCCAAGCGGACCTGGGTCAAGCACCACGTGTTCCCCCGGGCGTTCAAGGACTGGTTCGACAGGAGGGGTGTCAACATCCACGAATGGACGCTGGTCCTCGACAAGCAGGTTCACCAGAACATTCACCGAGGAGAGGCGGGTGGTCCCTGGAACGCGGAGTGGCGGCTCTACATCGACCGCAACCCGGCCGCACAACGCCAGGCCATCCATCTCTTCGCGGTGCAGATGATCTTCCGCTTCGACCTGTCCGGTCCCGTCGTTCCGTACTACAGCAAGAAGTCCATTCCCCTGTTCCCCGTCGTTGAAGAGGACCTCTACTGACCATGCGGTTGTTTCACGTCAGCTGGGTGTACCCATCGCGCTTCTCGTGGAACCTCCGGGCCAGCGCCAGCTGGTGCCTCCCCGGAATCCACTGCCCCACGTGCGATGAAGTCTGGAGCAACACCGGGGAGGCGTATCCCTCGGTGGACCTGTCCGTGTTGCCGGTGCCGGACCGCAAGAAACTCAGGCCGCGCGTGGAGGAGGACTTCGCGGAGTTCACCCGACTGAGGGAACTGGTACGGCCCTTCGTACCTGAAGGAGTGCCGCTCGACACGGGAGCGGTATTGGGCCCGCTCGTCGGAACGGGGCGAGGCCACTTCCCAGAGCTCTTCTTTCCCGCGCCCGGGCAACTGGCCATTTGCCGGGAAGCACTGGAGCAACTCCAGTCCGAGGGCCTGCGGGGCTTGATGGGCTGCCGCACGGAGCTGCGGCTCCGGCACAAGAACCCGCCCGAGCTGCTGGAGCTCCAGATAGAGCCGCGCGGCCGGCTTCATCCGGCCTGCATCCCCCAGAACCTGCCCGCTCCATGCTCGACGTGCGGCCTGCGTGCGTTCAGCCTTCCCCAGGCCCCCCTCCTGGATGCCGCGTCCCTGCCAGATGACCGTGACCTCTTCCGCCTCCGCGACTTCATGACGATCATCGTCGTGACGGAGCGGTTCGCGGAGACGGTACGGCGGCTCGGCTTCGAGGAAGTGCAGCTCCGCGAGCTGTCCACGCGCTGAGTCAGCCGCCCCGGTCGTCCCACCGCCCGCGCCTCACCCCGCTCCGCCTTCTCCACCGAAGCGCAGCAGGGCCAGCAGCTGGTCAGGTGAAAGCGCCGCCGCGCCATCAGCCTCGGACAACAGGCTGTCGGCCAGCTCTCGCTTCTCCGCGTGCAGGGCCAGGATGGCCTCCTCCAGCGTCCCCTCGGACACCAGCCGCGACACCGTGACGGGCTTCGTCTGCCCAATCCGGTGCGCCCGGTCCGTGGCCTGGTCCTCCACCGCCGGGTTCCACCACGGGTCCAGGTGGATGACGTGGTCGGCCGCCGTGAGGTTGAGGCCCGTGCCGCCCGCCTTCAACGAGATGAGGAACAGCTCCCCCTCGCCGCGCTGGAAGGCCTCCACCCGTGCCTGCCGCTCCGCTGGTGGCGTCTGCCCATCCAGGTACTGCATCGCCACGCCCCGCGCCTCCAGCGCCTCGCGTACCAGCGCCAGGTGCTTGGTGAACTGGCTGAAGACGAGCGCCTTGCCGCCCTCGGCCCGCACCGTGTCCACCAGCTCCAGCAACCGCTCCAGCTTGGAGGACGGCAGGGGCGAGTCCCCATCCACCAACCTCGGGTGGCACGCGGCCAGGCGCAACCGGGTGAGCGCGGCCAGCATCGCGAAGCGCTGCTCCGGCCCGGGTGCCTCGCCCAGCTGCGCCAGCGCGGCCAACCGCACGTCGTCGTAGAGGCGGCGCTCCCCTTCCGTCAGGACGACAGGCACCACCGTTTCGATGCGCGCCGGCAGCTCGCGCGCCACCTGGGCCTTCGTGCGGCGCAACAGGAAGGGCCGCACCACCCGGGCCAGCGACGCGCGGGCATGCGCATCCTTCGTGCGTTCAATCGGCGCCGCGAAGCGCTCGCGGAAGGACTCACGGCTTCCGAGCAGGCCCGGGAAGAGCAGCGCGTAGAGGCTCCACAGCTCCGACAGGCTGTTCTCCACGGGCGTCCCCGTGAGCGCCACGCGGGCCTCGGCCTTCACGGCGCGCACCGCGCGGGCCCGCGCCGTGTCCGGGTTCTTCACCGCCTGGGCTTCGTCCACGATGAGCGTCGCGAAGGACACCCCGGCGAAGCGCTCCGCGTCCCGCACGAGCAGCCCGTAGCTGGCGACCAACACGTCACCGGGCCCCAGCGTGTCCAGCAGCGCCTCGCGCTCCGCCTCGCGGTAGGAGTGCACGCGCAGGGACGGTGCGAAGCGCGCCGCCTCGCGCACCCAGTTGAAGCCCACGGAGGTGGGGGCCACCACCAGCGCGGGGCCCTCGCCCGCGCGGTGCAGCAGCAGCGCCAGCGCCTGGAGCGTCTTGCCCAACCCCATGTCATCCGCGAGGCACGCGCCCGCGCCCCACGCGGCCAGCCGTGCCATCCAGACAAAGCCCTCGCGCTGGTAGTCGCGCAGCTCGGCCTTCAGCTTCCGGGGCACCGGGACCTTCAGCGCCTGTGCCTTGCGAACGCGGGTGGCGAGCTGGCGCCAGTCAGGAGGGGCCTGCACCCTTGCCCCCGCCTCCGCGAGCGCGTCCAGCACGGGAGCCGCCGCCGCGCTCACCTCCAGCCCGTGGCGCGTGGGGTGGGCCAGGTCCGCCAGCGGGGCGAGCCGCTCACGCAACTCCTCCGTGAGGCGCATCCACCGGCCAGGCCCCAGCCGCGCGTAGCGGTGGCCCCGGCGCAAAGCCTCCAGGAGCACGGCCAGCTCCACGCGCTCCCCATCCACCTGCGCGCCGCCCTCCACGCCGAACCAGTCCCGCCCCCGCTCCACCCGCACCTTCAGGCCCGACACCTCCGGCGAGCGCGACACCTTCCAGGGCCGCTCCTCCCACTCCACCGTCACGCCGGGGCCGGCGAGCGGCTCCAGCGCCTCCAGCAGCGCCAACGTGGACGTCACGTCCTCTCGCGTGAAGCGGTACGAGCCCGCGGGCAGGCCCAGTCGCTCGAGCAGCGCCGCGGCCTCGGCGCGCTCGGCCTCCAAGGCACGGCAGACGCGGACGCGCTGACGGCCTCGTTGGCCGCGCACCACCGGCGGCCCTC
>JBKGHK010000201.1:0-15112 GCA_046520375.1 Pyxidicoccus sp. 3LFB2
GAGGGTGGAGCGCACCGGGACGTCCCGCAGGCCTTCCACCTCGTCGACTCCGGTGCGTCGCGAGGAGCCCGAGGAGCGCCAGCCCGCGCGCGCGGAGCGCCCGTCCAGCGACGGTGACGACGACTTCGACGAGCTGTTCGGCACGAAGAAGTCGAAGCCGGAGCCGAAGCAGGCCGAGGCGCGTCCCACCACGTACGTGCCGCCCGAGCCCGGGAGCGCCAGCTCCATGCCGGAGCGCCTGCAGACGTCGGACGTCATGGCGGTGGTGCTGGCCAACAAGCCGGCCATCATCAAGTGCGTCAACGAGCAGAAGAAGAAGGACCCGGCGCTGAGCGGGAAGCTGGTGATGCGCTGGTCCATCCAGACCAGCGGCAAGACGACGGCCGTCTCTTGCAAGACGGACGAGTTCCGCTCCACCTACATGGCGAGTTGCATCTCCGGGCTCATCAAGAGCTGGACGTTCCCCAAGCACAAGAAGCAGGGCGAGCCCATCGACTTCCCCTTCACGTTCTAGAGACGGCGAAGCGGTGGGTGTGTGTGACGGGCGTGACGTGTACGTCACGCCCGTTTCTGTTTGGATTTCCTGTTTGGACTGTCCGCTAGTGTGAGCGCTGAATTTCCCCTGTGCAGGCGCGTCGAGAGGCGCGTCGACACTCGTTGACACGTCAGGACAGGCAGGACTAAAGCCTGCCGTCTCGTAAGGCCGTCGGGGCTTGAAATCAGTGGCCGGAAGCCCCGCGCGACGGTTCCACCCAGGAGGAAGATTCAATATGCAGCTTCGCAAGATGATGCTGATGCTCACGGCGCTCGGCGCGATGAGCGGTTTCATGGTCGGTTGCGGCGACGACGCCGAGGGTTCCGCCACCTGCACCACCAACGACGATTGCGGCGAGGGCGAAATCTGCCACCCGACCTCGGACGTCTGTGTGCAGACGTGCTCGTCGGCCGCTGACTGTCCGGACACGGCGAAGACCTGCGCTCCGCTGGGTGGCGCGGGCCCCGACGCGCAGACGAGCATCTGCAAGTGCTCCACGGACCAGTTCTGCAACGGCGGCCCGGACTCCGAGTCCACCGACCTGGTCTGCAACGCGGACCAGGTGTGCGTGACCCGGTGCACCGCCGACGCTGACTGCACCTCGGGCGCGTGCAACGAGGGGACTGGGAAGTGCGAGGGTGGCGGTACCAACCCGGGTGGCAGCTGCACCGGCGAGGGCCGCTCCACGTGCGCCTACGGCCAGATCTGCACCAACGGCGCCTGCGCCGCGCCCCCGACCCCGGCGTGCGAGAACTACACGAACTTCAACAACAAGGATGACCTGGGGACCACGGGCTCCATCATCTACAAGACGGAGCTGCTGAGCGCCGAGACGGACTCGTTCTGCGCCCCCAGCATCCCCAAGCGCCTGCGCATCCGCATCTCCGCCTACTCCAGCACGCCGTTCCCCGAGCGTCAGGCGGACCTCAACGGCTTCTTCTACGTGCTGGTCAACGGCACCCCGACGAGCCCCGTCATCAGCAGCAGCGCGGGCAACTACGTTCGCTCGGGCACCAACAACACGCAGGCCCAGATCATCGTCAGCATCTGCCGCGAGGCCACCAGCACCACGACGTCCACCGGTTTCTACTTCACCGATGGCAACTTCGCGTGCTTCCAGGCCAACTACCAGTGAGCTGACGGGGAGGGGGCGCTAGCTCTCTTCCCTACAGGGTTGTACCTCCGAGCCCCGCCCCCAGAACTTCGTGGGCGGGGCTTGGTCGTTGTGGGAGCGGGCGTGGCTGCGCTCCCGAAGAATCCCGGTGAATTTCGCCGGAGCTCGGGCGTCTTGAGAGTGCGCGCGCGGGCATCCCGGCGTCTCAACAAGGAGAGTCCATGCTTTCTACCAAGCTGATGCGAACCCTCACCCTGGGCCTGTTCATTGCCGCTCCGGGAGCCATGGCAGCAGACGCGTTGAACTGCCCCTCGGGCACGAAGCAGTCCGGCTCCAAGGCGGAAGGGCTTTTCTGCCGCAAGGTCAGTGGCCAGGCCGGTGAGTACTTCGTGCACGGCCCCTATGCCGAGTTCCACGCCAACGGCCAGAAGGCCACCTCGGGCCAGTTCGCGGACGGCCTGAAGACCGGCGTCTGGACCTTCTACGACGCCAGCGGCAAGGAGGTCGGGAAGACCGAGTTCAACAGCGGCACCTACCACGGCCAGCGCATCCAGTACTTCGCCAGCGGCAAGCCCCGCCTCGTGGAGGAGTACAAGAATGGCCGGAAGAACGGCCTGGTGAAGGAGTACTCCGAGGACGGCAAGGTCATCAGCCAGGTGCGGTACGAGAACAACCAGCCCGTGGCGAGCAAGTAGTCGCCCGGCAGATCGCCTGCCAATGCACGAGGCCCTCTCCCCGAGCTGGGGTGGGGGCCTTCGCGCGTTCTAGGGCTTTCCCCATCAGGTGGGCTCGGCTAGGAAGCTCGGTGTGAAGGCCCCCTCGCTCACCCCCGTCCTGCCCGACATCCCCATCCGCTCGGTGGCGGAGATGGGGCTGCGCGAACTCGAGCGCATCCGCCTCATCCTCCGCGGCGGCTCGGTCATCGACTGGCGGCGGATGCACTTCCAGACGCGGGACGAGGTGGACCGCTTCCTGCGCCTCGTGCAGCTCGACGTCTCCCGGCCCTACGACGAGGCCTGGGCGCGCGGGGTGCTGGCGGAGGCGGTGGAGTACCTGCGCAAGACGTTCAACTACCGCGTCGCGGACGCGGTGTCGCAGCCGAGGGAGATTCACGACCTGTTCCTGATGGCCTCCGGGGCCAAGGGCTCTCCCCGCCACCGCCGCATCGCCTGCGTGGTGCTGAAGGTGATGCACGTCATTCAGCACATCGAGGGCCGGGATTTGCTCTTCCGCCTGGCGGTGTCCGAGGCGGAGCTGGCGGAGCTGGTGACGGAGAAGGTGCTGAGCGTCGCCCAGGAGATGCAGGCCAAGGGGCTGCCGGTGGTGGAGTTCGCGCACTCCATCAAGACGCGGGACTCGCTCGTCACCAAGCTGCTGGCCAAGAAGGAGACGGTGGCCGCGCAGGTGTACGACAGGACGCGCTTCCGGGTGGTGACGCGCAAGCGCGAGGACCTGCTGCCGGTGCTCTACTACCTCACGCAGCGGCTGTTTCCCTTCCACCTCGTGGTGCCGGGCCAGACGGAGAACACGCTCATCCCGTTCAAGGCCGTGCTGACGGAGAACCCCCACTTCGAGGCGCACACGCCGCAGCTGCACCTGGACCGCGACTACGAGGACCGGGAGGACCGCAACGGCAACACCTTCTCCGGGAACACCTACCGGGCGCTCAACTTCGTCGTGGACATCCCGGTGCGGATGGACGCGTACCTGCCCCCGCCGGACGAGGACATGCGCCAGCGCAAGGGCCGCATCGTCATCTCCCTGGTCGAGTTCCAGATCGTCGACGAGGAGACCGCGCGCCTCAACGAGCTGGGGGAGAACGCCCACGAGGCCTACAAGCGGCGCCAGAAGCAGCGCGTGCTCAAGCGGCTCAGCCAGGGCCTCGTGGTGCCCAAGAAGCAGGAGTGAGGGGCTTCCACGCGACAACGCCCGCGGCCCCGGGAGGCATACCGGGACGGCGGGCGTCGATGCCGGGTCAGCCGTGAGGCCGTCTACCGCTTCTTGCGGTTCTTCTTCTTGTTGTCCTTCTCCCGCTTGCGGCGCTCCTTGATGGCGTCGCGGTCCTCGGGCTTCGTGGTCGCGGAGGGCGGGGCGTAGCCCATGAGGCGGGCCTTGGCCATGGCGGCCTGGCCCATGGGCGGGGTGTAGCCGGGGGCCACCTGGGGCATCTGCATGGGCATGCCCATGCCGGGCATGCCGCCGGCCATCATCTTCTCCATCATCTTCGGGTCGCCGCCGAACATGCTGGAGAGGTCCATGTTCTTCATCTGCGACAGCTGACCGAGCTGCTTGAAGCCGGGGATGCGGCCCAGCAGGCCGGGGTTCTGGCCGATGGTGCCCATCACCTGCTGCATCATCCCGAACTTCTGCAGCAGCTCGCGGACCTCTTCCACCTTGCGGCCGCTGCCCTTGGCGATGCGGCCGATGCGGCTGGTGTTGATGAGGTCCGGCCGCAGGCGCTCCTTGGCCGTCATCGAGTCGTACATCGCCTCGATTTTGGTGAGCTCCTTCTCGTCCGGGTTGAGGTGCTCGGTGAGGTCGCCGAAGAGGGGGAACTTCTCCAGCAGGTCCTTGAGCGGGCCCATCTTCCGGACCATGCGGATCTGCTCGACGAAGTCCTTCATCGAGAACTGGCCGGACAGGAGCTTCTTCGCATCCTCCTCGGCCTTCTTCTCGTCGACGACCTTCTCGAAGTCCTTCATCAGGCCGACGATGTCGCCGAACCCGAGGATGCGGCCCGCGAGGCCGTCCGGGCGGAACTCCTCCAGCTTGTCCATCGACTCGCCCATGCCGAGGAACTTGATGGGCTTGCCGGTGACTTCCTTGATGGAGAGCGCCGCGCCGCCACGGGCGTCACCGTCCAGCTTGGTGAGGATGAAGCCGTCCAGCGTCAGGCGCCGGTCGAACTCGGCCGCGGTGCGCACGGCGTCCTGGCCAATCATCGCGTCGCAGACCAGGAGGATGTTGTCGGGCTGGACGTTGGCCTTGATGGCCTCCAGCTCGGACATCAGCGCCTCGTCGATGGCGAGACGGCCGGCGGTGTCGATGAGCACCACGTCGCACTTCTGCTCACGGGCGGCGGCGTAGCCACGCTTCGCCAGCTCGGGAGGCTGGAGGCCCGGCTCGTGGTAGACGGGCACCTTGAGGCGCTCGCCCAGGACCTTGAGCTGATCCACGGCGGCGGGGCGGTAGATGTCCGCGGCGACGAGCAGCGGCTTGCGCCCCTGCTGGAGGAGCCGGTTGGCGAGCTTGCCGGTGGTGGTCGTCTTACCGGAGCCCTGGAGGCCCACCATCATGATGCCGGACAGCTGGCCCTTGGGCTTGAGCTGGAGGCTGGTGTCGACCGGCCCCATGAGGGCCTCCAGCTCGTCGTGGCAGATCTTGATGAAGTGGTCCATCGGGCTGACCTTGCGCTTCTGGCCAGCCTTGTCGGTGATGGTGGTCTGCACCAGCTCACCCACGGCCTTCTCACGGACGCGGGCGACGAACTTCTTCACCACGTCGAAGGCCACGTCGGCCTCGAGGAGGGACACGCGGATGTCGCGGAGCGACTCGTCCACCAGCTCCGGGGTGAGCTCGCTCTTGCCGGCGAGGCGGTTCTTGGCGGCGCGGAAGCCCTTGGTGACGGTCTCGAGCATGGGGGGCGCTTTATAACAGGGGAGGGCGGGATGCGACGGTGGAGCGCATCCAGGCCGTCGAACAGTGAAGAGAAGGGCCCCCGGGGCCCACCGCGACGCGCGGCCAGGGCCGGAGGGCCTGAAATCTTCAACGCCTTTCGGGGTTTGGCGCATCCCTCGGACCCAGCCCCCGGGTACGAAAGGCCCGCCTCCCGAAGCCGCTCCAGGTGGGGGCCGGCACGGAAGGAGGCGCCAGGCGGGCCCTCATGCCCCCCGGAGCCGAGGCCGGCCGCCCCAGGCTCGCGACTGGCAGGGGAGGGGACAGGCGCTGCTGAGGAAGCCTGCCCGGCGGCCGGACTGACCGTGCGATGCCCCTCACGCCCGGCCGCCAAAGGGGTCGGCACCCCGCGGCCGTACCCCAGCGCCACCACCCGCCCCGCGCGTGGGCAATGCCAGGAGGCCTCCTGACCTTCGCCCCGCATGCAGCGCGCCTGTCTTGTTTATGCTGCCCCTTCAATCCGTTTCACATTGAGAGGACATTCCCCAGACGGGGAGGCTTGAGGGAATTCATTAGTTGACAGTTGGCGATCGGGTGAACGAGATTGCGCTCGAACATAGATTGCCTTCCCGCCAATTCCCTGGAACCCGCCCACCTCGAATGCGCCTGTGACGGCGTTTCGAGGGGTGTCCGCTTCCTGCCCACCCTCCCCAATCCTGACCCGTTCGTCTCCTGTCAGGGGGCCTGGGTTCTTTCGCCTGTTCTGCGCCTGAGGTGACCCTTTCCGGGCACTGTCTGGCATTGCCCCTCTACGTCCGAAGACCCTCCTCATCCCACGTTCCGGGGCTGCGCGCCCGGTGCGAGGGCTGGGGCCTACCCGAAGCATAGAAAGACAAACATCATGACCCGGCCGACATTGCTCGGAACGCTCCTCGTCTGTTCATTGGGGGGAGGCTCCGCCTTCGCCTCCAGCACCACCGTGGACCTCGTCTCGCCTGCCCGGTGCACCCTGGCGTCGGGGCGGCTCACGCGCTGTGCGATTCCCACCCAGACGCTCGTCGGTGACATCTTCGACACCGCCGTCCCCATGCGCACCGTCTTCAACCGGGTGATGACGGGCAACTGCTCCACGCAGTACCCGCTCGAGGTGACGCTGACCCCGAAGGACGAGGCCGGCCAGAAGTATGTCTTCATCTCCACGCCCCAGCATGTGGTCCGGGGTCTGACGCGCCAGCACCTCAGCTCCATCGAGCTGAAGGACTCTTCCACGTGGACGCAGTACGCCGCGTTCAACGAGACCTGCCGCATCTCCCTGGACATCCAGTGGAACCAGGTGGACGTGGACAGCACCGCGCAGGCCAATGCCATCCTCCAGCAGCTCCTGGACGAGGCGAACGCCAGGAAGGCCGCGCGGGACAACCTCGCCTACCTCGTCGAATACAGTGCCGCCTTCGACTTCATGCAGGAGCTGTCCAACCTCTTCTTCACCGCGCTCACCACCGAGTCCATGAACGACCTGCGCGCGCAGGCGAAGGACGCGGCGCCCATCATCTTCAAGACGACCATGGGCTGCGATGACACGCTGACCGATGCGGAGCGGGAGACGCTCGCCAACTTCTACTTCGCCCTGGGCACGCTCGGCGATGCGGGCGACTACACGAACCCGGACGGTACGCCCAAGACGCTGCGGGACTTCCTCGGCGCCGAGGCCAAGCCCATCATCGACAAGCTGGCGGCGCGCTCCGACGCGGGCGCCCAGGCCCAGTACCAGGCCGACTACCAGGTGGCGGCCCAGCAGTACGCCGCGGCCGAGGCGAAGCTGAACCTGGGCCGGACGCAGCTGGCCCCGTGGCTCACGCCCTGACGGCGGCCCCCGCGCAATCCCTCGCAATCACCATCCATCCCGAGCCGGGCCGGCGCATGCCGGCCCGTGAGGCCTCCCATTCCCATGATGTCCAGACGCAATCCCATCCGAAGGTCCGGCCTTGCCGCCGCCACGGCGCTGCTCTTGGGCGCCTGCAGCCCGGCGCCATCCCCGTCCGGCGAGCCGTCCGAGCCGACGGCCGGCGCCGAAGCCGTGCCCGCCACCACCACCACGCAGAGCCAGCCGCTCGCCGCGGTGCGCCTGTGTGGCAAGCGCCACGAGAATCCCGACAGCTCCATCGTCTGTCAGACAACCACGGACGTCGCCAGCCTCTACAACAAGGTCCTGGTGGAGCAGATCAAGAACAAGTGCACCATCTTCACCCCGACCTCCTGGCAGAGCTGCATGGAGTGGCCCCCCGTGCTGTGGGCCGAAGGCACCTCCATTGGCAATCAGGCGGAGTACCGGGCGCAGACCGAGCGCATCATGACGTTCTATCGGACGGCCAACTCCACGGACGTCACCATGCGCTCCTACGAGCTGAGCATCCAGAAGATGAAGGAGGTCTCCTCGCGCACGTGGCTCGACAACTCCGATGACCTGGAGGCGCTGCGCAAGAGCAACAAGCAGGTCCTGGACACCGGCCTGTCCGACATCCTGAAGGTCAAGGCGGCCGAGGAGAACCGGGGCGCCGAGGCCGCGGCGGCCGACTCGCGGGAGATGCTCGCCAAGGTCCAGCAGACCCTGGACGCGCACAAGGCGCGGGTGGATGCGCTCCAGCCCGCCTATGCCGCCCTGGTGCAGCAGTTCGCGGCCTACCGGACGAACGAGCCCGTCACCCTGGCACAGCTCCAGGGCCTGGTGCAGCGGGCCTCCACGGCCACCCTGGTGACACTGGGCGACGTGCAGCTGGAGCTGGTGCAGCTCAGCCGCGCGGAGAGCGCCGCCCCCCAGCAGATGCGGCTCGACGCCATCCGGATGTCCCGCCAGCTCGCCTATGAGGACTCCGTCCTGGAAGAGGAGCTGCGCCCCTACGTCGCCTTCATGCAGGCGAACACCATCGAGCGCCCCCAGCTCGTCGCCGCGTCCGTGCGCGTCCTGGAGAGCGTGGTGTCCTACGCGGACTCGCGCTACCAGCGCGTGAGCGACATCGTCCAGAAGACCCTCACCGGCATGACGCGCCGCCGGGAGGCGCTGGTGGCCCAGGCAGCGGACAACGCCACCCGCCAGACGATGACGGATGCGGCCACCCTGGACGCCTCGCAGAAGTTCCTGGCCGAGATGAACGCCCGTGTCACCCAGGTGGGCAAGCTGCCCCCGCGCAGCACGAAGCTCCGCCTGTACTACATGGCCGGCAAGCTGCTGGAGCACGAAGGCATCCTCCAGCTCCAGCCCGTCTGTGCCCGCATCACCTCCACGCCCTGGATGGGCACGGGCTGCAATGCGCTGACGCTGCAGTACTCCAAGTCGCGCACCTACGTCACCAGCACCATCCCCAACACCCTCCGGCTCAACGTCTCCACGATGCGGAACGCCGGAGTCAATGGCGCGATGCTCACCGAGGTCGAGCAGCACCTCGCCGCCAACAACCTGCGCGCGGCCGCGGCGGCCCATGACGTGGCGGTCCGCGCGTCAGAGGCCCTGTGAGCCTTCCCCATCCGTTCCAAAGTCCCGGGAGAACCCATTTCATGAAACGCATCTGGACCGTGTGCGCGGCCCTCGTGGTGGCCGCGCTTGGTGTCACGCCATGGCAGGCCTCGGCGCAAAGCCTGGCGCGTCAGTACCGCATCGACTGGGAGGTGGTGTCGTACGTCAGTCAGGGAAGCTGTGCCGCCGCGAGCATCGCCATCGAGGGTGACGGCTTCTTCCAGGTCAATGGCATCCCCATCCCGACCTATACCGTCCCCGGCGCCTTCGTCCGGCGGCCGAACAGGGACGAGTTCAATCGCTTCCGGGCGGCCTTCGCTGGCAGCCTGCTGCGCTGGGGCTCCAACGACTTCTTCTTCAACGTCTACACCCAGGGCGGCAACGACTACTGCACCCTCTCCGAGAACGTCGTCAACCTGAACTCGGACGGCCTGGCGCAGCGGCGCCTCTTCCATATCGTCCGTGATGGCAAGCCCTTCACCGGCGTGGCCAACGTCGCGCTGCAGCTGAGCGAAATCAACCCCACCCTGGCCTCCAGTCTGGCTTCGCTCGAGGCGGAGCTGACCCGGGAGCTGGACCGGCTGAGCCGGCTCAGCGACTCCCTCGACTCGGCGCGGGCGCAGGCCGCCCAGCTCGCGGCCCTCCAGGACGAGCTCAAGCAGCTGATGAGCCGCTCGCTGGACTCCATCACCGAGGCCGAGCTGCGGACGCTCCTGGAGAAGTACAACACCGTCCCCGCGTCCGTCCGTGAGCGGCTGGTCCAGTTCCTCAAGGACCTGAAGACGAGCATCACCGAGCTGCGCGCGGAGATTGACCGCATCGTCGCGGAGTTCCGCGGCCAGATGGACCTGCTGGACCGCTACACCCTGCCCACGGAGCCCACCGGCGGCGTGGACCTGGACGACCCGGACACCTACTCGCCGGACCTGAGCGATGACCAGGTAGGCGAGGTGGAGGCGCCGGACGTCAGCTCCGGAGACCCGTTCGACCCGAGCAACGACCCGTACAAGGCCTTCGCGGACCAGATCATCGCGGAGCTGCACCGGACGGTCAGCAGTGGCGTGGTGGTGGACCGTCAGGGCTTCCTGGCCGTGGTGCGCCTGTGGCGCTTCAACCAGGACGTCTTCGAGCGCGGGCTGAAGTCTCGCGTGGGTGTGTCCACGGAGGAGTGGGGCGCCTTCCTCGCCGCCCAGCAGTCCGTGCTGGCGGAAATCAACGTGTACATGGGGGAGGGCGACTGGTTCCGCGACACCCCCGTGCGAGAGACCACCAAGGCCTTCGTGGCGATGCTGGAGCAGCGTGGCGACACGTCCGCCCAGGCCTACGCGCTCAAGAACAACCTCAACCTCTGGCAGGGCACGGCGAACGAGCAGCAGAACCTGGTGCTCGACAGCCTGGAAGCGCTCCACGGCGGCTACCGGGCCATGGACGAGGGCGTCGCGGCCCAGGACCCCACCATTCCCACCACGCTCAACCGCCTGCTGGATGGCGCCGCTACGGCCGCGAAGATTGCCGCCACCGTCGCCATCTCGCTCAGCCCGGCGGGAGACTTCGTGGACCTGTGCGAGGTCGTCACCGGCAAGGAACTCTGCAATCCGTGGGGCGCCGACCTGTCGGTGAGTGACCGCATGGCCTCGGGCCTGGGGCTGGTCATCGGCAGCGGGCAGTTCTGGCGGTTCGTCGGGCACACGGTGGGCATCGGCCTGGGTGCGGTCGCCATGGCCAAGATTGGTGGCTTCATCGACACCTGCTCCGACCTCACCAAGGAGCAGCGGCAGGCCCTGGTCGCACGGCTGTCCGAGGGAATCCTCGAGCACATGGACGGCATCACCGGCCAGCAGCTCCTCATCCTGCTGGACAAGACGATGAAGGACGAGGCCGTGAAGAAGCTCGCGCCCCACCTCAAGGGACGGGGGCTCCAGACGGCCTCCGAGCGAAAGATGCTCACGGTGGCCGATGACTGGGTGGAGCTGGCGAAGACCAAGGGACTCGCCGCCCAGGGACTGCCCTCCCTCTACAAGCGGAGTCTCGCGGAGGTTCAGGAGATGCTGCGGTCCAGCGGGTTTGGCGCCCCCGTCCGTGACATGGACAACAAGATCGTTGGGTGGACCAACTTCCCCTTGATCGAGAGGGGACAGGAGATCTGGATGCACCCGGACCACTCCCTCGTCCGGATTGACATGGTAGGCACGGACAAGAATCCGTACCCGCATGTGAAGAAGGAGATCGTCCAGACGCAAGGGACGTTTGGCAACAGCGACACGGTGGTGAAGATCGCGGACGACCGTGCGCTGTCGCCGCTTGGCCCCAATCAGGTCAAGGAACAGATGTCGCAGTGGTTCAGCAGGGAGACGGGCATCCACATCAGCAAGGTCCGGGAGATGGCAGAGGAGCGCGAGGCCTTGACCAAGCCCTGGAGCTACGCCGTCCATATTGAGATCATCCCGTAGTTTCCGCTGTGCCTCTTGATGGACCCGGGCCGGCCTCCAGCCGGCCCGGGCTTTGCGACCATGCCTCCTCGAATCGTGACACCTGAGAACGCCAGGCAGCTGACCCGGCTGCGACAGCTCGGAGAGCGGTCCCCCCATTCGACCTATCGGGGGCAGCTGCTGGGCTTCGACGCCCGGTCACGCTTGCTCGTCTCCATGGAGCAGGGCGGCTCGCAGCGGCTCCGCTGGTGGGACCTCCAGGACGAGTCCCCGCATCCCCGAGTCGACCAGCCCCTGCCGGGCGGGCTCGCGGCGGTGGTCCTCCCGGATGCGCAGACGGTGCTGTCGGTCACCATCGGCGGGCAGCTCCAGGCCTGGTCGGCGGCCGACGGCAGCGCGCTGCGCTCGGCCCCTCTCGGTCTGACGGTCCAGGGCATCGACCTGTCGCGCCAGGGAGACCAGCTGTTGGTGGCTGGGACCACTGGAGAGCTCCGGCTCTGGGACGTCGCCCACTGGCGACCCCTCAAGGACCTGGAGCCTGCTTCCACGCTGCTCTACGGCTGCGCCCTCTCGCCCGATGCGACGCTGGCGGCGGCGGGGGCGGCGGATGACCGGGGCGAGGACAGTACCCAGGGCTCGATTCGCCTCTGGGATGTGGGAACCGGGGCCGCGCGCGGGGTCATCTCCGTGCAGGCCTCCCATGTCTGGGCCGTGGCCTTCGCTCCGTCGGGCAACCTGCTCGCCGCGGGCACGTCGGCGGGAGACGTCGTCCTGGTCGACGTGGCGAGCCTGAAGGTGGTGGGAACCCTCAAGGGCCCGCCCGCCGGAGTCTGGCGCCTGAGCTTCAATTCCGACGGCTCTCTGCTCGCGGTCGGCGCTGATACGGGCGCCTTCGTCGTGCTGAGGACTGACGGGGGAGGGCGCCTCTACGCCCACTCGGACGAGGACGATTCGCAGGCAAGCGCCGCGGTCTTCTCCCCCGACGGGCGGTTCATCGCCTGGGGTGAGGGTTCGGCGCAGGTGGGTCTGTGGGGCGTTGAAGGCTGACGCCGCACCGTCGTCACGCACTCACAAGCGAGGCCGGGGCAGGCGCCCCGTCACTGTCAATACAGGGGCTGACTGGCGTATGGGTATCTCCATGCGCCGGCACCCTGCCGCGTGAGTGTGGCTTCACAAAACATCATTGAATTGTCACGCCATCATCGGGGGCCGTGCTGCACGGCTCTCACGGAAGGGCCTCTGTGTCTCTTCCGCGGCGCAAGCTCAGCTGTATTGAATTCATGAGAAGGAGCAGGACCGTGAGACAGGCTGTGTCGTTGCTGTGTGCATTGTCGTTGCTGGGTTGTGGTGAAGGGCTGCCCCAGGCGGAGGCCCAGGCCGCGGGGGCGGTGGAGCAGTCCATCGGCTGCGTGGACTGTGAGAGGAGCCCGGATTCGGCGGATGCGCCTGGGACGCATGGCTATGAAATCGTCCTGCCGGTGGGCGACCAGGCCCTGCTGCCGGCGGCGTGGCGGTGGGAGGATCGCACGGAGGTGGGCAGCTTCGTGTGGCTTCGCTCCGGTGCCTCGGATGGGACGATGGACTGGGGCGGTGGCAGCGCGCTGTATCACGTGGGCTCGCCGAGCCGGCCTCCCCTCATCCGGACGCACGTCGCTCCCGGGACGGGCTATGCGGTGCTCGGCCACATCTCCGGGTACTTCTCCAACATCCAGGCGGGCCTGGTGCGTGGCTCGGTGGAGCTCGCGCCGGAGCAGGACAGCCAGCCGGTGCCGACCTCGTCTGATTTTGTCGAGCTGGCGCTGCAGGCCCACAATGGAGCGCTCTGGCAGGACGTCGCCACCCGGCGGGTGTACACCTCGGGGTGGGGGCTCGTGTTCGCCGAGCTGCAGGCGACTGTTCAGCCGAACCAGCCGGTGCGCTTCGAGATTCGTGGCTGGCGTGACTCCACCTGGCATCGGTTTGTCTACATCACCAAGGCGCGGATGTTTGGCGCGCAGTGCTACGTGGACTTCAGCAACCCCACGGGCTGCCTGTGAGCGGGAAGGGAGCTGTCATGTCGAAGAGCCTTGTTGCGCCGCTCTGCGCGCTGATGTTGCTGGGCTGTGGTGAGGGATTGCCGTCGGCCGACGGGACGGTGGAGTCCGTCTCCGCCGTCGAGCAGTCCTCGGACGTGCCGGGCACCCATGGGTATGAAATCGAGCTGCCCATCTGGAACCGCTCGTTCGTGCCTTCCAACTGGGAGGCCTATTCCGTCCCGGACCTTGGCTGGTTCATCCGGTCGAGGAGCGGGCCGAGCCCCACCACGATGAACTGGGGGGGCGGCAACGCGCTGTACAACCTCCTGGAGTCTCACTATCCCTATCTCGACTCGGTGCTCGCGCAAGGCACGGGCTACCAAGTCCTGGGCCACGTCACGGGCTTCTTCTCGAACATCCAGAACGGGAAGGTGCGCGGCTCGGTGCAGTTCGAGACGAGCTCCGGAGACCTGCGGCCCGCGGTCCAGGACGAGGTCGTGCTCGCACTGCAGACCTTCAACGGCACGACGTGGCTTGACCACACGACCCGGAGCCTGCCGCTGGCCGTCTTCTTCTACGGTGAGGTGGAGGCGACGCTGCCGCCGAACATCGAGGTGCGGTTCGAAATCCGGATGCGCCAGCGGCCCGAGTGGCAGCGGTACGTGTCGTTCACCGCGGTCCGCATGTTCGGAGCGCAGTGCTACGTGGACTTCGCCAACGCCGCGAGTTGCCTGTGAGAGGGAAGGGAATCACCATGCTGAAGCACCTGCTGTCTTCGTCGTGCGCGCTGATGTTGGTGGGCTGTGGTGGAGCGCTGCCTTCCGGCGGTGGCCAGGGCGCGGCCACCGTGGAGACGGTGGCGCAGGCCGCAGCGTGCGCGGACTGTGACACCACCACTGAGTCGGCGGACGTGCCGGGGACCCATGGGTACGAAATCGAGTTGCCCATCTGGAACCTCGCGTACGTGCCGGCGGACTGGGAGGTCTACGCGCCCGAGACGATTGGTCCGATGATCCGTCCCCGCTCCGGGGCGGTGGTGGCCACGATGAACTGGGGTGGCGGCAACGCGCTGTACAACATCAAGGAGACGCACATGCCGCATCTCGATGTCCGCATCGAGATGGGCACGGGCTACCAGGTCATCGGGCACATCTCGGGTTACTTCCAGAACACCCAGCCCGGGAAGGTGCGCGGCTCGCTGGAGATGGAGATGGAGACCTTCAGTGCCTACTCTCCGGCGCATGTCACCGACGACATCGTGTTGGCGCTGCAGACCTACAATGGCGTGGCCTGGACGGATGCCGCCGTCCGGAACATGCGCCTGACGGAGTGGTACTACGGTGAGGTCGAGGCGCTCCTCCCGCCCAACGTCGATGTCCGCTTCGAGATTCGCGTGCGCCGGAGGACGGATTCGCGCCGGTACTTCGCCATCGTGAAGTCGCGCATGTTCGGGGCGCAGTGCTACCCGGACTTCGCCAACGCTGGCAGCTGTCTGTAGTCCGGAAGCTCGGCCGGGCTCAGGCAGGACGCCTGAGCCTGGCCTGGGGGTAGGCAGGGACTCGCCCTGGGAGGCCGTGCCTCGTTGTGTCTTCCGCCGCGAGCGCTGACCGGTTCGGCCTCTGGGGACAGCGCATGGCCCCTCTCCCGGGAATTGGACGCCCGCACGGCCGGTCAAGTTCGGTGGTGAGCTGTTCCGAGGGGTGGCCAACCCGGGGGCAGGCGATATAAACCGGGGCCGGCAGGCGGGCACGAGTGGCGGAACTGGCAGACGCAGCGGACTTAAAATCCGCTGACCCGCAAGGGTCGTCCGGGTTCGATCCCCGGCTCGTGCACTTCTAAGAGCCTATTTCGGTAGGGAAGAAGCTGGCCCACCTGCTGCGTTATGCGAGCAGG
>JBKGHK010000202.1:0-15057 GCA_046520375.1 Pyxidicoccus sp. 3LFB2
CTTCCTGCGCCACGTGGCGCGGCACCTCCCCTCGGAGGGCGCCCTGGAGGACGTGCTGCGCCAGCTGCGCGCCGACGACCTGTACCTCGCCTGCGCCTGTGCCGCGGGCGAGCCCCAGGCCCTGCGGCACTTCGAGCACCACATCCTGCCGAAGGTGTCGTCCCGCCTGGGCCAGCACCCGGGCGCCACGCTGGACGAGGTGCTCCAGGTGGCACGCCAGCGGCTGCTGCTGGGCGTGGGCGGCACGGCGCCGAAAATCGCCGAGTTCTCCGGCCGGGGCGCGCTGACGGGCTGGGTGCGCATCGTCGCCTCGCGCATCGCCCAGGAACTGCGCAGCCAGGCCGGCCGGCAGGAGCTGTTCTCCGAGCCGCCCCAGGCCCTGGAGCGCTTGCTGTCGCGCGACGACCCGGAGCGAGAGCTGCTCCAGGCGCACTCGCGCCAGGTGCTCACCGACTCCCTGCAGGCGGCCCTCGCGGAGCTCACCGAGCGCGAGCGGGCGCTGCTGCGTCTGCACCACGTGCATGGCCTCACCATGGACCGCATCGCGACGATGTACGGCGAGCCCCGCTCCAGCGTGGCGCGCCACGTGGCCCAGGCCCGCGAGCGACTGCTGAAGCTCACCCACCGGGAGCTGGCCTCGCGGCTGAAGCTGAATGGCCAGGAGCTGGAGAGCCTTCTGGGATTGGTCCAGAGCCGGTTGGACCTCAGCCTCCACCGGCTGATGGACTGACCGTCTGGGGTGTTTGTGATTCAGCCGGCTGCAATTGATTTCCCGCCGCGTTGAGGGAATCCTCCGGCTGTTTCCGCTGGCGGGAGGGGCCCCCGACCATGCGTCGGATTCAGACGCGCCGCGGACCTTCCGGAGAGGTTGATGCGAAGCAAGTGCCGACTGCTCGTGTGGTGCGTCCTGGCGTGTGTGATGGGAGCCTGCGAAGCCCCGCCAGAATCGCCGCCTGAAGCGCCGCCCGCATCCGCGGCCACCCTCGGGGCGGCGCTCCTGGATGGCGCGCCCCAGGTCGTCGTGGACCTCAATACGCGGCCGGGCACGAATGCCCAACCCAACGAGCCCCAGCACTTCGCCGTCATCGGCGGCACGCTCTACTTCTCGGGGCTCGGAAGCGGCGGCCGCGAGCTGTGGCGGAGCGATGGCACCGTGGAGGGGACCTGGCTCGTCCGAGACATCGACCCCGGTGAGGACGGCTCCGCGCCCGAGCAGCTCACCGCCGTGGGCAACACGCTCTACTTCGTCGCCGACGACGGCCGCACGGGCCCCGAGCTCTGGAAGAGCGACGGCACCGCCGAGGGCACCGTGCCCGTCAAGGACATCCACCCCGGGCAGTACTACTCCAACCCGGTGTCCCTCACGGCGCTCGGCAACCTCCTGCTCTTCGTGGCGAATGACGGCGTGCATGGCCCCGAGCTGTGGGTCAGTGACGGCACCGAGGCGGGCACGCGGATGCTCCGGGACAATCACCCGAACTACCCGGCCGATCCACAACACCTGACGGTCGTCCCCGAGCTTGGCCTCGTCTTCTATTCGGCCAACCACGAGAACTGGGGCGAGGAGCTGTGGCGGACCGACGGCACGCCCGAGGGCACCTTCATGGTGCAGGACCTCGTCCCCGGCCGTGGGGATTCCGCCCCCATGCACCTCACGGCCTTCGGTGGCGCGCTCTACTTCCATTCCCAGTCGTCCGCGCACGGCCGGGAGCTGAGACGCAGCCAGGGCAATCCCTGGGACATCACCCTGGTGAGGGACATCGTCCCGGGGACGGGGAGCAGCAACGTGGAGACCCTGGTCGCCGCGGGGACGACGCTCTATGCCAGCGTGCCGGGGCAGATCGGCACGACGCTGTGGCGCAGCGATGGGACGACGGCCGGAACATGGCCCGTCCGTGCCGCCGCCTGGCCCGACGCGGGCTGTACCCTGGGCAGCTTCGCGGCCTCCGGGGGGCGGCTCTACTTCCGCGCCTCGGACGAAAGCCGCTTCGGCTGCGAGCTGTGGAAGAGCGATGGCACCGAGGCGGGCACGGTGGTCGTGAAGGACCTCAACCCTGGACGGGCCCACTCCCTCCCCACCTCCCTGGTGGACGCCCAGGGCGTGCTCTACTTCGTGGCCGAGACGGCCACGCAGGGCCGCGAGCTGTGGCGGAGCGACGGCACCGACACGGGCACGGTGGTCGTGAAGGACCTCAGCCCGGGAAGCGCCAACTCGGTACTCAGCCTGCTCAAGGCGGCCGGCTCGCGGGTCTTCTTCATGGCCTCGTTTGGCATCCGGCGGGAGCTGTGGCGGACGGATGGCACGAATGCGACGACGCAGGCCCTGCGCTTCACGCGGCGGCAGACGGACTCCGCCTCGCCGACGGCCCTCGTGGAGCTGAACGGGGTCCTCCACTTCACCGCGAACGGCACGGCGAGCGGCGTCGAGGCGTGGCGCAGCGATGGGACGGTGGCGGGCACCCAGCTGATGATGGACCTGCAGCCGGGCGCCAACGGCTCCGCCCCTGCCCTGCGCGTCAAGGCGGGCGGAAGGCTCTTCTACCGGGCCCATGCGCCCGACAGCGGCCCGGAGCTCTGGACGAGTGACGGCACGCCCGAGGGAAGCCGGCTGGTGAAGGACATCAACCCCAGCACCGCCATGGCCTCCTTCACCGAGCTGTGGTCGGTGGGAGACACCGTCTACTTCAACGGCAACGATGGGACGGTGGACTCGGAGCTGTGGGCGAGCGACGGCACCCCGGAGGGAACCCGGCGGGTGAAGGACGTCCGGCCCGGAGCGGAGAGCTCGTCCCCCCGTTCGGTGGTCCGGGTGGGCAACACGGTCTACTTCGTGGCGGACGACGGTGTGCACGGCGCCGACCTGTGGCGGACGGATGGCACGGAGGCGGGCACGCGGCGGGTGCGCGAGAGCGTCACCGGGAACACGGGCTTCTTCCCCTCGGGGCTCATGGAGTTCGGAGGCCTGCTCTACTTCGCGGCCACGGATGCCGCGCACGGGCACGAGCTGTGGAGGAGCGACGGCACGGAGGCGGGCACGCAGCGCGTCCTCGACCTCGTCCCGGGCAGGGAGTCGTCGTACCCCTCGTTCCTCACCGCCTGGAATGGCGCGCTGTACTTCTCCACTGGCATCCGGGGCGCCACGGTGTGGAGGACGGATGGAACGGCGGCTGGGACCGTCAAGCTGCACGAAGGTTCCGACCACCCCATCCACCACGACTTCTTTGGCCCCCGGTTCGTGCCCGTGGGCAAGCACCTGTTCTTCAGCACCGCCGACGCCGCCCATGGCACGGAGCTGTGGAAGACGGACGGCACCGTGCAGGGCACCGTCATGATTCGCGACATCGCCCCCGGCCCCCAGGGTTCGCGTCCGAGGCGGATGGTGGCGACACGCGGGCGCCTGTACTTCGTCGCCGGTGATGGCTCACATGGCCAGGAGGTCTGGGTCAGCGACGGCACCGAGGCCGGCACGGTGATGGTGGCGGACCTGGCCCCGGGCGCCTGGTCCTCGTCTCCCTCGAGTCTCACCGTCGTGGGGGACCACCTGTTCTTCACGGCGGACGACGGCACGCGGGGCGTGGAGCTCTGGCGCATGGCTCTCTCCGCATCCTCCGACACCACGCCCCCCACGGTGACGTGCCCGGAGCCCGTCTTCGCCGAGGCCACCAGCGCCAGCGGCACGGCGGTGGCGTATCCGCTCGCGACGGCGGTGGACGACTTCACCCTGAACCCCACGCTGGGCTACAGCCATCCTCGCGGCGGCACGTTCTCGCTCGGCACCACGCAGGTGACCGCCACGGCGACGGACGAGGCGGGCAACACGGCCGCGTGCACCTTCTCCGTCACCGTGCGGGACACCACCCCGCCCGCCTTCACCTGCCCGGCGGACCTCATCGCCGAGGCCGTCACCGCGCAGGGCGCCATCGTCGAGTACCCGCCCGCCGTCGTCTCCGACGCCGTCACGCCACCGGAGGCGCTGGCGCTGCTCTACAGCCCCATGAGCGGGCATCGCTTCCCCCTCGGCTCGACGCCCGTCGCGCCTCGGCCACGGACGAGGCGGGCAACACGACGGACTGCGCCTTCACCGTCACGGTGGTGCCTCGGACGCTGGCGCTCCGGTGCGACGCCCCCGCGTACACCGAGGCCACCAGCCCCACGGGCGCCATCGTCCACCTCAGCCCGGACATCGTCAGCCTCACGGACGGCAGCTTCCCGTACCCGCGCGAGGTGACCTTCACGCCGGCCTCGGGGACGCACTTCCCCAAGGGCGTCACCGACGTCACGGCGAACGTGGTCGACAGTGAGGGAGGAATCGGGTCCTGCGCCTTCCGCGCGGAGGTGCGCGACACGACGCCGCCCGCGATTACGTGTGAGAGCTTCATCGGGACCGAGGCCACCAGCAGCGAGGGCGCCGTCGTCACCGTGCCGGAGCCGGTCTGGTACGACGTCGCCTCCAACACCGTGACGTTCACCTATTCGCCGGCGCCGGGCCCCACCTTCCCGCTGGGCGCCACCTTCCGTCAGGCCATCCCCACGGACGAGGCGGGCAACGTCGGGCAGGCCTGCACCACCGTCGTCGTCGTGCAGGACACCACGCCTCCCGCCGTCACGTGCAGCGCGGACCTCGTTGTGGAGGCCACCGGGCCGGAGGGCGCCGCCGTCAGCTACGCGCCTCCCTCGGCGACCGACGCGGTGACGTCAGCACCGACGTTGTCGGCCACGCATGCCTCCGGGAGCGTCTTCCCGACGGGCATCACGCGAGTCACCGTCACGGCCACGGATGGCGCGGGCAACGCGGGCACCTGCGCCTTCAACGTCACCGTGCAGCAGCCGCCGCCTCCGCCCTCCATCACCTGTCCGGCGGACGTGTTGACCGAGGCGACCGGCCCCCAGGGCGCCACCGTCACGTACCCTGCCGCCACCGCTTCCGATGGCCGCGCTCCCGTCGTGGTGACGTACAGCCATGACTCGGGCGCGGGATTCCCCGTGGGCGACACCACCGTCACCGCCACCGCGCGCGATGCCGAGGGGAGAACCGCGTCCTGCGCCTTCACCGTCACCGTGCGAGACACCACGCCGCCGTCGCTGACGTGCCCGGCGGACCTGACGGTGGTGGCCACCGGCGGCAGCGCCGAGGTGTTCTACCCGCCCGTCTCCGTCTCCGACGTCGTGACTCCCGCGTCGGCGGTGACGGTGTTCTTCAGCCCGCTGTCCGGCTCGCGCTTCTCGCTGGGCACGTCGACCGTCAACGTCACGGCCACGGACGTCGCGGGCAACCCGGCCAGCTGCACGTTCACCGTCACCGTGGTGCCCAGGCCGCTCGTCATCACCTGCCCGAGCGACCAGGTGGTGGAGGCCACCTCGCCCGAGGGCGCCGTCGTCCACTACGGCCCGGCGCTCGTCAGCGAGGGCAGCCCGCCCTATACGGTGACGTACAGCCAGGCCGCGGGCACGCGCTTCTCGAAGGGCACCACGTCCGTCACGGCCTCCGTGCAGGACAGCCAGGGGTCCGGCGGCTCCTGCACCTTCTCCGTGACGGTGCGCGACACCACGCCTCCCGAGCTCACGTGCCCGGCGGTCCTGGAGTTCGAGGCCACCAGCAGCGCGGGAGCCATCGCCGACGTCCCGGCGCCGACCTGGGTGGATGCCGGCTCGGCGGCGGTGACGTTCACCCATGCCCCTGCCCCGGGATCCACCTTCTCGCTGGGGGCCACCCCGCGCATCGCCACGGGGACGGATGAGGCGGGCAACACCCGCACCTGCACCACCGTCGTCGTCGTGAAGGACACGACGCCGCCCGCGGTCACCTGTGGTGCGGACCTCGTCGTGGAAGCCCCCGCGCAGGACGGCGCCGCTGTGACCTATGCCGCGGCCTCGGCGACCGACGCGGTGACGTCGGCACCGACGCTGTCGGCCAGCCACGCCTCTGGGAGCGTCTTCCCCATTGGCATCACGCGCGTCACCGTCACCGCCACGGATGGCGCGGGCAACGCGGCCACCTGCGGCTTCAACATCACGGTGCAGGCCTTGCCGCCTCCGCCATCCATCACCTGCCCGGCGAACGGCGTGGCCGAAGCCACGGGCGCCCAGGGCGCTTCCGTCTCCTGGGCCCCGGCGACGTCCTCCGGGGGAAGGCTGCCGGTGACGCTGTCGTACAGCCACGATTCGGGCATGGGCTTCCCCCTGGGGACCACCGCCATCACCGCCACCGCGAGAGATTCCGACGGACGCGACGCCTCCTGCACCTTCGCCGTGACGGTGAGCGACACCACGCCGCCCGCCATCACCTGCCCGTCGGACGTTACCGTCACCTCGGTCTCGACGAACGGCCAGGCCGTGGACTTCCCGTTCGCCACCGCGGAGGACGGCGTGTCCGCGCCCGAGGTGGTGTCGAGCCACGCCTCCGGCTCGCTCTTCCCGCCGGGCACCACGCCCGTGGTGATGACGGCCACGGATGCCAGCGGCAACAGCGCCTCGTGCACCCTCCAGGTGACGGTGGGCACCCGCAAGCCCGTGTCCGTCGAGACGCCCGAGTCGGCGTCGCTGGGCTTCGGGTGCAGCACCGGCACGGGCGCCTCGGCGGCGGTGGGCTGGAGCCTGCTGCTCCTGGCCGGCCTCATGCGGCGCCGTGGGGCGCAGCAGCGCTGAGCGCAGTCCGCATTGAAGGGGGCCATCCTGATGCGCGAGGGATGGCCCGTCCCGAGGCCCCGGGTCCGAAGCTGCTACGCTCCGGGCCATGGACCCGATTGATCCGGAAGTAGCACCGTTCGTCCAGGGCCTCTTCAACGGAGTGCTCCTGGGAGCGCTCGCGTATCTCTTCGTGCGGTACGTGCTGGGCGGCCTCTTCACGGTGGACCAGAACGTGCGCGCGGTGAAGGTGCGCCTGGGCCGCGCCGAGCGCCTCTCCGCGAACCTCACCAACCGCGACGGCCCGCTCTCCGAGGGGCTCGCCCGCACCGACGAGGAGCGCTACGTCTACCCGCAGCTGCGCGTCATCTCCTCCGGCGGCCCCTACTTCAAGTGGCCCTGGGAGCAGGTGCGCAAGATTTCCGTGGCCACGCAGACGCTCAACATGGCGCATGACCCGGAGTCGCCCGAGGCGAACCAGGGCGGCACCATGGTGGACGCCGTCACCAAGGACCAGCTCAACACCGGCCTCACCGGGCAGATTCGCTACCGCGTCTCGGAGAAGAACCTCTACGCCTTCCTCTTCGGCGTGAAGAACCCGGTGGCGCACGTCATGGGCTTCTTCGTCTCCATCCTCCGCCAGCGCATCGCCAACTTCGAGGCGCCCGCCGCCGCCCGTGACGCCGACAGCCTGGAGGCCAGCGTCGTGTCCGGCGTGTCCATCAACGACCTGCGTAAGAACCTCCGGGACCTCAACGAGCACATGGACCACGAGTGCCGGGGCAGCGAGGCGCGCTACGGCGTGGTGCTGGAGGCCTCCCTCATCACCGGCATCGACCCGCCGCAGGAGGTGGAGAGCGCCCTGGCCGCCATCAACACCGCGCACAACCACGTCTCCAGTGACATCAGCCTCGCGCAGGCCTCGGCGGACCAGAAAATCGTCCAGAGCCGGCGCGCGGTGGAAATCGAGACGCTCAGGGCCCAGGCGGAGGTGGAGCCCCTGGTGGCCCTCTCCAACGAGCTCTCGCTGCTCAAGCGCAGCGGTCCCGGCGCGCTCCAGGCCTACCTGCGCAACATCCGGCTGGGGCTGTACCAGAAGGCGCAGGCGGTGGTGATGGGGGTGAAGCATGGTTAGCACCCTGATTGGCGCCATCATCGGATTCTTCGGCATGGCCATCGGCCTGCCCATCTTCTTCGCGATGCTGCGGCTGTTCGGCGTCTACGCCATCGTCCACGAGCGCACCTGCCGGGTGTACGTGCTCTTCGGCTCGGTGGTGTGCACGCTGGACGAGCCCGGGCTCCACTTCCTGTGGGTGAAGCTCGGGTGGAAGGCGCTCATCGTGAACCTCGTCGGCCGCTGCCAGGTGGTCGACCTGAGACTGGACCAGCAGTACCTGCGCAGCCAGGCGGTGAACTCCGAGGAGGGCGCGCCGATGGGCATCGGCATCTGGTACGAGATGTACGTCTCGGACCCGAAGCGCTTCCTCTTCGAGAACGCGGACCCGCGCGGCAGCCTCGCCGCCAACGTGAGCAACGCCGCCGTGCGCTGCCTGTCCAACATGAAGCTGGCCGCCATGCTGGAGACGCGGCACGAGATGAGCCGCACCGTGCGCGCCGAGGTGAGCCCCCAGAGCCACGAGTGGGGCTACAAGCTGGGCAGCGTCTACGTGCGCAAGGTCCACTTCCGCGACGCGCAGATGATTCGCCAGATTGAGGAGAAGGTCGTCAACCGGCTGCGGCAGGTGACGAGCGCCATCCGACAGGACGGCGCCAACCAGGTGAGCATCATCACCAGCACCGCCGAGCGGCAGAGCGCCGTGGAGTTCGCCCGCGCCGCGGCGCTGCGGCCCCAGATTGTCGGCTCCGCGCTGAGGAAGATTGGCGAGGATCCCGACGTGCTGGAGGCCACCTTCGAGCTGCTGGAGACGCAGCGCCTGCTGGAGAGCGGCGCCCAGCTCACGCTGATTCCCGAGGGACAGCGCGGCGAGCTGCTGTCGCAGCTGCTGGCGGCCCGGGCGGTGACCCGGCCATAGCGCCGGGGCGGCCCTGGCAGGGAATCAGGATGACTCCTGTAACAGCAGGTAGGATTTCCGGGATGACGGCTGACATCCGGAAGCATTCCTGGCCCGCCCGTACCCTCCTTGTCTGCACACTGGCCGCGGCACAGCCGTCCTGTCACTCCAGGACGGTTGCTGCACCCGTACCGCCACTCCCAGCCAGGACGGCTGCGGCACCCGTACCGCCCCCCCCTGCCGTGGTGCATGCCGAAGCCGCGCCAGCGAGGTGGCTCCAGACCTTCGGAGTCGAAACCTGGGCCGATAGGGCCTACGCCATGTCAGCCAGCCCCGAGGGTGATGCATTCGTGGGGTTGCTCGGTGACTTCGGTTCAACCCCATGCACCCTGCGCAAGTTCTCCCCCTCGGGCCAACCGCTTCAGCTCGGCACCGACTGCCTCCAGGTCGGGAACGTTCGCGCAGTCCAGGCGTTGCCGGATGGCGGAGCGCTCGTGGCCGTGATTCCCTCTCCCAAGTACCCGGGGCTGCCCTACCCCCGGGACGTGCGGCTGGTCCGGGTGGACTCCCGTGGCCAGGAGCAGTGGTCTCGACTGCTCGGTGGCCCCCTGGACGGAGTCCGTGGATTGCACCTCGTGGACGCCCGCTCGGCCGTGCTCATCACGCTGACGCAGGAGCCTGCATCCGCGCCGATGAAAGCCCAGCTTCACTGGTTCGACCTGGAGGGCAAGAGCGTTCGGAGTGTCCCCCTGCAGGTCGATGCGTACGCCGGCTCCACCGCAGTGGATGCCCGGGGCCGGCTCGGAATCCTCCTCCACACGGGTCAGGTCCCGGAAACGCGGACGCGGTTGGCGCTGGTCCGTCAGGATGGAACCGTCGAGGAGGAAATCGCCCTGGAAGAAGGCATGGCCTCCAGTCTGGCTCCGGCCGAGGACGGCTGGATTGTCGTAGGCAATTCCGTGTCCAGCCATGTGCCCCCGGAAGAGCGATGGCTCCATGTGGCGCGCGTCAAATCGAACGCCGTCGTCTGGACGAGGAAACTTCCCTGTTCTGAGCCCGCGGACCACGGCGAGTCGAGAGTGGACCTTGGCGGCTTCGCAGCGGGCCGCGAGACGATCGCCATCGTGACGCATGGGCGCAACAGCGAGGGAGACCGGCTCGTGCTCGACACCCTGTCACTCGATGGCACCCCCCGGAAGCGGCAGGTGCTGTTCCGAACGCTCTCCATCATCGCGCATGCCGCGGCTTTCACACCCTCGGGCGGGCTCTACATCGCCGGCACCATGTCGGGAGCCGCGTCCTTCGGCGAGTCCCAGGTCAATACCCTGGAGCCGGTGGACCGGAACCACGAAGGCTTCCTCCTGTACGTTGAACGGCCCTGAGCCGGGGCTCATGCGCGGCGCACAGCAATGCCCACCGTCGCGGCAGTGAAGGGTGCTCACCCTCCGCACACGGCCATCGCGCCAAGGCACGCCCTCCTGGCAGGATGGCCGTTCCTTCCACCCCACGAGCGAGCCCATGGCCAAGCGTCCCGACCGAGACCTGGAGAAGACCTACCCGCGCAAGGAGTTCGTCGCGAAGCTGCGGCGGCTGGCGGACGCCATCGAAGCCGGCAAGGCCTTCAGCATCCAGGTCGCTGGCGAGCGCCTGCGCATCCCCGCCGACGCGCTCTTCAACATCGAGCACGAGCGCGAGAAGAACGTGGACGAGGTGGAGTTCCAGCTTCGCTGGAAGCGCGAGTGAGCCGCCGCTAGTTCCGCGTCGTCTTGAAGCGGCTGGTGACGGCCGTGAGCCCTTCGGCCACCGCCTGCAGGTCCTGGGCGATGCGGGTGGTGCGGCCCGTCGCGTCCACGCCCTGCTTCACCAGCTCCGCCACGTTGCGCGCGCCCTGCACGGCCTGCTCGCTGGACTGGCGCTGCTGCCGGGTGGCGATGGTGATCTGCCGCGCCGCCTCGCTGGTGCCGCGCGCCAGCTCGACGATTCGCTGGAACACGGACGAGGCCTGCTCGGCCACCTCCACGCCCCGGTCGCTGGTGGCCATGCCCACCCGCGCCTTGGACGCCGCCTCCTCACCCGAGTCCTGCACCTTCTCGACGATGCGGGCGATGTCGCGCGCGGAGGCCGACACGTTCTCCGCCAGCTTGCGCATCTCCGCGGCCACCAGCGAGAAGCCGCGCCCCACCTCACCCGCCTTGGTACCCTCCAGCGCCGCGTTCAGCGCCAGCAGGTCCGAGCGCTCCGCCACCTGATTGATGACCTGGGCAATCTTGGAGACCTGCTGCAGGTCCTGGTTCAGCCCGACAATGGCGTCCGCCACGCCCTTGGACTCGGTGCGGATGTCGTTGATGCCCGCCACCACCTGGGCCACCACGGCCATCGCCTCGGCCACCGCCTCATGCGTGCGCCGCGCGCTGGACTCCACCACCTCGGTGGAGCTGGAGATCTGCTCCGCCGTGCGGCTCAGCTCCTCGAAGGTGGCGGCAATCTGCTGCGCGTAGGCCGCCTGCTGGCTGATGACATGCTCCTGGTCCGCGGACGCGCCCAGCAGGCCCCGCGACGCTCCGGAGAGCTGCTCCGTGCGGGACACCAGCTCCATGACGGTGGCGCGCAGCGTGCCGAGCATCTGGTTGAAGGACTGCGCCATGAGGCGCACCTCGCCGGTGGCGGGCACGTCCAGCTCCGCGCGTGACATGTCCCCGCGCGTGACGTCCCGCGCCACGTCCGTCACCCGGGACACGGGCTCGACGATGTTGTGGCTGATGAGCAGCGCCAGCAGCAGGCCCAGCCCCAGCGCCCCGGCCAGCCCCAGCAGCGCGTCCCACTTCAGGTCCCGCAGCGAGGACATCGCTTCCTCGGTGCCAAAGCCCGCCACGTAGAGGGAGGAGCCGCTCGCGCAGCGCACCACCACCTCCTTGTCATCCGGGCTCCGCGACGACTCACAGCTCCCCGCGGCCACCTTCTGCTGCAGCAGCTCCTGCACGTAGCGCGGAAGCTCACCGCGCGAGTGCGCCACGTTGCCGTCCTGACCGAACAGCGCCTGGTAGTGCACGGTGAAGCCGGGGCTCTCCGACGCCGCGTCCCGGACCTCCAGCAGGGAGAGCACCTCGTCCAGCCGCAGCTGCGAGCTGGAGGTGGTGTCCGCCGCGAGCACCACCGGGTGTCGGGCCACCAGCAGCCCCACCACCCGGACCCGCTTCTCCAACTGCTCCATGGAGGCGGCCTGCTGCTGACGGGGGAAGTACACACCGCAGAAGACGGCCACCGCCAGGCAGGGCACGAGCACCGCGATGGCGACCTGCATCCGCAAGCTGAGCCGGCCCCACATGTGTGTCTGCTCCCGGGAAGGAATGATCCACGCCGACACCGGCGTCCGGCGACGGTAGGCGCCCCTCTCCGGAGCGTCAAACCGGCCCCAGCCCGGGGGACGGCGGAGCGGACGGGCGCCGGCCAGCCGGAGCGCCGGGCCTCGCCTGGGCCCCAGCAGCCCTGCTTTTCGCCGTCATCTCAAGGGGTTGGAGCCTTCCCGGAGGGGACTTTCCCTTTGACAGGGCCGGGAAGGTGTCATTAGGTTCCGCGCGCGATGACTCCCACTCCACTCTCGCCCTACCTGCCGCTGGCGGTCGTCCTGCTGCTGGCCGGTGGCATGGCGATGCTCATTCCCCAGATCACCACCCGCCTGGGGCCCCGGCGTCCGAGCGCCATCAAATCCACCAGCTTCGAGGCCGGCTCCGAGTCGACCGGCCCGGCACGCCAGCGCTTCGCCGTGAAGTTCTACGTCGTGGCCCTGCTGTTCATCGTGTTCGACGTCGAAGCGGTGTTCCTGTACCCCTGGGCGGTGAACTTCCGAGCGCTCGGCTGGTTCGGGTACGTGGAGATGCTGGTTTTCGCGGCGACGCTCGTCGTGGGCCTTATCTACATCTGGAAGAAGGGCGCCCTGGACTGGGAGAGCTGAGACAACATGGCTGACACTGACATTGCCCCCGTACTGGCCACCCGTCGCGATGAAGCCATGGGCTTCTTCCAGCGCATGGTCTCCAAGGGCCTGGGCTGGGCCCGCAAGTATTCGCTGTTCACCTACCCGTACGCGACCGCGTGCTGCGGCATGGAGTACATGTCCGTCGCCGCGAGCCGTCACGACATCTCGCGCTTCGGCGCCGAGTTCCCGCGCTTCTCGCCGCGTCAGGCAGACCTCCTGATGGTGGTGGGCACCATCAACCTGAAGCAGGCGCCCATCCTCAAGCGCGTGTACGAGCAGATGGCCGAGCCCAAGTGGGTGGTGGCCTTCGGCGTGTGCGCGTCGTCGGGCGGCTTCTACGACAACTACGCGGTGCTGCAGGGCATCGACCGCATCATCCCGGTGGACGTCTACATCCCCGGCTGCCCGCCGCGCCCGGAGCAGGTGCTCGACGGCCTGATGCTGCTCCAGGACAAGATTGGCAACCAGGTGCACCGCATCGCCGACCGCGAGCAGCCGAACCAGACGGCCGCGCGGCACGACCTGCTGCTGTCCATGGGTAAGTAGAGAATCACGCGCCCCACGCGCGGTACTTCCGGGCCCCGGTGCCTCCCCTCGAAAGAGCGGAGGCACACGGGGCCCGGGTCTTTTCCAGCGTCTGCTACCAGCGGTGATACGCGGGGTGGCCGGGCTTCACGGCGACGAAGGTGCCACGGCAGGTGGCCGTCACCTTCCCGCCCGCCGTCATCGTGGCTTCGATGATGGCGCGGTCGCCCTGGATTTCCACCGGCTTCGCCTCCAGGTGCACCGGCCCCGACATGGGCGTGGGGCGCTTGAGGGCGATGGAGTAGTCGGCGGTGACGGTGCACGGCGGCGAGTCCGCGCCCTGGGCCTTCATCAGGTGGTACGCCGCCGTCCAGTTGCAGTGGCAGTCCAGCAGCGCGCCGATGATGCCGCCGTTGAGGACGCCGGGAAACGCCTGGTGGTGCTCGGAGGGCGTCCAGTCCGCGACGACGAGCTCACCCTCCACGCGGCTGCGGATGCGCAGGCCCTGCGGGTTGGCCGGACCGCAGCCGAAGCAGCTGTTGTGGGGTGCGTAGCGTTCCTGGAGGCCTTGAGTGTCTGGGGTCGTCGACATGACCCGCCACCTTACGCCAGCCGCCCTCGGGCGTAAGGCCCTGCACGGCGTCCAGCCACGCCTCCAGCGCGTAGGCGTCCGGGCCTTCACAGTCGCCCTCGCAGGTGCGCAGCACGCCTCCGTCCGCGCGGGGCCGGTCCACCCACCAGCGCCGCCCGTCGAAGGCGCCCCGGTCCTTCTCGCGGAGAATCGCCGCGTGGGCCGCGTCCCCCATCTCCACCACCCCGTCGGGGCGGATGCGGTACGCGTCGAAGGCACGCGGCGCGCCGGGCCAGTGGGCCGCGTCGAACACCTCGGGCAGCACGTGCGTGAAGCCCGTCTCCGCGTACAGGGGCAGCGGCTCCCACGTCGCCAGCGGCTCGCCGCGCAGCAGCGGCGCCAGCGAGACACCGTCCACGTCGGCCAGCGGCGCCAGGGCCGACAGCTCCAGCACCGTGGGCCCCACGTCCACCAGCCGCACCAGCGTGTCCACCACCGCCGGCCCGGTGCCCCGTCCTCGCGGAGGCTTCACCGCCAGCAGCACGCGGTACTCCTCTTCGGACAGCCGCGCGCCATGCACCGGCGTGGCGCCCGCCAGGTCCGGACGGTCCGCGTGGAAGCTCTCGCCATGGTCCGACAGCAGGACGATGAGCGCGTCGTCATAGCGCCCGGTGCGCTTGAGCGCGTCCAGCAGCTCGCCCACCTGCGCGTCGGCCTGCGCGAGCAGCTCGTCGTAGAGCGCCTCGGCCCCCTCGCGGCTCCACCCGCCCTTCGCGCCCGGAGACACGGGGGCGAAGTGCATGCGCAGCCGCCGCTCCAGCGGCTCCGAGGGCGCCACGAAGCGCCGGTAGAAGGGGTGCACCGGGTCGCCCGGGAAGTGCGCCGCGGTGGCGTGGAAGGCGAACAGCGTGGGGCCCTCGCGCGCCTCGTCCACCAGCCGGGACGCGAGCCGCTCCGCGTAGCCCATGGGGTCATGGATGCCGGCCAGCGCGCGGTTGTCGATGAACTCGGGCACCCACGCGGCCCCGAGGGCATGGTCCGCGAAGACGCCCAGCGCGCGGTAGCGCAGCTTCTCCAGGAGGAAATTCACCGCCCCGCGAGGGGGCTGCAGGCGGGTGGCGAAGCCGGAGGCCGGCCCCTCCGCATGGAAGCGCGAGCAGTCCGTGGCGAACACCGTGCGCCAGCCGGCCTGAGCGAATGTCTCTGGGAAGGTGGGCTGCAGCCGCAGCCGCGAGTCCGCCGTCAGCGCGTAGCGCACGCCCGTGGTGTGCGGCCAGCGCGCGGTGAGCAGCGAGCGCCACGCCGGCTCCGTCTGGGCAATGGGCGTGTACGCGCGCGTGAAGAGCGTC
>JBKGHK010000203.1:0-15035 GCA_046520375.1 Pyxidicoccus sp. 3LFB2
GGCGGCGCGTAGCCGGCCACCACCACCGGGAAGGGCGGCGCGAGGGTTACCTTCGCCGCGCCCGCGCGCAGCGGCCCCTCGCCCCGGACCTGGGACAGCAGCACGGGCGAGCGCTCCTCCCAGACGCCGCACCAGTTCCACGACGCCAGCGAATAGGCGGCGCCCACCGTGAGCAACACCAGGGGAATCAGGGAACGCCAGGGAAGGTGTCTCAGGAAGGCCATCTCGCGGGCCAGAGTACCCGCACGCCCCGCGTCCCGCGATGCCTCAGCGCCCACATGCGCCGACTCCGGTGACGGGTGGAATACCCACCAGAGGGGCATGCGTTCCTGTTCCGCTCAACGCCCGAAAGGAGTAAGGCACGCGCCATGTGCGGCATCTTTGGAATCGTGGGGCACGCCGAGGCCTCCAACCTGACGTACCTGGGCCTGCACGCCCTCCAGCACCGTGGGCAGGAGTCCGCGGGCATTGTCTCCTCTGACGGCAACTCCCTGCGCGCGCACCGGCAGATGGGCCTCGTGGCGGACATCTTCGACGCGCCGGTGCTTGCCGGCCTGCCTGGGCAGGCGGCAATCGGTCACGTGCGCTATTCCACCGCCGGCGGCAGCGCCATCAAGAACGCGCAGCCCCTCTTCGTGCAGTACGCGGGCGGCCAGTGCGCCATCGCGCACAATGGAAACCTGGTCAACGCGGCCGAGCTGAAGGAACAGCTCGAGGCCGACGGCGCCATCTTCCAGTCCGACGCGGACACGGAAGTCATCCTCCACCTGCTGGCCCGCTCCAAGCAGCCCACGTTCGAGCAGAAGCTCGTGGAGGCGCTGCGCCGGGTGAAGGGCGCGTACAGCATCCTGGTCCTCACGCAGGACAAGCTCGTCGCGGTGAGAGACCCGATGGGCATCCGTCCGCTGGTGCTGGGGCGGATGAAGGAAGGCGCGTACGTGCTCGCGAGCGAGACGACGGCGCTGGACCTCATCGAGGCGGACATCGTTCGCGAGCTGGAGCCGGGCGAGCTGCTCGTCATCGAGAACGGCGTCATGCGCACCAGCAAGCCCTTCGCGGAGCCGAAGCGGCTGGCCCAGTGCATCTTCGAGCACGTGTACTTCGCGCGCCCGGACTCCACGCTGTTCGGCAACAACGTGTACGAGGTGCGCAAGCGCCTGGGCATGCAGCTGGCCCGCGAGCAGCCCGCCGAGGCGGACCTGGTCATCGCGGTGCCCGACTCGGGCGTGCCGGCGGCCATCGGCTTCTCGCAGCAGAGCGGGATTCCGTATGACGTGGGCCTCATCCGCAGCCACTACGTGGGCCGCACCTTCATCGAGCCGCAGCAGTCCATCCGCCACTTCGGCGTGAAGCTGAAGCTGTCCGCGGTGCGGCAGGTGCTCAAGGGCAAGCGCGTGGTGGTGGTGGACGACTCCATCGTCCGGGGCACCACGAGCCGCAAAATCGTGAAGATGATCAAGGCCGCGGGCGCGGTGGAGGTGCACCTGCGCATCTCCTCTCCGCCGACGAAGTGGCCCTGCTACTACGGCATCGACACGCCGAGCCGGCAGGAGCTCATCGCCGCCACGCACACCACCGACGAAATCGCCAAGTACGTCACGGCGGACTCGCTCGGCTACATCTCCATCGAAGGCCTGGGGACGGCGGTGGGTGACCCGAAGCGCGACAAGTTCTGCACCGCGTGCTTCTCCGGGCAGTACCTCGTTGGCGAGCTGACCTCCTCCGAGGAAGGGCCCAGCAAGCTGACCGCCTGAGGCCGCGCCCCGCCTCACCCGCCAGGCCCCCTGCCCTCACCGGGTATGGGGGCCTTGGCGTTTGTGGCGCCTCAGTGACGGTTGTCGAACTGGATGCCGTCGCGGACCTCGCTGAGGGCCTGCTCGGTGAGGTGGATGGCCTTCACGCGATGGCCGCCCTTGTCGGAGTCGGCGTTCTTCAGCGACGTGAGCGCCCGCTCCAGGTGCGCGAGCGCGTCGCGCATCTTCGGCTGACGGTCGGCGTAGGCCTGGTTGGCGAAGCCTCCGAGGACGAAGGCGGCGGTGACGGCGACGAGGGTGCGGCGCATGATGGGCTCCGGTGGGAAAACAGCGTGTTTCCCCCATGAACCCGGGTGCCCGCCGGAAGTTGCGCCGGAAGCTCAGGCCGCGTCGGGCTCGGGCTCGGGCCGCGCGGCGGGCAGCGGCCTGCCTTCGATGAAGTCGGTGAGGTCCACGGGCAGCGGCGCTTCGTGCACGCACTGCTGGCCGGAGCCCGGGTGCGGAAACACGATGCGCGCGGCGTGCAGCGCGTGCCGGGGCAGGCGCAGCCGGTGCCAGGCCTCGGGCTCCAGGCAGTGCTTGCTGAAGCGGTCGAAGTAGCCGGGGTCGGGCCCGTACATCTTGTCGCCCACCAGCGGGAAGCCCGCCTCGCGCAGGTGGATGCGAATCTGGTGCTGCCGGCCCGTCTCCGGAAAGCAGCGCAGCAGCGCGAAGGGCTCGCCGTCGCGGGCGAAGCGCTGGAGCACCTGGAAGCGGGTGCGGCTCTCCTTGCCCTCCACGGCGTCGATGCGGACGGCGATGCGGATGAGCTCGGTGCCCTCGGCGATGGGCGCGTCCACGACGAAGGAGTCCTCGGGCGGATGGCCCTCGCAGATGGCGAGGTACTCCTTGTGGACGTCGCGCGACATGAAGAGCCGGCCCAGCACGCGGCAGGACTCGGTGGTGCGGCCACAGACGACCAGGCCGCTCGTCTCGCGGTCCAGGCGGTGCGCGGGCTCGGCGTAGCGCTCTCCGAAGCGCTCTCGCAGGAGCGTGACGAGGGTGCCCTTGTGGTAGCGCGCCGTGGGGTGGATGGGCAGGCCCGCCGGCTTGTCGAGCACCAGCAGCCACTCATCCTGGAACACCACGGCCAGGTCCGTGGGCGTCTCGGGCTCCTCGCTGGCGCGGCGGCGGAGGCGGAAGGCAAGGCCGGGGTAGACGGGCGTGGACGGCTTCAAGCGCCGCTCGTCGCAGAGGATGCCGCGCCGGATGACGCCCTGCAGGCGCTCGCGCGTCATGCGGCGGATCTTCTGCCCCAGGTACCGGTCCAACCGCCACCCGGCGTAGTTGGGCTCCACGACGAAGGGGATGTCGACGTAGCCGTCGGGGACTTCGTCCGTCGTCGTGGGGGCGGTGGCGTCCGCCGGGGTGTCCTGCTCGCTGTGCATGGGCGTTACCGCGCGCTCTAACACGGCCCGGCCCCCGGCACAGTCCACACGGAGGTCCGGTCACCAGACAGCGAAACGGGCACCACCCCGCCCCCCTGTCGGGAGACGCGGCCGGTGCCCGTCACGTGACTGCTGGAAGTGCGTTTCGCCGCTCAGGCGGAGGCAACGGCGCGCAGCGGGGCCTTCTCCACGCCCAGGTAGCGCGCGAACAGGTCGGCGATGCGCTCGCCGGCGCGGCCGTCCCACAGGTCCGGGATGCGGCCCTTCTTGCCCTGGCCATCGAGGATGCGGTCCGCGGCCTGGCGGATGCGGTCCGGGTCGGTGCCCACCACCTCGTTGGTGCCCTCTTCGACGGTGACGGGGCGCTCGGTCTGCTCACGCAGGGTGAGGCACGGCACGCCCAGCGCGGTGGTCTCCTCCTGGAGGCCGCCCGAGTCGGTGAGGACGAGCTTCGCCTGCGCCATCAGCGCCACGAACTCCATGGGGCCCATGGGGTCCACGGCGCGCAGGTTCGGGTGACGCTCGAACCAGTGGCTCAGGCCCTGCTCGGCAATCATCTTCCGCGTGCGCGGGTGCACCGGGAAGATGACGGGCACGCGGGTGGACACGTGGGCGACGGCGGACAGCAGGCCGCCCAGCAGCCGCGGGTCATCCACGTTGGACTGACGGTGGAGCGTGCACACCGCGTAGCCCTGCGGGGTGAGGCCCAGGTCCTTCAGCGTGGGCAGCCGGTCCGCCTTCTCCTTGGACGCGAGGAGCGAGTCGATCATCACGTTGCCCACGAAGTGGATGCGGGCCGGGTCGACTCCCTCTCGGATGAGGTTGGCGTCCGCGTCACGCGAGGGCGTCAGCAGCAGGTCCGACAGCCGGTCGGTGACGAGGCGGTTGACCTCCTCGGGCATGTGCTGGACGAAGCTGCGCAGGCCCGCCTCCACGTGGGCCAGCGGAATGGCCAGCTTCGACGTCACCAGCGCGGCGGCGAGGGTGCTGTTCACGTCGCCCACCACGGAGACGAGGTCCGGCTGGTGCTCCAGGAAGACCTTCTCCAGCTCCACCATCATCCGCGCGGTCTGCTGCGCGTGGCTGCCCGAGCCGATGCCCAGGTGGACGTCGGGCGCCGGGAGCCCCAGGTCGGAGAAGAAGACGTCGCTCATCTTGACGTCGTAGTGCTGCCCGGTGTGGACGAGAATCTGCTGGAGCGAGGTGCGCTCGGCGATGGCCTTGTAGATGGGGGCCACCTTCGGGAAATTCGGACGCGCACCGACGATATGGATGACCTTCTTCATGTCGCAGCGAAGCTAGGCACTGACTTCCAGGTGACTAGTGGTTGAAGGTGGGCGCCCCCAGCGGTGGCGGAGATGCGTCCTGAATCTGATAGACGGGATGTGTCATGCCCTCCTCGCCCACCGCCAGGACTGTCGCCGTCATCCCCGCCCGCCACGCCAGCACGCGCTTTCCGGGCAAGCCGCTCGCCTCCATCGCCGGCCGGCCGATGATTGAGCACGTGTGGAACCGCTGCCAGGAGGCGAAGGCCTTCGACGAGGTGTGGGTGGCCACCGACGACGAGCGCATCCGCGCCACGGTGGAGGGCTTCGGCGGCCGGGCGGTGATGACGAGCCCCGACTGCGCCACCGGCACGGACCGGGTGGCGGAGGTGGCACGCGGGCGTCCAGACGTCGACGTCTGGGTGAACGTGCAGGGCGACGAGCCGCTGGTGGACCCGGCCGCCCTCCGGGTGCTGGCGGGCCTCTTCGCGGACGCCAGCGTGCGCATGGGCACGCTGGTGCGGCCCCTGGAGCCGGACGAGGCGGGCAGCCCCAACGTGGTGAAGGCGGTGCTCGCGCTCAACGGAGACGCGCTCTACTTCAGCCGCAGCCTGGTGCCCTTCGTCCGCGAGCCGGGGACGCCCGTGCGGCGCTGGGGGCACATCGGCCTCTACGGCTACCGGCGGGACGTGCTGCTGTCGCTGGCGGGCCTGGCACCCACCCCGCTGGAGGAGGCGGAGAAGCTGGAGCAGCTCCGCGCGCTGGAGCACGGCATCTCCATCCGCTGCGCGCAGGTGTCCTGGCGCACGGTGGCGGTGGACGTGCCCGAGGACGTGGCCAAGGTGGAGGCCTTCATGCGCGAGCGGAGGCCATAGCCATGGGCTTCTGGAGCAACCTCTTCGGCGGCAAGAAGCAGGAGGCGAAGGAGGAGCCCGCCTCCAGCGCCCCCGCCACGGCGCCGCCCGTGGAGCCGGCGCGGCCCGAGGCGAGGGGGGAGACGCCACCGGAACCCAGGCCCGAGCCCCCTAAGCCCGCCCCACCGCCGAAGCCGAAGCCCGAAGCGAAGCCAGAGCCCCGCAAGCAGCAGCAGGAGGAGGACGAGGACATGGAGGGCGTGCAGCGGCTGTTGTCGCGCAAGGTGGAGCGGGTGCTGGAGCAGCTCGGCGCGCTGGCGGCGCGAGCGCGCACGGGCGAGGAGGTGCCCTCGCTCACCGTCACGCTGCACCTGGCGCATGGGCACTCGCTGACAGGCGAGGTGGTGGACTACGTCCCGCGCGAGTCGGTGCTGATGGCGCTGGGCAAGGAGGGGCTGCTGCGCTCCGCGTCCGTGGCCTACGTGGACCTGGCCACGGTGATGGCGGTGTCGGTGGGCAACGCGGACAAGCTGCTGGACCTGGCGCAGCTGGTGCGGCCCAACCCCACGCGGCAGGACCTGCTGTCGCTGATGGAGAAGTTGCCCCACGCCATCACCGAGCAGTTCCTGCCCGGAGAGGCGGCGCTGGGCGGCCGCCCCCTGCGCTTCGAGGTGGACTGGGTGGGGCTGGACGACGACGCGGGCCGCCGCGCGCTGGAGACGGCGATGAACGTGGCGGGCCACGCCTTGCGCGCGCTGGCCCAGGAGCAGGGGCGCGAGGTGCTGCGCCGCATCCTCACCGTGCGCTTCATCAAGGGGCGCGACACGCGCGTGGCCATGGAGGGCGACACGGGCACCGTGACGGTGGCCCCCGGCGCCGGAGACCCCACGGTGTCCGCGTTCCGGAAGGCCTTCGCCGCCGGCATCAGATGACGGGCAGCTCGCCGGTGTCGGGGCCCAAGGGGAAGGCCGCGTCGAGGCGGGCCAGCTCCTCCGGCGACAGCGTCAGCGCCGCGGCCGCGGCGTTGTCGCGCATGTGGGCCTCGCGGCTGGCCTTGGGAATGGCGAACAGCGACGGCCGCCGCACGAGGAACCGCAGCGCCACCTGGTACGGGGTGGCCCCATGCGCGCGGGCGATGGCGCCCAGCACCTTGCCGCCCCGGCTGTCCGGCGCGGGGAAGCTCCCGTTGCCGAAGGGGCTGTAGCCCACCACCGCCACGCCCTGGGCCTCGCACCAGGGGATGACGGCGTGCTCAATCGCGCGCTCCTCCAGGTGGTACAGCACCTGATTGCAGGCGATGCGGCCCGGCCCCGCCAGGGCGAGCGCTTCCTCCAGCTCCTCCACGCCGAAGTTGCTCACGCCCCAGGAGCGTATCTTCCCGTCCGCCACCAGCTTCTCGAAGGCGCGCACCGTGCCCTCCAGCGGGTGCCGGCCGGACCAGTGCAGCAGGTAGCAGTCCAGCCGGTCCGTGCGCAGCCGCTTCAGGCTCCGCTCACACGCGGCCAGCGTGCCCTCGTAGGTGGCATTGGACGGCATCACCTTGGACACGAGGAACACCTCGTCCCTCCGGCCGGCAATCGCCTCGGAGACGATGGACTCCTCCACCTTTCCGTACCCATACAGCTCGGCGGTGTCCACGTGCGTCAGGCCCAGGTCCAGCCCGGCCCGCAGGGCGCGGATGGCGCCTGCCCGGTCGTCGTCCTCCATCTGCCACGTCCCCTGCCCCAGGACGGGCACGTCCACGCCCGTGCCTCCAAAACGGCGCTTCTCCATGGAACACCCCTGTGGTGAGCAATCCGCCCCGGAAGGATTAGCACCGCCCCGGGGCACTGGCAGTCCCCGCGGTGCAGGCCTGGAGGGCCCGAGTTAATCTCCTGCCGTGTCTTCCCCCGAAATCGCGCCCACCCCCTCGCTCGCACCCCGGGTCGTGCTGCGCCGGCTGCTCGCCCTGGCGCGCCCGGAGCTGCCCACGCTGGCGCTGGGCACGTTCTTCCTGCTCGTGAGCAGCGCTGCCGGCCTGGCCTACCCGCGCGCCATCGGGGACCTGGTGGACGAGGCCATCGGCTCGCGCAGCCAGCAGCTGCTGGACCGGCTTGCCCTGGTGATGCTCATCGTCTTCGTGGTGCAGGGTGCGGCCATGGCGCTGCGCGCCTACCTGTTCGCCCTCGCCGGAGAGCGCGTGGTGTCGCGGCTGCGCAAGGACCTCTTCCGCGCCCTGCTGTCCCAGGAGGTGGCCTTCTTCGATGCGCGCCGGACGGGCGAGCTCACCAGCCGGCTCAGCTCGGACACCGCCACCCTGCAGTACACCGTCACCACGAACATCTCCATGGTGCTGCGCAATGCCGTGACGTCCCTGGGCGGCACGGTGCTGCTGTTCTACACGTCCCCCCGGCTCACCGCGTTGATGCTCGCCATCGTCCCCGCGGTGGCGGTGGGCGGCGTGGTCTACGGCCGCCGGGTGCGCGCCATCTCCCGCGCGGTGCAGGACTCGCTGGCCGCCAGCGCCGGGGTGGCCGAGGAGAACCTGTCGGGCATCCGCACCGTGCGCTCCTTCGCCGCGGAGCAGCACGAGTCGGAGCGCTACGGCAGCGCGCTGGACCAGGCCCTCGTGCTCGCGAAGGAGCGCTCACGCCAGACCTCCATCTTCCTGGCCACGGCGTCCATCGCCGGCTATGGCTCCATCGCCGCGGTGCTCTGGTACGGCGGACGCCTCGTGGTGGCGGGCCAGCTCTCCATGGGCGCCCTCACCTCGTTCCTCATCTACACCATGCTGGTGGCCTTCTCGTTCAGCGCCATCGCGGAGCTGTGGGGGGACTTCATGCGCGCCAGCGGCTCCGCGGACCGCGTCTTCGAGCTGCTGGACCGCAAGCCCGCCATCGCCTCCGGCGGCGAGCGGCTGCCCGAGGTGCGCGGCCACGTGGAGTTCCGCGACGTGCGCTTCAGCTACCCCACGCGCCTGGACGTGCCGGTGCTGCAGGGACTGAACCTGGAAATCAACCCCGGCGAGGTGGTGGCGGTGGTGGGCCCGTCGGGCGCGGGCAAGTCCACGCTGGCCTCGCTGCTGTCGCGCTTCTATGACCCGCAAGGGGGCGCGGTGCTGCTGGATGGCCACCCCCTCACCGCGCTGGACCCCCAGTGGCTGCGCCGCAACATCGGCATGGTGGCCCAGGAGCCGCAGCTGTTCTCCTGCTCCATCGCGGACAACATCCGCTACGGCCGGCCCGACGCCACCGACGCGCAGATTGAGGAAGCCGCCCGCGCCGCCAACGCCCACACCTACATCCAGCGCTTCCCGGAGGGCTACCGCACCCAGGTGGGCGAGCGCGGCGTGCAGCTGTCCGGCGGCCAGAAGCAGCGCGTGGCCATTGCCCGCGCCGTGCTGAAGGACCCGCGCCTGCTCATCCTCGACGAGGCCACCAGCGCCCTGGACTCGGAGAGCGAGCACCTGGTCAAGGACGCGCTGGAGCGGCTGATGAAGAGCCGCACCACCCTCATCATCGCCCACCGCCTGTCCACCGTGGCCAACGCGGACCGCGTGCTGGTGATGGAGGGGGGCGTCATCGTCCAGAGCGGCACCCACGCCACCCTCATGGCCCAGGAAGGCCTCTACAAGCGGCTGGTGGAGCGGCAGTTTGTCGCCGCCTGAACGCCTGCCCCCCTCTCAAGCGCATTAATGGGTCCAAGCAGTATGGCGCGGCATTCGGGTCGAGATTAAATCCGGGTCCTCGAAAGGAGGTGATGCCTTGATCGACAGCAAGACTCAGGCGTCCACCTCCGCTTCGGTGGCCTGAAAAGGCCCTGAGGCGGTGGCAGACGCCGGCGGTTCGGGCCCGTTCCCGCCTTGGTGGGGACGGGCCTTTTTACGTCCGCTCGGGAATGCCCGCCCCACCTCCCTGTTCCGACGCCCCGGGGGGAGTGGCCGACCCATCACGTTTCATCCGGGAGTTCCCGCCGTGTCCATTACTCCTTGCCCCAGCCCCCTGCCCACCGCCCTCCGTGACGAGGAGGCCGTGGATACGCAGCGCAACCTGTTCTGCCCCAACTACGACGCCTGCCTGCACCTGGTGGTCAAGCGCGGCTGGGAGGGCTGGAGCTGCCGCAACTGCGACCTCCGCCAGTTCCGCGTCGGCCAGCCGACCGCCCGGGAATTCGCGGTAGCCCGGCCCGGTGGTTGGGACGGCAATTGATGCCGCCCCTGGCCTGTCGTGCACCCGAAACAGAATAATTGACGCATCCCTCCCTCAGTTGGCAGAACGGGACATGCGCTCCAAGAAAACCAAGTTCATCTTCGTGACGGGCGGAGTGGTCAGCTCCCTCGGCAAGGGCCTCGCCTCGGCATCCATTGGCGCCCTGCTGGAGAACCGCGGGCTGGCCGTCACCCTGCTGAAGCTGGACCCCTACATCAACGTGGACCCGGGCACGATGAGCCCGTTCCAGCATGGCGAGGTGTTCGTCACCGAGGACGGCGGTGAGACGGACATGGACCTCGGCCATTACGAGCGGTTCACCAACGCCCGGATGAGCCGGCTCAACAACTTCACCTCCGGCCGCATCTACCACTCCGTCATCATGAAGGAGCGGCGGGGCGAGTACCTCGGCAAGACGGTGCAGGTGATTCCGCACGTCACCGACGAAATCAAGACCAACATCCGCCAGGCGGCCCAGGACGCGGACGTGGTCATCGTCGAAATCGGCGGCACCGTGGGCGACATCGAGTCCTTGCCCTTCCTCGAGGCCATCCGGCAGATGCGCTACGACGTGGGCAGTGAGAACGTCGTCTACGTCCACCTCACGCTGCTGCCCTACATCGGCGCGGCCGGCGAGGTGAAGACCAAGCCCACGCAGCACTCCGTCATGAAGCTGCGCGAGATTGGCATCCAACCGGACTTCCTCGTGTGCCGCACGGACCGCGAGGTGTCGCGGGAGATCAAGGACAAGATTGCGATGTTCTGCAACGTGGACACGCGCAGCGTGTTCACCTCGCCGGACGTGAAGAGCATCTACGAGCTGCCCCTGGAGCTGCACCGCCAGGGCCTGGACGAGCGGCTCGCGGAGGTCCTCAACATCTGGAGCCGCGCCCCCCACCTGCAGCAGTGGGAGAACATCATCCGCAAGGTGTACGAGCCCGGCCGCGGCCAGGTGCAGGTGGCCATCGTCGGCAAGTACGTGAACCTCACGGAGAGCTACAAGAGCCTCAACGAGGCGCTGCTCCATGGCGGCATCGCCAACGACGTGAAGGTGAACCTGCACTTCGTGGACAGCCAGGACGTGGAGACCCAGGGGCCGGAGAAGCTCCTGGCCGGCGTGGACGCCATCCTCGTGCCCGGCGGCTTCGGCGTGCGCGGCACGGAGGGCAAGATTGCCGCCGTCCGATACGCGCGTGAGAAGAAGGTACCCTTCTTCGGCATCTGCCTCGGCCTGCAGATGGCGGTCGTCGAATTCAGCCGCACGGTGCTGGGGCTGACGCAGGCCAACAGCCTGGAGTTCAACGAGCACACCCCGCACCCGGTGGTGACGCTCATGGAGAGCCAGGTGAAGGTGCAGGACAAGGGCGGCACCATGCGGCTGGGCAGCTACGCGTGCGCGCTCAAGTCCGGCTCGCTGGCGCAGAAGCTCTACGGCCAGGACACCATCCAGGAGCGCCACCGCCACCGCTACGAGGTGAACAACACCTACCGCGGCAAGCTCCAGGAGGCGGGCCTCGTCATCTCCGGCCACAACCCCGAGCTGAATCTGGTGGAGATGATTGAGCTGGCGGACCACCCCTACTTCGTCGGCTGCCAGTTCCACCCTGAATTCAAGAGCAAGCCCTTTGCTCCCCACCCCCTCTTCTCCGGCTTCATCCGCGCGGCGCTCGAGCAGCGTGACGCCAACGCGGCGGCCGGCCAGGTGCGCGCATGAGCGGTACCCTTCCCATTGAGCTGTGTGGCTTCAAGGTCGGCCCCGGCCAGAAGCTCTTCGTCATCGCCGGCCCGGACAGCATCGAGTCCGAGGAGATGGCCCTGCGCCACGCGCGCATGCTCAAGGAGATGACCGGCCGGCTGGGCGTGCCGTATGCCTTCAAGTGCTCCTACGACAAAGCCAACCGGACCAGCGGGAAGTCCTTCCGGGGCCCGGGCCTCAAGGAAGGGCTGCGAATCCTGAAGCGCATCCGGGATGAAGTAGGCGTCCCGGTGCTCACGGACGTCCACGAAACCAGCCACGTCGGGCCTGCCTCGGAAGTGGTGGATATCATCCAGATACCGGCCTTTTTGTGCCGGCAGACGGATTTGGTGGAAGCCGTGGCGCGAACGGGCAAGGGCGTGAATCTCAAGAAGGGCCAGTTCGTGGCCCCGAAGGACATCGTCCACTCGGCGCGAAAGGCCTTCGAGACGGGCAACCCCAACATCCTCGTCACCGAGCGCGGCTCCACCTTCGGCTACAACAACCTCGTGGTGGACATGCGCGGCCTGGCCCAGATGCGCGAGGCGGGCCTGGCCGTGTGCTTCGACGCCACCCACTCCGTGCAGCTGCCCAGCAGCGGGAATGGCGAGACGGGAGGCGAGCGCAAGTTCGTCTCACTGCTCGCCCGGTCTGCCGCAGCTGCCGGGATTGACGCGTTGTTCACGGAAGTCCATGAAGATCCAGACCGTGCCCTGTGTGACGGTCCGTGTTCCCTGAATCCACAGATGTTCGAGGACGTGGTACGAAACGTGCTGAGCATTCGCCGGGTGTTGGGACACGAGCCCGGTTGATGCGGCGGAACCACGGGGAGGAGCCAGGCAAGCCATGGTGACGGAAGCGCCTTCCAAACCTGGAAAGGAAGAGCTGACGTCCCGCGCGGCGCGCGTGCGCCTGCTCGTGTTCGACGTAGACGGGGTGCTCACCGACGGAGGCCTCTACTACGGCGCCGACGGTGAGCTGATGAAGCGCTTCGACGTGAAGGATGGCCACGCCCTGGTCATGGCCCGCCTGTCGGGTCTGCCCGCCGCCATCCTCACCGCCCGCACCTCGAGCATCGTAGAGGTCCGCGGACGGGAGCTCGGGCTGGCCGCCGTCTTTCAGGGCCGCCGCGACAAGGGTGCCGCACTCGATGAGCTGCTCCAGCAGCTGGGCGTCCCCCACGAGGCCTGCGCCTACATGGGAGATGACCACAACGACCTGGCCCCGCTGTCACGGGTGGGCCTGGCCGCGTGTCCCGCGGACGCTGTTCCGGAGGTGCGTCAGGAAGTCCACTTCGTTACCCAGAGTCCAGGCGGTCGAGGGGCCGCTCGGGAGCTCGTGGAGCTCTGCCTCAAGGCCAGTGGCCGTTGGCAAGACGCAGTGGGTCTGATGAGGGGGGCTGATGGACGCGGTGTGCAGAGAGGTTGATGAAACCCCGTATTCAAGGTAGGTGAATTACTCCATGGGCAGCGGAATGATGCAGCAAGAGGGGAGTACGGCGATGACGGACCAGCTCTACACGACGCACGACATCAGTCGTTTGCTTCAGGTGGATCCGTCCACGGTGAGCAAGTGGATTGACCGGGGCATCCTGATGGCATTCAGGACGCCGGGTGGCCACCGTCGGGTGCGTTCGGCGGACCTGCGGGCGTTCCTCATCACCCACCAGATGCCGGTTCCGGACGAACTGGGCAGCGGCACGGTGCGGCTGCTGGTGGTGGACGACGAGCGTCCGGTGCTGGAGGCCATCAAGCGCGCCTTCAAGCCCTACGCGGCGCAGGTGGAGCTGCAGACGACGACGAGCGGCGTGGAAGCGCTGCTGCTGGTGTCCGAGCAGAAGCCGCACGGGATGATCATCGACCTCAACATGCCGGACATCGACGGCCTGGAGGTCTGCCGGCGGATTCGTGCGCGCAAGCAGATGGAGGGCGTGCGGCTCATCACCATGACGTCGCTGCACACGCCCGAGGTGGTGGAGCAGTCCAAGCAGGCCGGCGCGCTCGCGTGCATGGCCAAGCCGCTGGATGTGCAGCAGGTGCTGGAGCTGTTCCGCGTGCCGCTGGCGCTCAGCGCCAAGCGCTAGGAACGCAGGGCTTCCGCCGCCCCTCGCGGAAGCCCTGGACAGGGGGAAGTGGGGAGGAAGCCGCGCCCGCCACGTGTGGCAGCGGCCTCCCTGGAGACGTGTGTGCGCCTCAGCCCTGGACCTTGACCTCGATGACGCGGGGCTTGGACTCCTCGCGCCGGGGCAGCGTCAGCGTGAGCACGCCATGCTCGTACTTCGCCTCCACCTGGGTGGCATCCACGGTGTCCGGCAGCGCGAAGGAGCGGGCGAAGGTGCCGAAGGCACGCTCCTGGCGGCGCACGGTGACACCCTCGGCCTTCTGCTCGGCCTTGCGCTCGGCCTGCACGGTGAGGATGTCGTTCTCCACCTTCACCTGGATGGCCTTCGCGTCCAGCCCGGGCATGTCCAGGTGCAGCGTCAGGCCGCCCTCGGACTCGACGATGTCGGCGGCGGGCACGCGCTCACGCGGCGCCTGACGCCACACCGGCTGCGTCAGCTCGCGGAAGAGGGCGTCGAAGTCGCGCATCAGCGGGTTCACGACGACGGCGGAGTTGAACGGGTTGCGCGTCTGCATGGTCTTCTCCTGTTCGTGTCGCCTCTGCGGGCGCACGGCATGTACTGCAAGGGTTGTCCTGGTTCGCGGTCGCCGCGGCCCCCACCGGGCTCCAGCGCCGCCTCACAAGACTCAAGAGAACCATGCTTGAAGACGTGTCAAGCAACGCCCCCCGCGCCCGCGGGAGCGCCCTCCCCGGCCCGTTTCCGGAGGCGGCTTGGAGCCCGTTTGGAGCCCGCCTGCCCGCCTGCCCGGTAGCCGGGCAGCCCCCTTCCGTCCCCCGCGGGCCTGCCCCTTTTTGTCAGTCGTCGTCGCGCCCGAGGTGAACCGAGACCCCGTCCTCCTCGCGGGACACGTGGACATTCCAGGGCCGGCAGCACACCGGGCAGTCCTCGACGTACATCTCCGAGCTGGCGCCGACGGGGTCCACGTCGACCTCCACCTCCTCCCCACAGTAGGGGCACAGCTGGGTGGCGGCTTCGGCGAAGGGTTGCATGGGCCGGCTCCTCGCTTTTGGGGCGGGCATGTGAGTCATGGACTCAGCGTCCGCGCTTTCAGACGGTAGACTGTCGGACCATGGCTGCTCCTTCCCGAAATCGCATTGGAGAAATCCTCGTCAAGGCCCGCGTCATCGACGAGCTGCAGCTGCGCAGCGCGCTCGCCACGCAGGACCAGTGGGGAGGACGCCTGTCTCGCATCGTCGCGGACCTGGGGCTGGCCAGTGAGGAGACCATCGCCGAGGCCATCTGCCAGGGCATGGGCATGCAGCGCGTGCAGCTGGGCAACATCACCCGCGACGCGGGCGCGCTGGCGCGCGTGGACGTGAGCCTGGCGGAGCAGAAGGGCATCTTCCCCGTGGGCCTCAAGGACAACGGGAAGACGCTGGTGCTGGCCATGGCGGACCCCTCGGACCTCTCCACCATCGACCAGGTGGCGGCGAAGAGCCGCGCCCGCGTGGTCGTCATGGTGGCGAGCGAGCGGGAAATCGAGCACGCGATTCTGCGCCACTACCGGAACCAGGAGCCGGCGACGAGCGCGCGCTTCCGCAACTCCCCGTCCCAGTCGGGGAGCAGCGAGTTCGACGACCAGGGCGACGACGACGACTTCAAGGTCGTCGACATGAGCGGCAAGACGGTGGTGAAGCGCATCTCCGACATCGTCCCGCCGGGCTCGCCCGCCGTCGCGCCCGCGGCCCCGG
>JBKGHK010000204.1:0-15017 GCA_046520375.1 Pyxidicoccus sp. 3LFB2
GTGCCTCGCGGAGCTGCCGCCGGCCGTGGCGACGGCGCCAGGGGGCGAGGCGGTCCGCCTCATCGACGTGCTCTGGCTGGAGAAGGGACGCGCCGAGGTGGCCGCGGCGTTCGAGGTGGAGCACACCACATCCATCTACTCCGGCATCGTGCGCCTGCTCGACCTGGCGCTGGGCGCCCCGGGCTCCGCCACGCGAGGCCTGTTCCTCGTCGCGCCAGACCGCCGCGAGGAGGACGTCCGGCAGCAGCTCGCACGCCCCGCGTTCCGCCGCGTCGCGGACCTGGACGTGCGCTATCTCCCGTACGGCGAGCTGGAGCGCCACCGCGAGGCGATGGGCCGCTTCGGTCAGGGGCTCAAGGCCGTGGAGGCGGTGGCTCGCCGCCTCCAGCCCTGAGAAGGTCCGGCGCCGCTAAGGCTGGCTGCCGTACCAGGCCATGCGCCAGGCCCCCAGTTGGCCGACCTCCCCGGCCTGCGCGTCGATGATCTTCCGGGCTAGCGTGCGGATCTCCGCGATGCTGCTCCGCTGGAGCGCAACGGTCGCCATCTGAATGGCCCCCGCGTGGTGGGGCATCATCGAGTCGATGAACGCCTTGTCGACGTCCGGCTGCTGCGCGAGCTCGTCGGGCATCAGCATGCCGCTGTTCTGCATCTCGGACTCGCTCATCATGGTCGGCACGTCCGAGGAGCCGAAGCGGGCCTGCTTGAGGGCCTTCAGCTCCTCGATCTCCTGGCGCTGGTCCTGAATCATCTTCGTGGCCAGGGCCCGGAGTTCCTGACGTGTGCCGCGCTGCTCCTCCACCATGGCCATCTCGGTGGCCATCTGGTGGTGCGCGGCCATCATGTCGATGAACCGCTCGTCGGAGTAGTTGCCGTCCACGACGAGACGCTCGGGGGCGACGTCATCGCCCATGTGCATGTCATGGTTCGAGTCATCGTCTCCGCACCCGGCCACCACCGCGAGGAAGACGACCGCCAGGGCTCGGCACAGCATCGAGGGTTTCATACGTTCACAACCTCCAGGTCCGGCGTCCGGTGTGCCCAGGTGAGCCGGGGAGACCTGGGACGCCCGTTGGGCCGGAAGCTGGGGACGGAGCAAGGCCCTGGCATCTGTGAGCGATGGGGTTACAGGTCAGCTCCTGGGTCGGAACCGCGACACTCACCTCGTACCCGGAGCCGGGTCAGTTCTTTCGGAACACGAGCCCATTGGGCTTGGTGCCCACGGTGAGCGTCTTCTGGAGGGTGCGCGGGGCTACGTCCACGATGCCGAGTGTCCCCGCGGTCTGGTTGGTGATGAAGGCGGTGGCACCATCGGCCGAGAAGGTGATGCCATGGGCTCCGGCGCCGGTGGCAAGTTCCCCCTGACGTGTTGTCGTGCCTGCGGCGAAGAAGATGACCTTGCCGTTGTCGGTGTCCGTCACCCAGAGGTCCCCATTGGCGGCCGTGGCGGCCATGGCCGGCGTGAAGCCCAGCGGATAGGTACGCGCCACCTCGAGGGTGCTCGTGTCGATGGCGGTCAGGCTCTTTCCATCCTCGTTGTCCACGTACATGAGGCCGTCGTTCCCCGGCCATGCGCCCACCGGGTTGGCCCCGACGGGCACCGTCTTCACCACCGCCTTGGTGGCCGCGTCGATGATGGTGACGTTGTTGGAGCCGCCGTTGGCGACGAAGGCGTACCGGCCATCCTGTGAGAACGTCACCTCCGCCGGCATGTCGCCCACGGGAATCGTCTGCTTGGGCTCCAGCGTCTGGCTGTCGAGCACGACCACCGCGCCCGGCTCCGCCATCAGGGCCGTCCACACCTCGGTGCCGTCCGGCGAGAAGGCGCCGTTGTGGGTCATCGCGTCGAACTGCCGCGTGACCCGCGTCTCACCCGTCTTCGCGTCCAGCAGGAGGAGCTTGCCCGGCATGCTGTGGCCGGCGTGCCCGCCACCATGCCCACCGCTCAGGTCCATGCCGGGGACCGCCACCACGAGCAAGCTCCGGTCCGGGCTGAGGCTGATGTGGTGGGGATAGGTCATGTCCTTCAATGGAAGGGTGCTGGTGACCTCCTGCCGCTCCACGTCAATGACGCTGAGGGAGTTGCTGCCACCATTCACGACGAACACGGCGTCCTTCTCCAGGACGGGGAACGTGTTCGAGTCCTCGTCGGCACAGCCGCTCATCACCAGCGCGGCCAACAGGGGCATCATCCACAGTGTCGGCTTCAGGCGTTCCATATTGACGGTCCTCTCGGCGGAATCATGTCGTCGGCATCTACATAGACGGCGCTCGGCCACAAATGCAACGCAGTTGCGTTTAAATGCTTCAGGGCGGTTCCTTGAAGTCATCGGAGCGCAGGCCATAGCGTTTGAGGAGCCGATGGAGGCTCTCGCGCTCCATGCCCGCCCGCTCGGCTGCCCGCGTCACGTTGCCCTCGAACTCCCGCAGCAGGGCGATGAGGTAGTCACGGGACGCACGGTCCCGAGCCAGGTCCACCGCCTCACGGAAGGGCATCTTCACCAGCTGGTCCGCGGGCAGTGGCCCCTGTTGTCCTCCCGTGATTTCCGGGGGAAGGGCGTCCGGGCCCACCCGGGAGCCGGTGGTGATGGCCACCGCGCGTTCGATGGCGTTCTCCAGCTGGCGCACGTTGCCCGGCCAGCTGTACCCGGTGAGCGCACGCAACGCGTCCGGCTCCAGGCCATCCACCGGCTGCCGGTAGGTCTTCGCCGCCTTCTGCACGAAGTGCATGGCCAGCAGGGGGATGTCCTCCCGCCGCTCGCGCAGGGGTGGCAGATGCACCGGGAAGACATTGAGCCGGTAGTAGAGGTCCTCGCGGAAGCGGCCCGCAGCCGCATCGGCCTTGAGGTCGCGGTGGGTGGCGGTGATGACACGGGCATCAATGCGCCGCGCGACCGAGTCCCCGACACGGCGTACTTCCTTTTCCTGGAGCGTGCGGTTGAGCTTCACCTGAACGGCCAGGGGCAGCTCTCCAATCTCGTCCAGGAAGATGGTCCCCCCGGATGCTGCCTCGAAGAGGCCGGCCTTGGTCTCCACCGCACCGGTGAAGGCCCCCCGGGCGTGACCGAACAGCTCGCTCTCGATGAGCTCCGCGGGCAGTGCGCCGCAGTTGACTGCGATGAAGGGCCGGTCCTTGCGGGGGCCGTGGTGGTGGATGGCCCGCGCCACCAGCTCCTTGCCCGTCCCCGTCTCTCCGGTGATGAGCACGGTGATGTCCAGCTCGGAGGCGCGTTCCAGCAGGCCGTAGAGCGCACGCATCGGCGCGCTCCTGCCGATGATGTTCTGGAAGCTGTAGATGCCCTCCAGCTCGCGCCGCAGCGAGGCCGCCTGCTCCTTGAGCCGCTTGCGCTCGAGTGCGCGGGCCACCACCAGGGACGCCTCGTCCGCGTCGAAGGGCTTGGGCAGGTAGTCGTAGGCCCCCTCCTTGATGGCCTCCACCGCCTTGGGGACGGAGGCGTACGCCGTCATCAGGATGACCTCGGTGTCCGGCGAGTGCTGCTTGACGGCCTTGAGCACCTCGAAGCCGTCCGCCCCTGGCATGCGGATGTCCGTCACCACCACGTCGAACTGCTGCGTCTGGATGAGGGAGAGCGCACGGCCGCCGTCTTCAGCCGTCCTCACCTGATAGGCGTCACCGAGGATACGGGTGAAGAGGTGGCGCATGTTCTCCTTGTCGTCGACGACGAGAACGCTCGGTCTGTCCGTCACGGCGTACTCCGGGGGAGATGCAGGGTGAACTCCGCGCCGCCTCCGGGAAGGTTGCGCGGCTGGATGCGGCCACCATGGGCCTGGGCGATGGCCTGCGACACGGCCAGTCCCAGCCCGGTGCCTTGGGCTTTGGTGGTGAAGAAGGGCTCGAAGATCCGCTCCTGCGCCTCGGGGGAGAGGCCCGGTCCGGTGTCGCGGACCGAGAGCGCCACCTCCCCTTCGTGCGCGTGGATGGCCACCGTCACCTGTCCCGAGGAGCCCGCGGCCTCCACGGCGTTCTTGACCAGGTTGGTGACCACCTGGCGGAGCCGCTGCGGGTGCCCTGCCACCCGGGCTTCACCTTCCACGGACAGGGAGACCTCGGAGAGCTGGGCGGACTCCCGCTGCCGGGAGACGACTTCCTCCACCAGCTCTCGCAGCTCCAGCGCCTCGCCAGGAACCTGGAGCGGCCGTGACAGGTCGAGCAGCCCCTCCACGATGTCGCGGCAGCGCAGCGTCTCCTCCTCGATGATGCGCAGGTCGTCCGCCAGAGCCCCCTCCGCCTTGCGCTGAAGCACGCCCACGTAGCCGAGGATGACCCCAAGGGGGTTGTTGATCTCATGCGCCACGCCAGCCGCCAGGCGGCCGATGCCCGCCAGCCGCTCGCTCTGCACCAGGCGCTCCTGGTGCTCCCGGAGCGCAGCGGTCATCCGGTTGAACTGCTGGGCCAGCCTTCCGAACTCATCCGGGCGGTCCAGCGCGATGCGGGTCGTGAGGTCGCCTGCGGCGATACGGGCCGCGCCGGCCTCCAGCAGGGAGACCGGGCGGGCCACCGAGCGGCCGATGTAGAGGCCCACGCCCGCCGCGAGCAGGGCGGCGGTGGCCAGGATGGAGACTGTCCACTGGAAGCTGGCGTGCTGGACCGTGCTCGCGTGCGCCTCGAAGTCTCCGATGGCACGCTCGTAGTGCGAGGCCAGGGTGTCCGCGCTCTCCTGGATGACGCCGACCAGCTCCAGGGCCCGGGAGTGCTCGCGGACCGCCGTGGCGTGGTCCTCTCGCAGCACGGCCGGCACGAGTGCCTCGCGGAAGAGCTGGTCCAACTCCGCCGTGGTGCGGCGCATGGTCTCCACCTGGGCGCGCTCCTCGGGGCTGCTGGCCTGGGCCTGGACCTCTTCGAGGCGCGCCAGGGCGCGGCGGTGGGCGCTCTCGTAGAGCGGCAGGTGGCTGGCGTTGCCGAGGATGAGCGTGTGAGCCTGGTGCGCGTAGAGGTCGCGCACCGAGGTCGCGAGCGACAGCGTGGTGCGCACGGCCGTCTCCTGCCGCCTCACGCTGTGCAGGGCCTCGTGGATCTCCGCCATGCCCTCGAGCGCGGCATAGGCCGCCGCGCCGAAGGCCAGGACGAGGAGCGAGAAGGCGTATAAGAGCCTGCGAGCGGTTCCAGACACGGCATCCCCCAGCGAACGGAAGCTGGGTTTCAGCAATGAGCAGGCCAACGCCGTGCCCGTTGCAAGTGCCTGAATTCACGTCTGGTCCGAGACTCCTTCTCGTCGGTGAGGCGGGGAGGGCCGTAACCGGAGCGGTCACACTGTGATGGCCCGGTCTGGCAGAAGGGCCGCCCAGCGCCGTGCGGCTCCTTCAGCGGGCAGCAGAGGGGTATCTCAGCGACGAGGCGGCTCTGCCTGCGCCACGCCCTGGAGCTGCTTGCGCCGTCCGTACGGAGTCCTGCCCCACGGCTTGTAGATCGACAGCACCGTGGCCGTGAGCAACACCAGGAGGCCGCCCACGGCGTGGACCACCAGTTGGCGTCGCAGCATGCTGAAATCGGAGCCTGGCAGGGTCATCTCCGCCGCGAGGTCTGCCATGCGGCTCACCGTCCGCATGTGCATCAGCAAGATGCTGGTGGCAACGAGGGTCAGCAGGAACTTCACCAGGACCCAATAGTGCCGGAACACACCCCACGCAGTGCCCAGCGATTGGACCAGCCCGGTCAGCAGCGCGGCGAGGCTGCACGGAACGATGACGTACCAGCCGATCAGCTCCAGCGCGAGATAGGCGGCACGCACCTGTTGAGCATCCTCGCGGGTCAGCCCCACGATGGCGGGAGCCAGGTAGGCAAGGACCGCCCCGAGCCAGCCGACCGAGGACGTGACATGCGCGGTAAGGGCGAGCTTGCGGAGGCGGGGGGATATGGGCATGGCCGGCGGTCCTGTTGTTCGGCAAGAGCGCCGCTCAGGAAGCGGAGCGGCGTCAGGCGGGAACAGCGGCAGTATCGGCGACTTCAGCCTCGGGGGTTGCCGGTCCTGGCACCACCTCGCGGCGCTTCCACAGGAAGTAGACGGCCGGGTAGACGAGCAGCTCCAGCAGGAAACTGGTGGCCAGGCCGCCCACCATGGGCGCCGCGATGCGCTTCATCACGTCCGCGCCCGTGCCGGTGGACCACATGATGGGCAGCAGGCCCAGCATCGCCGCCATGACGGTCATCGCCTTGGGCCGCACGCGTTTCACGGCCCCGTGGATGATGGCCTCCACCAGGTCGCCCTCGGTGCGCAGCATGCCGCGCTTCTTCGCCTCGTCGTGGGAGAGGTCGAGGAAGAGCAGCATGAAGGCGCCGGTCTCCGCGTCCAGGCCCATCAGGGCAATCATGCCCACCCACACCGCGATGGAGACGTTGTAGTCGAGCGCCCAGAGCAGCCACACCGCGCCAATGGCCGAGAAGGGCACCGCCAGCATCACCAGGCCCGCCTTGAAGGCCGACTTCGTGTTCATGTACAGCAGTCCGAAGATGAGCACGAGCGTGAGCGGGATGACGAGCTGGAGCCGCTCGCGGACGCGCAGCATGTTCTCGTACTGCCCGCTCCACGTCATGGAGTAGCCGGCGGGCACCTTCACGCCCGCGGCCACCGCCTCCTTGGCGCGCTCCACGAAGCCGCCCACGTCGTACTTCGACGTGTCGAAGTCCACGTAGACGTAGCCGGTGAGCATGCCGTTCTCGTTGCGGATCATCGACGGGCCGTGGGCGAGCACCACGTCCGCGATGGCCTCCATGGGAATCTGGCCCTGGCCGTTGGGCAGCGGCAGCAGCACGCGCTTCAAGGCCTGGAGATCCTCGCGGTAGTCCCGCGCGTAGCGCACGTTGATGCCGTAGCGTTCCCGGCCCTCCACGGTGGTGGACTGGTTGTCACCGCCCACCGCGGTCATCACCATCATGTTCGCGTCATCCACGCTCAAGCCGTAGCGGGCCAGCTCGTCGCGCTTGAGGACGAAGTCCAGGAAGTAGCCGCCTGCCACACGCTCGGCGAACGCGCTGCGGGTGCCCTCCACCTTGGCCACCGCGGCCTCCGTCTCGCGGGCAATGCGCTCCACGGTGGCCAGGTCCGCGCCCATGATCTTGATGCCCACGGGCGTACGGATGCCGGTGGAGAGCATGTCCAGCCGGCCCTTGATGGGCATGGTCCACGCGTTGGAGATGCCCGGCAGTTGGAGTGCGGCGTTCATCTCCGACTCCAGCTGCGCCTGGGTGATGCGGTCCCGCCAGAAGGGGCGCAGCAGCCCCTTCAGCCACGCGGGAGCCCAGTTGCTGTACCAGCGCGGCACCTCGCGCCACTGGGACTCGGGGCGCAGCAGCACCGTGGTCTCCATCATCGTGAAGGGCGCGGGGTCGGTGGAGGTGTTGGCGCGGCCGGCCTTGCCGAAGACGCGCTCCACCTCAGGGAAGCGCATGAGCAGCTTGTCCTGGACCTGAAGCACGCGCTGGGCCTCGGTGACGGACATGCCGGGCTCCACCGCCGAGGGCATGTAGAGGATGGTGCCCTCGTTCAGCGGAGGCATGAACTCGCTGCCCAGGTGCAGGTACACGGGGATGGTGGTGGCCACCAGCAGCACGCTCACCACGAGCGTGGCCTTGGCGTGGCGCACCACGAAGCGGCAGGGGCCCTCGTAGAGCCGGTGCATCAGCCGGCTGATGGGGTGCCGCTCCTCGGAGTAATACTTGCCCACCAGGGCCTGGGTGGCCAGCCACGCCAGCGGCTTCGGGCGGAAGCGGAAGGGCTCCACGCGGGCGAAGAGCATCCGCATCGCCGGGTCGAGAGTAATCGCCAGCAGCGCGGCGATGGCCATGGCCAGGTTCTTCGAGTACGCCAGCGGGCGGAAGAGGCGGCCCTCCTGGTCCACCAGCGTGAAGATGGGCATGAAGGCCACGGCGATGACGAGCAGGCTGAAGAAGACGCCCGGCCCCACCTCCATCAGCGCCTCCAGGCGCACCTGGTGGAAGTCGCCCTTCTTCCCGTCCTTAATCCAGTGGTGGATCTTGTTGTACGCGTTCTCCACCTCGACGATGGCGCCGTCCACCAGCACGCCGATGGAGATGGCGATGCCCGCCAGCGACATGAGGTTGGCGTTCATCCCCATCGCGTACATGGGGATGAAGGCCAGGGCTACTGACACGGGAATCGTGACGATGGGGACGATGGCGGACGGCACGTGCCACAGGAAGATGAGGATGATGAGGGAGACGATGATGATCTCCTCCACCATCTTGTGTGACACCGTGTCGATGGCCCGCTCGATGAGGTCCGAGCGGTCATAGGTGGTGACGACCTCCACGCCTTCGGGCAGCGAGGGCTTGAGCTCCTCCAGCTTCGCCTTGACGCGCTCGATGACGTTGAGGGCGTTCTCCCCCTGGCGCATCACCACGATGCCGCCCACCACGTCTCCCTCACCATCCAGGTCGGCCACGCCGCGGCGCAGCTCGGGGCCCAGCGTCACGCTGGCCACGTCCTTGATGGTGACGGTGGTGCCGCCCTGGGCCTTGAGGACGAGCTTCTCGATGTCCGCCACGTCCTTCACGTAGCCACGGCCACGCACCATGTACTCGCGCCCGGCCACCTCGACGAGCCGTCCGCCCACGTCGTTGTTGCCCTGGCGCACCGCGCGCACCACCGCGTCCAGCGACAGCCCGTAGCCCGCGAGGGAGTTGGGGTTGACCGTCACCTGGTACTGGCGCACCTGGCCGCCCACGGTGGCTACCTCGGAGACGCCCGGCACGCTTTGAATCTGATACCGCAGGAACCAGTCCTGGTAGGAGCGCAGCTCGTCCAGCCGGTGCTTGCCGCTCTTGTCCACCAGCGCGTACTGGAATACCCAGCCCACGCTGGTGGCGTCCGGGCCCATCTCCACCTTCACGTCCTGCGGAAGCTGGGGGGTGATTTTCGACAGGTACTCGAGCACCCGCGTGCGTGCCCAGTACATGTCCGTGCCGTCCTCGAAGATGACGTACACGTAGCTGAAGCCGAAGTCGCTGAAGCCGCGCACCGCCTTGACCTTCGGGGCGCCTAGCAACGCGGTGGTGATGGGGTAGGTGACCTGGTCCTCGATGATGTCGGGGCTGCGGTCCCACCGCCCGTAGACGATGACCTGGGTGTCGGACAGGTCGGGTAGAGCGTCCAGCGGCATGTTCCGCATCGTCCACCAGGCGCCGATGAGCGCCACCACGGTGGCCGCGATGACCAGGTACTTGTTCTCAGCCGAGAAGCGGATGATGGCGCGAATCATGGCTCAGTGGCCTCCGTGGCCGGAGGCAGCCGGGGGAGCACCGCCGGCGGAGAAGATGAAGGAGGCGCTGCCGTGGCGCTCCCGGACGAGGAGGCGGCCAGCGCGGCAAGAGAGGCGCGCAGGCGCGACTCGGAGTCGACGAGGAAGTTGGCGCCGGTGACGACCTGGTCGCCCGCCTTCAGGCCCGACGTCACCTCCACGCTCTTGCCATCCGACTCCCCCAGGAGGACCTCGCGGGGCTGGAAGCGCCCGTCGCCGAGCGCCACGAAGACGACCTGCGTGGTGCCGGTGGGGACGACCGCATCGGCGGGAATCTTCAGCGCATCGCGGGTGATGCCCCGGAGCACCACCTCGCCGAACATCTCGGGGCGCAGGTCGCCATCGGGGTTGGGGAACTCCAGACGCACCTTGACGGTGCGCGTGGCCGGGTCGAGCACCGGGTCGAGGAAGGCCACCTTCCCGGCGAACACCCGGTTGGGGAACGCCTTGAGCTGGAGCGTGGCGGGCATGCCCACCTTCACGTGGCGCAGCTCGCTTTCGTACACGTCCGCCAGGACCCAGACGCGCGACAGGTCGACAATCTCGTAGGGCGTGGCGCCCATCTCCAGGCGCGCTCCCTCCACGACCTCCTTCTTGGTGATGACGCCGGAGATGGGGGACACCAGGGTGAGGGTGCGGGTGGCCTCGCCCGTGCGGGCAAGCCGCTCCAGGGCGGCCGGCGGCACGTCCCACAGTTGCAGCTTGCGCCGGGCCGCCGCGACCAGCGTGTCGCCGTCCGTCGCCATTCCGCCGGTCTCGCCCAGGGCCTGGCGGGTACGCAGCGCCAGCAGGTACTCCTCCTGGGCGGCCAGCAGCTCGGGACTGTAGATGGAGAGGAGCGGCTCACCCTGGCGCACCGGCTTGCCGGTGAAGTCCGCGTGCACGCGCTCGACGAAGCCGGCGACCTTCACGTTGACGCGGCGCACGCGCGTCTCGTCCAGGGCCACGCGGCCATTGGTCCGCCAGGTTCCCCCCACCTTGCCCTCCGCCACCGGGGCGGTGCGCAGGCCGATGAGCTGCTGGCGCGAAGGGTCGATGGTGACGGGGGCGAGGCCTTCCACCGCGGGGGCGCTCGCATCGCCAGGCGAGGCCTGCGCGGTCGTCATCGCGACCAGGTCCATGCCGCAGATGGGGCACTTGCCCGGATGGTCCTGCACGATGCTCGGGTGCATCGGGCACTGGTACTGGGTGGCCGCCGGCTTCGAGTCGGCCGGCGTGGGGGAAGACGCGGAGGTCACCGCGTGGGCGTCATGCGCCTCATCCCCGTGGGCCAGCAGGTGCACGGCACCACCGCCGAGGACGGCGCTGGCCAGCGCCGTCGAGGCGAGCGCGACGGCTCCGAAGCGGCGGCGTGAGGGGCTCGAAGAGGGAGGAGGAGGAGTCACGGGAGACATGCGGACCTCGGAACTACATTCCGGACATGGAGGAAGCGGGGGAGGGGGCGGCGCCGGGAGCGCCACCCGACGATGCGGCGCCACGCGCGGGAGCCGATGGGGCACTGCCCGCGCCGGGCATGCCGCCCGAGCCCAGGCCGCCACCGGCGAGGGACGCTACGGGCTCCAGGCTCACTTCGGCCTGGGCGATGGCGATGCGCTGCGCTTCTACAAGCGTTTGCAGGAAGCTTTCCTCATCGCGAATGATGCCGACGTTGGCCTCCAGCACCGAAGCAAACGAGGCGCGTCCGACGCGGTACTGCGTCAGGGTGCTCTCGGCGGTCGCGGCTGACTGCATCAGGATGCCACTGCGGAAGAGGGCCGCCGTGTCGCGCAGCGCGGCCAGGGCGGTAAGGCGCTCCAGCACCCGCAGCCGCAGCACTTGCTCCACGGCCTCCGTCGCCCGGGTGGAGGCCTCGGCATTGGCGCTGCTCTCCGCCACTGCGCGGTTCTGCTTCCTCCCGGCGAAGATGGGCAGGGTGACGCCGACATTGGCCTGCCACATGGGCGGGAAGTCACCGCCACGAGGCATGACTCCTGCGCTCACGGTGAAGTCGGGCAGGCGTTCCCGGCGTGCCAGCGCCACCTGCTGGCTGGCCTGCTCCACCGTCGCGCGTGCCTGGGCCAGTTCGGGGCTGCGCGCGAGCGCGTCCTTCAGCGCTGACTCGGCATCGCCGAGCTCCGGCACCCCCAGGTCGCGAACGCGCAGGGTGGTGGGCAGGGGCGCATCAAAGGGTCTGCCGCTCAGCCGATTCAGGGTCTGCACCCGGGTGCGCTCCTCGGCATTCAATGCCACCCGGCGCTGGCGCAGTCGGTTGAGCTCGAGCTGGGAGCGCAGCAGATCGGATTGTGCTCCCTCACCGGCTTCGTAACGGATGCGGACCGTCTCGGCGGACTGCTTCCAGAGCGCCTCGAGCCGGTCCAGCAGCGCCAGCCGCTCGCGTGTCAGCAGCAGGTCGAGGTAGCCCCGGCGCAGCTCGGCCTCGATGGACAGCCGCGTGCGCATCACTTGCGTCGACGCCGCCTTGGCCCCCAGCCGTGCGACCTCGGTGCGCAGCGCTCGCTTCCCCGGGAAGGGCACCGCCTGGGAGGCCATGATGCTGTAGTAGCTGCCTTCCATCTCGCCGATCATCAGCTCGCCAAAGCCGTCGTTCTGGATGCCCAGTTGCAGCACTGGGTCCGGCAGGGCACCCGCCTGGGGAACGCGCTCCTGCGCGGCCTGGACCTGTGCCTCGGCCTGACGCAGCTCCGGGCGTGCCTCAAGGGCTTCCGTGAGGAGCTGCGCGAGCGTCGGGTCCGTCGACAGCGCTGGCAGGGAGGTGGCCTGCACGGCCGGCGTGCGGGCGTCGTCCTGGGCGAGGGCCGCTACCGGAGAGAGCAGAACCAGCATGAGGGCAACGCGCCTCATCGAGTCGCGTCTCCGTGCAGGGGAGGAAGCTGGCTGGGACATGTCGAGAGTGGGTTGCACGACAGACAGGGTTGCAGGGCCTGTGCCATGGGCAGGGCCTCGTGGGTGAGACGGAGCGCCAGGGGGATTCGCGTGCGGGCCCGAGGAAACCGGCGCCCGGGGCGTCACGGTGTAACTCTGGGAACCACATCGCGAGCTGCGTGCTGGAGCGGCCCGGGGAGGCTGCCTTGCAGCCTGTGTGCTCCCGGCGCGACGCCGTCCCGGAGCGGCTGGAGCCAGCCGCGGCGCGGCCCTACGCGAGGCCGCGCCACGGCGCCGAGGACTACTGGATGGTGACGAGCCCGCTGATGTGGTCCATCGCGCAGGCGTAGCGCAGCGTGCCCGACTCGCTGGGGGTGAACTCCACGGTCACCGGCGTGTCCAGGGGGAGCGGCTGGTTGATGCCCAGGTCGGCCACGACGATCTCCGTGGCGCACGTCTTGTCCGTCTTGCGGGTGACCACGAGGCGGACTGGCTGCCCCGCCTTCACCTTCACGTCCGCGGGCTCGAAGCCCTTGGAGGTCACCGTGAGGGCCACGGTCTGAAGGCCGTTCTTGGCGGCCGGAGCCGAGGCGGCCTTCTGCGTGGGCGCCACGGACTTGGCGGTGCCTCCGTGCGCGGAATGGTCGCCATGCCTGGCGTGCTCGCCCTTCTTGGCTTGCTCGCTCTGCTTGGCGTGCTCCTCACAGGCGAGCGCAGGGGTCGCCGCAATCAGGGGGAGGGCCGCAAGGATTCCCATCAGGCTCTTCTTCATCGGTTGGTTGCTCCAGAAGTGAGGATGCCTTCGTGACGCCCGGCATCCAGTGGGCACGGTTCGCTAGAGCACAACGCGTGCCGAAGGCTGAACGCGCCTGTTCATGCGGGGTTGCCGTGGCGAGGCACCTGTCAGGAGTGCCCGAGCCGGTTTCGCTGTAACCGGCCCGGTCACAGGCGGGGCGTGAAGCGGCCTCGTTCGTGAAGGAGCCGTGAGGTTATGAACCCCATGGACCACTGGGGCATCGACATGGGGCCTCTTTCTGGGTGCCATGGCTGCATGTCCCCGAGGTCCCCCATGCGCCGAACCCTCGTTGTGCTGGCGAGCATCCTTTCCTTCGCGGCCTGCGTCTCCGAGCAGAAGAGGCCACCCGCTGCGATGGACCCCTCGAATCCGGATGCGCCCGAGGCTCCACCTGCTGCCCTGCCGACCGCACTCGCGGCCCCCACTCCGGAGATGCCCGCGCCCGCCCAGACGCCAGAGGGCGCGGGGCACGCCGGGCACGGGGCAGCCTCTCCGGCCTCCGCCCCGGATGCTGGGACCACCGTCTACACGTGTCCGATGCACCCGGAGGTGCGCTCCAGCAAGCCGGGCACCTGCCCGAAGTGCGGCATGAAGCTGGTGCCGGAGAAGCCTTCAGGCGCGGGGGCCGCGGACGCGGGGCAGCCCGGCTCCGCGCCTTCAGGCCATGACCATGGACACGGAGGCCATCCGTGAGGTTGCCCTTCCTCGTGGGTGCGGCGCTGCTGACGGGCGGCTGCGCGTCCATCCAGAAGGAGCGGGGCCATACCGAGGTGGCGGCGCTCGTCGAGGAGCGCCTGGGCCGCAAGACGCGCTGGAACCAGGGCACGCCCGAGGACGCCGAGGTGCAGCGACACCTCGACGCGCTCCTGAAGGAGGACCTCATCTCGGACCGTGCGGTGGAGGTGGCGCTGCTCAACAACCCCTCGCTCCAGTCCACCTACGAGGACCTGGGCGTCTCGCAGGCCGACATGGTGCAGGCCGGACTGCTCTCCAACCCCACCCTCGACGCAAGCATCGGCTTCCCCATTTCTGGAGTCGGCGGCATCGAGCACGAGGTCTCGCTGGTGCAGGACTTCGTGGACCTCTTCACGCTGCCGCTGCGCAAGCGCACCGCCCGGGAGCAGTTCGTGGCCGACACGCTGCGCGTGGCGCATGAGGCGCTGGCCACCGCAGCGGAAGTGCGCAAGACCTTCAGCCAGATGCAGGCCCTCCAGCAGCTGGTGGAACTGCGCCGCATGGCGCTCCAGGCGGCCGAGGCGGCGGCGGACCTCTCCGTCCGCCTGCGCGCCGCGGGCAACATCACCGAGCTTGACCTTGCGAGTGAGCAGGCTGCCGCCGAGGGAACCCGGCTGGAGCTGGCGGAGGACGAGCTCGCCCTGGTGGAGGCCCGCGAGCACCTCAACCGCCTGATGGGGCTGTGGGGTCCACGCACGCAGTGGACTCTCTCCGAGAAGCTCCCTCCTCTGCCCGACCAGGAAGCCTCACTGGAACACCTGGAATCGCTCGCCATTCGCCAGCGGCTGGACATCGACGCGGCCCGGAAGCAGGTCACGCTGCTCTGGAACGCGCTCGAGCTGGCACGGAGTACGCGCTTCTTCGGCCGCGTGGAAGTGGGCGTCCACACGCACCGTGATGCGGATGGTCCCAGACTCTTCGGCCCCACCTTGTCCCTGGAGCTTCCCATCTTCGATCAGCGCCAGGCCCTCATCGCCCGCCTGGAGGCCCAGCACCGCCAGGGAGAGCGGCGGCTCACGGAGCTGTCCGTCAACACCCGCTCGGAGGTCCGCGCCGCACGCGCCCGGCTGCTGTCACTCCGTGGGGTGGCGGACCGCTACCGGCGAGTGGTGCTGCCCCTGCGTGAGACGGTCGTCGAGCAGTCGCAGCTCCAGTACAACGCCATGCAGATCGGTCTCTTCCAATTGCTCTCCGCCAAGCGCGAGCAGGTGGAGGCATACCGGGGCTACATCGAGGCCGTCCGCGACTACTGGATGGCGCGGGCCGACCTGGAGCAGCTCCTGGGCGGCCGGCTTCGGGCGGCGAGTGCGGCATCCACGCCCTCGCCCACGCAGCCGACGCAGTCCGCACC
>JBKGHK010000205.1:0-14936 GCA_046520375.1 Pyxidicoccus sp. 3LFB2
GCACCACGCCGCCACCGGCCAGGCACGCCCCACGCCCGCCACGGTGGGCGAGTGCGCGGGCACGTGGGCCAGCCGACTTCGGGCCGTCATACGCGGGCTGGGCCGACAGCCCGGGGTCCGTCTTGTCCTCCGGATCCAACTCCGGGCGCGGCGCCGACGGGGTAGGGGCGCGAGTGGGCGTCCACCTCCTCCATGATTTCCGCCGCATACGCCGGCTCCGCGGCGCCACGCTTCGGCCCCGAGGCGCGCAGCGCCGGGCGCGAGCCGGTGGCCTGGGCGCTCACCGGCATCTTCGCGCCGCAGTTCTCGCAGTACTTCAGCCGCGCATCCGTGGCTGTGTCGCCGCACTCCGGGCACCGCATGGGTCCTACCTCACTGACTGGAGACTACTCCCGGGCGGCTTCCGCGGGGGCGGACGGGGCACTCCCCGTCAGCTCGCGGATGCGGGTGGCCAGCGTCTGCGGGTCGATGGGTCCCACATGCTTGCCCTGGATGATGCCCTTCGGGTCGATGAAGTACGTCTCGGGCACGCCCGCCACGCCGTAGTCCACCGCCATGCGCGAGCGCGGGTCCACGAGCTGCGGGAAGCTGGCCCCGTGCCGCTGGAGGAACTGGCGCGCGTTGTCCTCGGTGTCCTCGAAGACGACGCCCAGGAACACCGCCTGCGAGCCGAACTCGCGGGCGCCCCACTCCAGCACCGGGTGCTCCATCTGGCACGGCCCGCACCAGGACGCCCAGAAGTTGATGACCACCGCGCGGCCCTTCAGGTCATCCAGGCTCACCCGCTCGCCGGTGTCCAGCGCGCGCAGGGTGAACGTCGGAGCGGCCTGGCCCTTCATCATGAAGGGCACCTCGTGCGGGTTCCGCCCGAAGCCCTTGTAGAGCACGGTGATGAGGCCCACGCTCAGGGCGACGAAGCCCAGGGTATAGCGCCAGCGTCCCATTTACGCCGCCCCCCGCTCCGCGTCCCCTTCAGCCAGCGGAGGCGCCGCGCCCACGCTGGGGGCCGTCGACACCGCCATCGCCGCCTTGCGGCGCGGCCAGATGGAGATGAGCGTGCCCAGCACCAGCAGGGGAATGCTCCACCAGATCCAGCCCACCAGCGGGAAGACCCAGACGTTGAAGCTGGCCGTGCCGGCCTGCTCGGAGAAGGCCATCAGCGAGATGTAGAGGTCCTCGGCCGCCGTCTCGCGCACCGCCGGGGTGCCGATGGGGTCCGAGCTCCGCTCGTAGTAGTTCAGGCGCGGCCGCTGCTCGAGCGTGGTGCCGTTGGGCGCGACGACTTCCAGGCGCGCCGCCACGAAGGTGCGGTGCGGCTCCTCGCCGCTGACCAGCCCCAGGTACTTCATCTGGTAGCCGTCCAGCTGCAGCGACTCGCCCTTCCGCACCGTGCCGGACGTGTGCTTCACGTACGCGGACGAGGCCGCCACGGCGACGATGATGAGGACGATGCCCAGGTGCACCACGTAGCCGCCGAAGCGGCGCTGCGCCTTGGTGGCGCTCGTCACCAGCGCGGTGAAGAAGCCCTCCTTGCGCTCGCTCATGCGCACCCGCACCGGCGCCACCAGCTCGCGCACCGTGACAACGGTGACGAAGCCCGCCAGGCCGAACGTCAGGAGCGGATACACGCCACGCAGCCCCGCGGCGTAGCAGGCCGCCGTCACCACCAGCCCCACCACCGCGGGGATGGTGAACTGCCGGCGCAGCGTGGCCTTGTCCGGCGTGCCCCACGGCAGCACCGGACCCACGCCCATGAGGAAGAGCACGGCGATTCCGCCCGGCACCGCCATCTTGTTGAAGTAGGGCTCGCCCACGCTGACGCGGATGCCGCGCACGGCCTCCGACACCAGCGGGTACAGCGTGCCCAGCAGCACGGTGAACGTAATCGCCACGAACACCAGGTTGTTCACCAGGATGCTCGTCTCACGCGACATGGGCGAGCTCAGCCGGCCTTCGGGCACCAGCAGGTGGCCGCGCGACGCCAGCAGGCCGATGCTCACCACCAGCAGGACGCCCAGGAACACCAGGAAGGTGGGCCCGATGTCCGACTGGGTGAAGGAGTGCACCGAGTTGAAGATGCCCGAGCGCGTCATGAACGTGCCCAGAATCGTGAGCACGAAGGACGCGAGCGCGAGGCTGAGCGTCCACAGCTTCAGCATCCGCTTGCGCTCCTGCACCATGGTGGAGTGCATGAACGCCGTCGACGTCAGCCACGGCAGGAAGGACGCGTTCTCCACCGGGTCCCACGCCCAGTAGCCGCCCCAGCCGAGGACGGCATAGGCCCACCAGGCGCCGAGGATGATGCCGATGGACAGGAAGGCCCACGCCACCATCGTCCAGCGGCGAAGGGGCGCCATCCACGCCTCGCCAATCTCGCCGCGCAAGAGGCCCGCCACCGCGACGCCGAAGGGCACCGTCATGCCCACGTAGCCCAGGTAGAGCATGGGCGGGTGGATGACCATGAGGATGTGGTTCTGCAGCAGCGGGTTGGGGCCGGGGCCGTCCGCCGGCACCGGGAACACGGCGCCCCAGGGGTTGGCCGGGCCGGCGATGAGGAAGGCGAAGAAGACGCCCACCGCCAGCATGGTGCCCAGCGCCAGCTGCATGTACCGCGCGTGCTCGCGCCGGTGGATGAAGGCGAAGGCGGCGATGTAGCCGGCCATGATGAAGCCCCAGAAGAGGATGGACCCCTCCAGGGCGCTCCACAGCGACACAATCGTGTACAGCACCGGCGTGTCCCGGCTGCCCACCTGCGCCACGTACTTCACGCTGAAGTCATGCGTGAGCAGCGCGTTCACCATGACCAGGTTCGCGCCCACCATGCAGGCCGCGAAGCCCCACACCGCGCGCATCACCCACGGGAAGCCCGCCTCACTGCGGCGCAGCCCCGTGGTCAGCCCGACGATGGCGCCGAAGGTCGCGAACGCGAGCCCTCCCAGCACCAGGCCATATCCGACAGTCCCGTTCACTTCGCCCCCGTGCTGGCCGTGGTGGCGTCGGAGAGCGTCTCCCGCCACTTGTTCGGGTCCTCGCCCTCCTTCGGGGCGCGGTACTCGTTGGAGTGGTTGACCATCAGCCGGTTGGAGCTGAAGACGCCCGACTTGTCGTACGTCCCCTCCACCACGACGCCAATCTTGTCGCGGAACATCTGCGGCGGCGTCTCGGTGGAGCGCACCAGCACGCTGGGCGCGCCGTCCTTGGTGTCATCCGCCACGCGGAAGTGCAGCGTGGTGTGCTCCGCGTTCCACTGGATGCTGCCCTGCTGCACCACGCCGCCCAGGCGGATGGTGGCCGAGTAGGCCTTGCTCCCCTGGCCCAGCATCTCCGAGGGGCTCCAGTAATAGACGAGGTTCTCCCCGATGTTGCCGAAGGCCACGAAGGCCAGGCCGGCCCCCGCGACGAGCAGGGCTCCGAGGGCGATGAGTCGGTTCCGGGCGACAGGCGACATGGCGATTACTCCTTGGCGTCGGATGAGGCCCTGGGCCGACGTACCCAGAGGGACAGCGAGTAGAGAAGCAGCATGGCAACAGTGATTCCGTAGCAGGCCCAGACATAGCCCCACCCACCCTGGATGCGGCCGCTGCCCACCTGTCCCGGGGCCGCCTGGGCCAGGACCAGAAGCGTCGAGAGCGTCATCATGTTCAGGCCACCTTCGAGGGGGTGTGGGCCAGGGACGTGGGCACGTCACCGGGCAGCATGTCCGGCACGGCCACCTCGGCCTGGCGCTCGGCCAGGGCCTGGCGGTAGCGGACCGCCATCAGGAAGAGGGTGAGGAAGAGCATGCCGAACGCGGACACGCGCAGGGGCAGCACCATCTCCGGGTCCACCGTGCGGGGGCTGGACTGCACCTGGTGCAGGCTGCGCCACCAGCGCACGGAGAACCAGACAATCGGCAGGTTGATGGCGCCGATGATGGCCACCACCGCGCTCCACGTGGCGCGCTTGTCCGGGTCCTCCACGAACTTGCGCAGCACGAGGTAGCCCGCGTACGTCACCAGCATGATGGCTTCCGACGTCAGGCGCGGGTCCCAGGACCAGTAGACGCCCCACGTGGGCCGGCCCCAGATGGCGCCCGTAATCATGCCCGCGGTGCCCAAGAGCAGGCCGATCTCCGCCGACGCCTCCGCCGTGCTGTCCAGTCCCCAGCTCGCCTTGCTCTTGAGCAGGAAGGCCACCGCCGCCACGAAGTTGATGAACATGGCCAGCATGGCCACCCATTGGAGCGGGACGTGGACGTACATGATGCGCTGCACGTCCCCCATCTCCCGGTCCGGGGGCGCCCACGCCAGGCCCAGCCACCAGCCATAGCCGAGCAGACCCAGGCCCAGCGCCAGCAGGCCCCACTTGATGAACTTGTTCATCGGTCAGTCCTCGATGATCCGCGGGAACAGCAGGAAGCCTACGCCCCAGTAAATCAGATTGAAGCCGCTCAAAAGCCCCAGCCATGAGCCTAACTGATTCATGGGGTCTCCCTGAAGCACCAGGGTGGTCGCCTTGGTCGCGGAGAGGAGGGCGGGGATGACGAGCGGGAACAATAGCAGAGGCAGCAGCACGTCCCGAGCCCGGGCATTGCTGGAGATGGCCGCGTAGACGGTACCCGGCGCGCTGAGGGCCAGGCAGCCAAGCAGCAGGATGAGGCCCAGGTCCGCCACGCTGGTGACGATGCGGACCCCGTACAGGGCCACCATGACGGGCACCAGCAGGGCGCCCAGGGCCGTCAGGAGCAGCGCGTTGCCCACGGCCTTGGACAGGAAGATGGCGCGCGCGTCTGCGGGGGCCAGCCGCACGCCGTCCATGCACGCGTTCTCCGCCTCGACGCGGAAGGACTCGCCCAGGGCGAGCACGCTGGCGAAGAGGATGGCGAGCCAGAAGTAGCCGCCCGCGTTCTTCTCCAGCAGCTTCGTGTCCGGCCCCAGCGCGAAGGAGAACATCAGCAGCGTGGCCAGCGCGAAGAAGATGATGGCGTTGAGGCGCGCGCGGGTGCGCCACTCGATGAGCAAATCCTTGCGCAGCAGGGCCAGGGTGGCCGCGACGAGGCCGATGGGGCGGGGCCGGAGAGGGGGGCTCATGCGGCCACCGCCCGTCCGTCCTGCAGGTGCAGCCGCTCCTCGCACAGGGACATGCCCTGCTCGATGAGGTGGGTGGCGAGGATGACGGTGACGCCGCCCGCCTTCAGCTCCGCGATGATGGCCTCCATGTCGCGGATGCCCTGCGGGTCCAGCTCACCGAAGGGCTCGTCCAGCAGGGCGATGGTGGGCGCCTTCATCAACAGCCGGGCAATGGCGAGCCGCTTGCGCATGCCGGCGCTGAAGCTTCGCACCGGAGTGTCCGAGCGGCGGGTGAGGCCCACGCGGGTGAGCAGCGCGCTGGCGGCGTCCTTCGGAGAGGGGATGCCCAGCAGCCGCGCCAGCACGGCGAGGTTCTGCTCCGCGGTGAGGTCCTCGTAGAGGAAGCTGGCGTGGGACAGGAGCGCCACGTCGCGGCGCACCGCGTCCCGCTCCACCACCGCGTCCTTCCCCAGCACCTCCACGCGCCCCGCCGTCGGGCTGAGCGCGGTGGCGACGAGACGGAGCAGGGTGGTCTTCCCGGAGCCATTGTGTCCGGTAAGCAACAGGGAACGGCCGGCGGGGAGCGCGTAGGTCAGACGCGCCAGGGCCCAGCGGCGCCCATAGCGCTTGCTGACGTCATGCAGCGCGAGCGCGGCGGCAGGGAGGGGAGGCATCGGCGTCGCCGTTCGTACCCGGAAATGGAAATGTCCTCCAGTGAAACCCTGAGGGACGGCCGGTCAGTGACAGGGCGGGCCACTGGATCGCGAAAGCTTTTCCCATGCATGTGGTCGCAGGTGCCCGTGCGTCCGTCGTCTTTACACCTGGAGGCACATCTGCCGCCCGGTTGCCCTTCAGCCCTCCGTGTCCGTCTCTCTGCCGCAGCCATGCGGGTGCCTACTTTCGGCATGGCATTCCCCCTGCAATGGCGCGGCGTGGGTAATCCTCCCTGAGCAGGGGAGTGGGCGAGCGCGAGGTCTCTTCTCCGCGCGGAGGGCGTGATGGCGAGTGGCAAGGTGGTACGCAGGGCAGTCAAGGCGGCGGCGGCGGGAGTGATGCACTACAGCGGGCTGCGCAAGGCGATGGCGGCCTACCGCCGCTCCCAGTCCGGTGGGCGGCGCATCCTCATCGTCAGCTACCACCGCGTGGTGAGCGACTTCACGGGGGAGCTGCAGCGCTCCATCCCCGGGCTGCTCATCTCCCAGGAGACGTTCCGCAAGCACCTGGAGGAGGCGAACGCGGCCGGCTACGAGCTGGCCTCCATCGGTGACGCGGTGGACGTCATGAACGGGCGCCGCGTGGCGAAGAAGGACCTGTGTGTCGTGACGTTCGACGACGGCTACCGCGACGTGTACCGGTACGCGTACCCCGTCCTGAAGCAGATGGGCGTGCCGGCCATCACCTATCTGCCCACGGCCTTCATCGGCACCGACAAGCGCTTCAACCACGACCGGCTCTTCCACCTGCTGCGCCGCGTCCAGGAGCGCCGCTTCCGTCCAGTCTATGACACGCTGCCCACCGCGTCGCTGGAGCTGCTCGGGCCCATCCTCTCCGGGCAGAAGACGGTGTCGGCCACGCTGGACGACTTCATCGGCGAGCACCCCACGCGCGTGCTGACGGACATCATCGACGCGCTGGAGCAGCAGCTGGGCGGCGGGCCGGACCTGGTGCCGGAGCAGGGCGACGTCATGAACTGGGACGAGGTGCGCCGCATGGCGCGCGACGGCTTCGAGTTCGGCGCACACACCCTGGGCCACACCGTGCTGACGCTGGAGCCGCAGCAGGTGGTGGAGCGCGAAATCCTCGAGTCCAAGCACACCATTGAACGCGAGGTGGGCATCACCGTCCGTGACTTCGCCTACTGCAATGGCTGGTACTCGGACGAGGTCATCCGCGTGCTGTCGTCCAACGGCTTCCGCTCGGGCGTCACCACGGAGGACTTCCCCAACCGCATCGGTGGGGACCCGTTCACCCTCAAGCGCAAGGTGCTGTGGGAGAACTTCAGCCTGGGCATGACGGGGGACTACTCGTCGTCGCTCACCGCCTGCCAGTTCGACGACTGCTTCGGCGTGCTGGGGATGAATCATCCGGTTCCGGGCAAGCGCCCCCACCATGGTGCCACCCCCACGGTGGCGAACCCGGCTGTCATGGCCAACATCCTGACCCCGGAGGCGGCCTCGTCGCCGGTCAAGGAGGTTCCGTGAGCGGCAGTCCCACGCCGGCCGCGCCCAAGGCTTCGTTCCTCGGGCGTGCCGGCCCCCTGGTGTTGGCCCGGCTGTTCACCGCCGGGCTGACGCTGTCCATTCCTCTCGTCCTCGCCCGGGTGCTGCACCTGGACGAGTACGGCACGTACTACCAGCTGTTCCTCATCGCCACGACGCTCTACTACGTGCTGCCGTTCGGCGTGGTGCAGAGCCTCTACTACTTCCTGCCCCGCGCGGAGGCGAAGCGGCCCTACCTGGGGCAGACGCTGCTGTTCATGACGGCCGCGGGCCTGGTGGGCGGCGCGGGCGTGTGGGCGCTCCTGGGGTATGTGGCGGGCTGGTTCTCCAACCCCGCGCTGGCCGAGTACCGGCTGCCGCTGGCGGCCTACACCGCCTTCCTGCTGGGCAGCTTCCCGCTGGAGGTGTCGCTCACCGCGCAGGGGCGCACCAAGGCGTCCGCGGGCGTCTACCTGGTGTCGGACGCGATTCGCGCGGCCGTCATGGTGGTGCCGCCGCTGCTGGGCGCGTCCCTGTACGGGATGATGGTGGCGGTGGCCGGCTTCGCCGCGCTCCGCTACGGGGCCACCTGGGTGGTGTCGCTGCGAGGCGTCACCGGCCCCCTGGTGGACCGGAAGCTCTTGCGCGAGCAGCTGACCTACGCGGCGCCCTTCGGCGCGGCGATGCTGCTGGCCATCCCTCAACAGAACGCGCACCTCTATATGGTGGCGGGCGCGGTGGCGCCGGCCCTGTACGCGCTCTACCGCGTCGGCTGCTTCCAGCTGCCCGTGGTGGACCTGCTCTACACGCCCACCAGCGAGGTGCTGATGGTGCGGCTGGGCGAGCTGGAGCGGGAAGGGCGGCTGGAGGAGGGCGTGGAGGCCTTCCGTGAGGCGGCGGGGAAGCTGGCCTACGTCTTCCTGCCCTTCGCGGCCTTCCTCTTCGCGGCGGCGCCGGAGTTCATCGGGGCGATGTTCGGCGAGAAGTTCCTGCCCGCGGTGCCCGTGTTCCGGGTGAGCGTGCTGGGCGTGGTGCTGTCCATCCTTCCCATGGATGGCACGCTGCGCGCCCGGGGCCAGACGCGCGCCATCTTCGTCTCATACGCGGTGAAGGCGGTGGTGACGGTGCCCCTGGTGTGGCTGGGCGTGAAGCACCTGGGCCTGCTGGGCGGCATTGGCTCGTGGGCGGTGGCCGAGGTGGTGGGCAAGGCGATGCTGCTGGCGCGGGTGCCCGCGGCGCTGTCCACGCCCCAGCTCAAGCTGGGCGTGACGGACGTCATCCCCTGGCGCGAGCTGGGCAAGGCCGGGCTGGCCGCGTTCGCCGCGGCGGTGGGCGTCTTCCTGCTCCGCTCCGCGGCGGAAGGGGCCTTCAGCCACCTGCCGGAGGGCTTCTTCTGGCGCGTGCTCCCCCTGGCCTCGGCCGGCGTGTTGTTCGTCACCGGATACCTCGCCGCGCTGTACGCCACGGGCGTGCGGCCCCTGCACCTCCTCGCCGGGCTGCGTCCGCGTCGGGCCGGGTTGAGCGTCGGCAAATAGGCCGTGGGAGGGCACTTCCCTCCCCACGGATGGGTACCTAGTTTCCTCGCCGTCGGGACATGGATGGGGTGAGGGAGGCGTGATGGGTGTCGACGCGATGACGTTGTACCGGCTGGCCCACGGACTGAAGAAGCGGGGCGTTCCCCTGCTGCCGGCCGTGCTTCGCAAGGCCATCTACTATCTGCACAGCTCGTACATCCCCGAGGACGCTGAGATCGGGGAGGGCACGCAGCTCGGCTACGGCGGTATCGGCGTGGTCATCCACAAGGCGGCGAAGGTGGGCAAGAACTGCCTCATCTCGCAGCAGGTGACCATCGGCGGGCGCTCGGGCCTCGAGGGTGCTCCGGTGCTGGGCGACTACGTGCGCATCGGCGCGGGCGCCAAGATTCTGGGCAACATCCGCATTGGCGACTTCGCGGTGATTGGCGCCAACGCGGTGGTGCTGAAGGACGTGGCCCCCGGCACGGTGGTGGCGGGCGTTCCGGCGAAGGTGATCCGCCAGGACCCGGACCCGCTCACCACGTACCAGCGGGAGATGGGGCTTCTTCCCCAGCGCGCGCCGCTGTCCGCGGTGCCGCCTCCTGCTTCCATGCGGCAGTAGGGGAGGGCGCCATGAAAGTGCTCCTCGTCGGGGACTACCCGCCTCCGTATGGCGGCGTGTCCATCCACGTACAACAGCTTCACGGTTACCTGCGCGGCTGCGGGGTCGAAACGAAGGTGCTGGACATCGGGAAGGGCGGCCGGCCGGCTCCGGACGTTCTCCCGACGCGCAGCCCCGCTCATTTCGCCCTGCGGTTGGCGGGGTTCATCTCCTCGGGGTGGACGGTGCATGTCCACACGAGCGGCAACAACCCGAAGGCCTGGGTGCTGGCGGGCATGGTGGGAGGGCTGCCCGGAAGCGGGTCGGCCCGGGTCATCACCCTGCACTCGGGGCTGTTGCCGGACTACCTGGCCGCGTCCGGGGCCCGCCGCAACTTCGCTCGCGTGGCGCTGGCCGGCTATGCGCGCGTGGTGGCGGTGTCCACCGCGGTGAGGGACGCCGTCGTCGCCTGCGGCGTGCCGGAAGAGAAGGTCGTCGTCCAGCCGGCCTTCATCGGCTCCCAGGTGCGGCCCGGCCCGGTGCCGGCCGTGGTGGACGCGGCCCGCGCCCGGCGCAAGCCGCTGCTGGCCATGGCGCACCACCCGTCGCCCGTGTACGGACGCAAGCAGGCCTTCCGCGCGCTGAAGCTGCTCGCGGAGGAGAACCCCAACGTGGGGCTCGCCGTCTTCGGCCCCGGGACGGACTCCGAGGAGTTCATCCGCGACGCCCGCGAGCTGGGCGTGGCGGGGCACCTGGAAGTCCTGGGCGAGCTGGAGCACCCGGCGGCGCTCGGGTTGCTGGCCCGCAGCGACGCCTTCCTCCGGCCCACCACGCATGACGGGGACTCCATCTCCGTGCGCGAGGCGCTGGCGCTGGGCGTGCCCTGCGTGGCGAGCGATGTCTGCAAGCGTCCCGAGGGGACGCGTGTCTTTGCCGCGGGCGACGAGCAGTCCCTGGCGAGCACGGTGCGCGAGGCCGTGGCCGCGGGGCCCGCCATCCACCCGACGGTGGACGTGGGGCCGGAGTTGCTCGCGCTCTACACCGAGCTGGCCGGGGTGGTTCCGGACGCGGCGATTCCTTTCAAGAAATCAGAAGTCCAAGCCTTCGAAACAGGAGAGACGAGACATGCGGCGCAGTGATGACATGGACCTTTCGCGCCGGGCGCTCCGTGGGCGTGACCTGGTGGTGTTCTCCAACGACTGGGATGGGGACCCTCTGTCCAAGGTCCACATCATGAAGATTCTCTCCCGGGAGAACCGCATCCTCTGGGTGAACAGCATCGGCAACCGTGCGCCCAAGGTGAATGCGCACGATGCGAAGCGCATCTTCAGCAAGCTGGAGAAGTTCACCGAGGGCATCAAGGAGGTGCAGCCCAACCTCTTCGTGCTGTCGCCGCTGGCGATTCCCTTCTACGGCTCGGAGCTGGTGCGCAGCGCCAACCGGCACCTGCTGCGGCTCCAGGTCCTTCGGGCGATGAAGCAGCTGAACTTCAAGAAGCCCATCTCCTGGAGCTTCCTGCCGGCGTCCGCGCCGGTGTCCGGCACGCTGGGTGAGGAGTTCGTCGTCTACCACTGCGTGGACGAGTTCGCCGCCTTCAACGACACCAACGGCAAGCACATCGCGGAGCTGGAGGAGCGCCTGCTGCGCCGCGCGGACCTCTGCATCACCTCCGCGGAGCGGCTGCGCGAGAACAAGTCGAAGATCAACCCGCGCACGGTGCTGGTGCGGCACGGCACGGACTTCACGCACTTCGTGAAGGCGTGTGACCCGGCCACGCAGATTCCGGCGGACATCGCCAGCCTGCCCAAGCCCGTCATCGGCTTCTTCGGCCTGGTGGCGGACTGGGTGGACCAGGAAGCCATCATCGCCACCGCTCGCGCCCATCCGGAAGGCTCGGTGGTCATCATCGGCAAGACGACGCCGGACTGCGATGACTCCAAGCTGCGCGCCGAGCCCAACATCCACATGCTGGGCCGCAAGCCGTACGCGGACCTGCCGGGCTACAGCAAGGCGTTCGACGTGGCGCTGATGCCCTTCAAGGTCAGCGAGCTGACCCTGAACGCCAACCCGCTGAAGGTGCGCGAGTACCTCGCCTCGGGGCTGCCCGTGGTGTCCTCGGACCTGCCCGAGGTCCGCAAGGTGGGCCTGTGCAAGATTGCCTCGAGCACCGAGGACTTCGTGCGCAAGGTCGACGAGTGCCTCGCGGAAGGCCCTGGCCCCAGCCGCGAGCGCGCGGACAAGATCTTCAACGAGAGCTGGGACGCTCGCGTCGATGAAATCCGCCACCACGTGGGCGCCGCCCTCGTGGCCGACGGGAAGGACCTCTAGGCCGCGTCCTCGCGCGCTTCGGACTCACGGCCCGTCACCATGCGCTCCAGGTGCGCATAGCGGCGGGCCACGCGCGCGTAGTCGGCCGGACGGATGGTCGGCTGCGCGTGCGTCCGGGTGAGGTCCGCCTTGGCGTCCAGGTAGTCCTGCCCCCCTCGCTCCATGAGGCGCGCGGCATCCGCGTCCGCCAGGGTGAGGGGGATTCCCAGCCGCTCCTGCATGAGCTGGCGCAGTGCGCGCTCCAGCTCCGGGAGCAGTTCGCGCTCCACCTTCGAGCGCCGCATCAGCCAGCCCATGCTGCGCACGTACTCCAGCGCCGAGCGGTGCCGTTCCTGGCGCAGGGGCCGGGCCGCGCCGAAGCGGGTGCCCCGGGACACGGCGTAGAGCAGCCCCACCGCCAGCACCTGCGCCACGAAGACCCAGATGCCTCGGGACAGGGGCGGGGGCGGCGCGAGCTGGTGGTGGAACTCGTCGAACAGCAGCGGGCCCCGGGCCGCGAGCCCGTCCCAGAAGCGCAGGTTGTCCAACAGCTCCAGCCGGCGGTTCTCCGCGAGGTCCGCGCCCGCGAGCACGTACACCTCGCCCTTGCCGAGCGCCTGGCGCCACACCGCCACCGCGCCGCCCACACCCGCCAGGGGTACGGCGTCCTTGTGCTGCATGCGCAGGCCGCGGTCCTGCGACACGCGCAGCCCGGACAGCCCTCGCAGCGGCCCGGCACCGAGCCAGATGTCCACGGTGGTGCCGCCAGCGTCCGCCATCGTCGAGTCCAGGCCCCGGCCGCTCGCCGGCATCAGCGGGCCCTGCTCCAGCCCCAGCCAGAGCTCCATCGAGGGCTGGTGCTTCCCCATCTCGCGCGGTGACAGGTAGACCAGCGTGCCGCCGCCCTGGACGAAGCGGTCCAGCGCGGCCACCTCGTCCTCGGACACCGGTCGGCCCTGCGGTGCGGCCAGCACCACCGTGCGCGTGGCGGCGGGCAGTGACTCCAGCGAGGTGGTGTGCGCGTCCACGGTGCGCCCGCCCTCGCGCAGGTAGAGGTAGAGCGCGCGTGCGCCCTGCGCGCCGGTGTTCTCCACGGTGGGCTGTACGGACTCCGGGGCTTCTTCCCGCGTGGCCAGGCCCACGGCCAGCGCCAGCGCGATGAGGACCCCGAAGGCGGCGGTGGTCCGGAAGTTCTTCACGGTGTGCCCTCCACCCGCAGCGGGAGGGGCTCGGACCTGGTCGCAACCCTGGGTGAGAACCGCGTCGGAAGGAGGCTCATCGGCTGCCCTCCACCGTCAGCGTGCCATTCAGTTGCTCCACCGCCGAGACGAAGCGCGCGGCCTCGTCCTCCGGCACGGGCGCGAGTGAATAGAAGGCCCGGTCATACCAGCCCACCAGCCGCTCCACCTCGCTCACCACGGGGGCGGGCGCGCCCCGGCCGGGCAGCTCCGCCGCGAGCTCGCGGTTCGTCTTCACCCGGTCCGGCCGGGCCAGTCGCTTCTGCTCCAGCGCCGACAGCATGCCCAGCAGTCCCTCGCGGATGGCCTCGCGCGCATCGGCCCCCAGTGCGGCCCGCGCGCGACGCAGGTGCTCGCCCGGAGAGTCCAGCACCAGCGGGGCCTCGGCCGTCGTCATGGCGCCGGGCGTGACAGGCTTGAACCTCCGGCGCGTGCTCAGCCGCAGCACGCCCCACAGCACCAGGGCCAGGGCCAGCCCCAGCATCACCGCGCGCGTGGCCACCGCGAAGCCCTGGGCCTCGCTGGACTCGAAGAGGCTCTCCATCCAGGCCTCCAGCTCGCGCATCAGCCGCTTCACCAGGTCCCCGTGCCGCTGGCGCGCCCGCTGGAACTCCGGCCGGTCGAGGATGGCCTTCAGCCGCTCCGGCTCACTGGCGGGCCGCGTGGCCGGGGCACGCTGCTCGGCCTCCTGCAGCGCGCAGGCCCGCTCCAGGAAGCCCGCCAGCTGCTTCGCGCGCTCGGGCGCGGATGCGTTCGGCTCCATGGGAGGCAGCGGCATGCCGCCCATGCGCGTGGACAGCCCCTCCACCAACGCGGGCAGCTCCGAGGGACGCGTGGCCGCCGTCTCTTCCATCAGCCGCGTGGTGGCCTCGCGCTCGGCGCAGGGCAGGGCGGCCAGCAGCATCAACAGGGACAGGCTCGGCACGGAGGACTCTCGGAAGCGGGGGCGTCAGACGGCCAGGGTGGAGGCGGGGGACGTCTCCATCCGGCGCTCCAGGTCCAGCCCCTCCCGGCGCACGCGCATGTCCACATAAAAGAGGGAGCAGAAGACGAAGTAGATGGGGGTGAAGCACGACTGCGCCACCACCTGCACCAGCTCCGCGGGCACCAGCAGCAGCTGCGGCGTGCGCGCCATCGTCCCCGCGTCGAGGAAGGGGCTGCCATACGGCGCCATCACCAGCCACGAGGGAATGCCAGACACGAGCTGCACCGAGATGAGGATGAGGCTCACCACCGTGTAGAGCACCATCGCCCGCACCACCACCCGGCCCATGAAGCCCGGTCCGATGCGGCCCGACAGCAGCTCCCCGGAGCGCTTGAAGGCCTCCCAGGCGCCGAGGTCCTCCATGGCCATCACCGGCGGCAGCAGCATGAAGCGCAGGAAGTACCAGAGCATCGCGGCGATGAGCCCCAGCACCGCCAGGAGGGTGGCCACCACCCCCAGCACCACGGCCAGCGTGTTGTTGCCCGCCACCGAGGCCGCGGCCGCCAGTCCGCCGAAGATGGCCCCGGGGCCCAGCAGCAGCATCGTCATCAGCACCGCCCACGCCATGGACATCAGGTAGGCGCCCGTCAGCGCGCCCATGCGGGAGAAGGCGCGGCGCAGGCCGTCCGCCGGGGGCACGGGCTCGCCGAGCTGCAGCGACACCACGTAACGGGAGGCCGCCATCGTGGCCATCCAGTAGCTCCAGAAGAGGAACACGAGGAGCACCATCCACAGCGCCATGCTGACACCCGCCTCGCCCATCACCCCCGTGGGGTCCTGCTGCGCGCGGGCCTGCGCATCCGGTCCGTAGAGCGACGGCGCCAGCCGCTGGCCGCCCAGCGTGGTGGCCTTGGTCGCGATGTAGTTCACCAGCGAGAAGCCGAAAGCCAGCGTGAAGAGCGGCTTCAGGTGGGAGCGCCAGAAGGTGGCGGCACGGTCAATCATCTCGCCCATGGCGAGGGGGCGCAGCTCGGAGACTTCGGAGGTGGGGCTCACGGGACGTGCAGCATAGCCCGCGCCGGGCACGCGGCCAGCAGCGCCCGGG
>JBKGHK010000206.1:0-14824 GCA_046520375.1 Pyxidicoccus sp. 3LFB2
ACCGTGGCCGGCGGCGGCAGCGCCACCCTGCGCGTGATTGCCGAGGACGGCGACGGCAGCGCCCTCACCTTCGGCTGGGCCGCGAGCACCGGCACCGTGGGCACTCCGACGAACGGCTTCACCTCCAGCGAGGTCCGCTGGACGGCCCCGGCCTGCGTGCCCTCGGGCGCCGCGCCGACCATCACCGCCACCGTCACCAACGCGCGGGGCTTCTCCGCGTCGCATACCTTCAGCGTCGGAGTCCTCAACGGCACGGACTGCGGCAGCGGCACCGTGGCGAAGTGGGACACCACCGGCAGCCTGCTCACGCCCCGCTACGGGGCCACCGCATTGCTGCTCAGCACGGGCAAGGTGCTGGTGTCGGGCGGTTACAACCCGACCGTGCAGTCCTCGGCCGAGCTCTATGACCCGGCCACCGGCGCCTGGACCGCCGCGGGCAACATGAGCCTCGCGCGCTGGGGCCATACGATGACGCTCCTGCCTTCCGGCAAGGTCCTCGCCATCGGCGGCGCCATCGACACCGGAGGCGGCAGCACGGTCCGGAACGTCGACATCTATGACCCCGCGACGAACAGCTGGACGGCCGCCGCGCCCCTGACCTTCGCGCGCGTGGACCACACGGCCACCCTGCTGCCCTCGGGCAAGGTGTTGGTCATCGGCGGGGCGGTCTCCACCGTCAACCGCATCCCCGAGCTCTATGACCCGGCGACGAATGCATGGGTGCCTGTCGCGAGCATGGCCTCCGCGACGCGCGCCTCACCGACCACGGTCCTCCTGCCCTCGGGAAAGCTCCTGGTCGCGGGAGGTGGAGCCTCCGCCGAGCTCTACGACCTGGCCACGGACACCTGGACCCCCGCCACCGGCGTGAGCGGAGCGAGCTGGACCCACGGCTACCTCCAGCCCTCCGGAAAGGTGCTCCTGAACGCCGGGGGCACCTTCGCGCTGTATGACCCGGCCCTCAACGTCCAGACGAGCGCGGGAGCGTTGGTCCACAGCCGGTCCTCGCACATGCAGGTGAGGCTGGCCTCGGGCCGGCTGCTCTTCGCCGGTGGCTCGCAGGCCACCAGCGCCATCACGGAGATCTACGACCCCGCCACGGGCACCACGGCCTTCTCCGTGAGCATTCCGTCACCCCGCTACGGCTTCCCGGGGGTCCTGCTCCCGTCGGGCAAGGTGCTCGTCGCGGGCGGGGCCGCGGGCAGCAGCACCTACCTCAACACGGCCTTCCTCTACACACCCTGACCGCACGCGCCCCGGCGCGAATGACGAACAAAGAGGCCCCGCGCACTTCCGTGCATGGGGCCTCGGTGCTTCAAGCCGATGTCACTCCGCTACGCCGCCAGCGCGTCCCGGCACTTGAGGCACAGCTCACCGCCCTGCCCCACGGCCTCCGTGTACGTCCAGCAGCGCGGGCACTTCTCGCCCTTCGCCGCCAGCACCTCGGCCATCACCCGCACGCCCTCGCCGAACGCCTGCGTCACCTCCAGCGCCTGCGCCTTCTCACCCGCCGAGTCCGACAGCTCCACCTGGCTGGTGATGAACAGCCCCGGCAGCTCGTCCAGGTGCGCCTTCAGGAAGTCGCGCGCCTTCGCGTCCGCCGTCAGCACCACCCGCGCCTCCAGCGACGCGCCAATCAGCTTGTCCCGCCGCGCCGCCTCCAGCACGCCCTGCACCGCGCTGCGCACCGCGAACAGCTTCGCGTACCGCTCCGCCAGCGCCGGGTCCAGCTTCGCCGCCGGCTCCGGGAAGCCCGCCAGGAACACGCTCTCGGCCTGCTTGCCCGGCAGGAACTGCCACGCCTCTTCCGTCGTGAAGCTCATCACCGGCGCGAGCAGCCGCAGCAGCACCGACGACACCTCGTGCAGCACCGTCTGCGCGCTGCGCCGCGCCTTGCCGTCCGTGCGCCACGTGTAGAGCCGGTCCTTCAGGATGTCGAAGTACACCGCCGACAAGTCACCGGCCACGAAGTCCAGCACCGTCGCGTACACGAGGTGGAACTCGTAGTCCTCGTACGCCTTGCGCACCCGCTCCACCACCTGCGCCAGCCGGCCCCGCGCCCACTGGTCCAGCGGCAGCATCTCCGCCGCGGGCACCGTGTGCAGCGCCGGGTCGAAGTCGTACAGGTTGCTCAGCGCGTAGCGCACCGTGTTGCGGACCTTCCGGTAGCCCTCCGACAGGCCCTTCAGAATCTGGTCCGACAGGCGCACGTCGTTGCGGTAGTCGCTCGCCGCCACCCACAGGCGCATCACTTCCGCGCCGTACTGCTGGATGATCTTCTCCGGCGCGACGACGTTGCCCTTGCTCTTCGACATCTTCTCGCCCTGCCCGTCCACCACGAAGCCGTGCGTGAGGCACGCCTTGTAGGGCGACATGTCGCGAGTCCCCACCGCCACCAGCATGGACGAGTGGAACCAGCCACGGTGCTGGTCGCTGCCCTCCAGGAAGAGGTCCGCCGGAATCCGCTGCCGCTTCTCCAGCACCGCGGAGAACATGCACGCCGAGTCGAACCACACGTCGAGGATGTCCGTCTCGCGGCGGAACTCCGCCTTCCCGCAGCGCGGGCACTTGAAGTCCGGCGGCAGGAACTCCTTCACCGGCGTGCGGTACCAGACGCCCACGCCCTCCTGCTCCACCTTGTCGGCCACCCGGTCCATCAGCTCGGGCGACACCACCGCCTCCTCGCAGCCCTCGCAGTAGGCGATGCAGATGGGCACGCCCCACGTGCGCTGGCGGCTGATGGTCCAGTCCGGCCGCGTCTCCAGCATGCCCCGGATGCGGCTGTGCCCCCACGAGGGCACCCACTGCACCTTGTCCACCTCGTCCAGCACCGCCTGCCGGTACGTCTTGTCCCCGCGGAACGGCTTGTCCAGCGGGATGAACCACTGGTACGTCGCGCTCAGGATGATGGGGTTGTGGCAGCGCCAGCAGTGCGGGTAGCTGTGCTCGACGGTGTCCTTCGAGTCATTCAGCAGCGCGCCCTTCTCCACCAGCGTGGCGATGATGAGCGGGTTGGCCTCGAAGACCTTCTTGCCCGTCAGCGCCTCACCCACCGTGTCGTCGTAGCGGCCGTCCGGACGCACCGGGTTGTAGATGTCCAGCCCGTACTTCAGGCCGACCTCGTAGTCCTCCTGGCCGTGGCCCGGCGCCGTGTGCACCAGGCCCGTACCGGCCTCCAGCGTCACGTGCTCACCGAGGATGAGCCGGCCCCGCCGCTCGTAGAACGGGTGCTGGTACGTCAGGTGCTCCAGCTCCTCGCCGCGCGCGTACGCAATGATTCGCGCCGGGTCCACCAGCGCCGCGGCGGACACCTCGCCGCCGGGAAGCTGCACGTGCTTCACCGCCAGCTCGTCCGACTTCACCTCCGCCAGCACCTTGGGCAGCAGGTCCTTGGCCACGCAGATGATGCGCTCGCCCAGCTGGTAGAAGACGTACTCGAACTCCGGGTTGAGCGAGATGGCCAGGTTGGCCGGCAGCGTCCAGGGCGTCGTGGTCCAGATGACGTAGGAGACGTCCTTGCCCTTCAGCGAGGGCACCTTGTCCGCCAGCTCCGGGCCGGCCTTGAAGGCCACGTACACGGACGGGGACTTGTGGTTCTCGTATTCGACTTCCGCCTCGGCCAGCGCCGTCTGGTCCGTGAGGCACCAGTACACGGGCTTCTTGCGGCGGTAGAGCATGTCCCGGCGCGCGAAGTTGGCGAGCTCGCGGATCTCCTGCGCCTCGTAGGGGAAGTCGAGCGTCTTGTACGGCTTGTCCCACGACGCGAAGGTGCCCATGCGCTGGGCCTCGCCCTTCTGGATTTCGATGAACTCCAGCGCGTAGGCGCGGCACGCCTCCAGGAAGGCGTCGCGCGACAGGGTGCGCTTGTCCACCTTCTTGTCCTTGAGGCGCTTCTCCACGGCCTGCTCAATGGGCAGGCCGTGCGTGTCCCAGCCGGGGATGAAGTCGCACAGGCGGCCGGACATGTTGCGGTACTTCACCACCATGTCCTTGAGGACGCGGTTCAGCGCGTGGCCGGCGTGCAGGTGGCCGTTGGCATACGGAGGGCCGTCGGGCAGCACGAAGCGCTCGCCCTTGGCGTTCTTCTCCAGAATCTTCCCCCAGATGCCCCGCTCCGCCCACCAGCCGAGCATCTTGGGCTCGAGCTGCGCGAGGTTCCCCTTCATGGGGAACTCCGTGCGGGGCAGGTTGACGGTGTCCTTGTAGTCCTTCTCCTTCGGGGGGGCCGTGTCGCTCATATTGAGAGCGGCCGTAACACGCTCGCCGTGGACCTTCAATCGCCGGTGCGGCGGGGGGCCTCCGGGGCGACGGTCCGTCTCAGCACCGACACGGCCAGCGTCCCGGGCTGGAGGGGCTTGAGTATCAGCTCCACCTCCTCCTGCTGGCCGCCCTGGAAGCGGCCCGGCTGCACCTCCTTGAAGCCCGCCTTGCCCAGCTCGGTCCGGTAGAAGGCCTGCACCTCGGCCTCCTTCGCGCGCACCGAGTAGTTGACCGAGCGCACCACCTCCAGGTCGCTCGTCATGACGCCCTCGGCCCCGGGGTACACGGGGGCCACGGAGGACATGGCCGCCGGGGGCTTCGACAGGTTGGCCTCGCCCAGGTACAGCGTGGTGGTGCCGTCCACGTTGGGCTGGAGGATGACGGTGTAGGTGATGAACCGCTCGGGGTCGACGGCGGTGAGCTGCACCTCCTGGAGCGTCTGCTTCTGCTGCTCGGGAGGGGGGATGAACAGGCCCCACTCAATCCAGCGGTCGACGATGTGCTGCAGCAGCGGCTCGGGCTTCTCCGCGCTGCGCACCGCCTTGAGCCGCACGGGGATGCCGTTGGCCAGCATCTGTCCGGGCACGTCGATGATGTCCAGCACCCGGGGCACGTCCCAGGTGAAGGGCTGGCGGTAGATGGGCGGCAGCTCGACGCCAGGGGGCGGGTTCTGGAACGAGAACGCGGGGTCCTCCTCCGGCTCTCCCTGCAGGTCGTAGAAGTCCTTCAGCGTGGTCGGCCTGGGCGGCGGCAGGTCCAGGGGCACGGCCGGCTCGGCGGCCGCCTTGCCCTTGGCGGCGGGCTTCCCGGCCTTCGCGGGCGCCTTCTGCTTCCCCGAAGCCTTGGGAGCCGTGGGAGCGGGCGCGGGGCTCGGGGGCACAGGCTCACTGCCCGCGCCCAGCACCGCCAGCAGCAACATCCATTTCATGCCGTGCCTCGCAGCTCACGTCCCAGGGGCACGCCTCACTCCTCTTCCGGAACGGAGGCCGCCTTCTCCTTGCCGCTGGGCCCGTCCTTGGGGCAGCGGCTGGAGCAGGTCTGGAAGTTCTTCTCGAACTTCTTGGTGCACCGGGTGGAGCAGCTCGAGAACTCGACGGCGTTGCCGCCCTTGAGCGCGGAGCTCGGAGAGGGGCAGCGGTCCATGCAGGTCTGGAGCGCCTCGCCCCCCTGGGTGGCGCAGCCGGCCTCGCACTGGGCGCGGTCCGCGAGCACGGGGGAGGCGGCGAGCAGCGCGCCCAGGATGGCAGCGGGGCCCAGTCGGTTGAACAGCCTTCGCATCGTCGTCATGAGTGTCGTCCTTGTTGAGGGGCGGAAGGTCAGTCGCAGTCCCTGCCGAGGAAGCAGCCCCGGTTGGCCACGCGCATGCCATACGAGACGCCGTACCAGGGGGTCGAGAGCGCCATGACGGAGCCGGGCGTGGTGGCGAACATGCCCGAGTTGCCTCCTGGCTGCTTCAGCGTGGGCACCTGCAAGAAGACCACCTCCTCGCCTGGCGCGCTCATGAAGAAGTACCGCGACTTGATGGGCGCGGGGAACTGTAGCACCCCCAGGGGCATCAGGTCCGACATGGGGGGGATGATGATCGCCGTGGGCGCGTAGGTGCCGAGCACCGCGGTGAAGAAGGGCAGGTTGGAGCAGGGGATGGGCACGAAGATGGGCGGGTCCATCTCGTACGGCATCTGCCCGAAAGGCATCTGGCAGGTGAGCGTCTCGCTGATGGCGCCGCTGCTGGCCAGGCCCCAGTCGTCCACCAGCATGGAGATGCGGCCGTTGCACTCCCCCGCCACGGGCCGGCCCACGCCGCACACGCGCAGGTTGCCGAAGCGGTTGTCCGCGTGCCGCTCCTTGTAGAGCGCGCCGTCGCCCTGGTCGAGGAAGGAGGTGGGGAAGCGCACGAGGTCCAGCATCGCCTGGGCCTCGCAGTGGGCCGCGCCGCGGTCGCGGTAGATGAGCTGGGTGAGCAGCGCGCCGTCCCAGTCGGGGTCGCCGCCCACGTCGCAGGACACCTCCATGTTGCGGCCCCGGGTGAAGACCTGGGTGATGCCCGGGGGGCGGTTGACGGTGGACAGGCCGTTGAAGTCCGCGTAGCGGCGCTGCGCGTCCGCGCCCGCGGCCCGCATGGTGTCGTCCGCCTTCGAGTAGTCGGTGGCCGTGCGGTGCATCGTCCCGTGGGTGCCGTGCCACATCGCGGAGATGGCCGCCTCCTGCACCTTGAGAGACAGGTAGCCCACCTCGGCGAAGTGGATGCCGAAGGCGATGACCGTCACCATGAGCGTGGCGCCCAGGGCGGTCTCCACCAGGGCCGCGCCCCTGGACTTACGGCGGCGCATCGAGACGTGCGAGTTCATTGAACCCCCTTGAAGCCCGCGCCCGTCAGCGCGCGCAAGGTGTCGGCGGCGACCGGAGCGCCGTTGTTGCGCAGGGTGTTCTCCGCGTCCTGCAGCCCGCTGTCGTCGATGTCCGGGGCCACCAGCGTGGCGCGCCAGTAGGGGTTGAGCAGGTTGGGCGGCTCGTTCCAGTGGTTGAAGCCCAGGCTCTCACCGCGGTGGTAGTAGGCGATGCCGGTGGACAGCGCCGTCTGCATCCGGTTGGGCGTGCCGTCCGCCAGCGCGAGGCCCCGGTTGTCGAAGCCGTCGGTGTTCGGCTCGAAGCGGAAGCGGGTGAAGAAGTTCCAGGGGTCCGCCACCGTGCGCTGGCCCATGTCCCGTTGAACCATCGCGAAGTTCTTGGGCTGGGCGAAGTTGTCGCCCTGGTCGACGACGCCGACGCCGTTGTAGTCGATGAAGGCCGGCCAGATGCCGGGGCAGCTGGTGAGGCCGCCGGTGCACGGCACGAGGAAGTGGACGAAGGGGATGCGGTCGCTGCCGCCCGTCCAGCGGTGCTCGAAGCTCGTCCCCGAGGCGGCGACATAGGCCCAGGGCTCCTGGGGCGTCCCCGGGAACAGCGGCGGGCAGGGCAGGCTGCCGCCATTGAGGATGTGCATGTAGATGGTGTCCACCGTGCCGATGTCCACCCCGGAGACGGCCGGCGCGTAGGGGGGAAGCATGTTCATGATGGCGGCCATCGTGAAATTGCGCGCGGGCCGGTTGAAGTACGCCGTCCCCTGGCCCTGGGCGATGGCGATGCTCCGGGCGTTGAAGAAGGCCAGCGCCAGGATGCGCACCATGTGCGGCAGGTAGTGCTCCCGTTCCCGGTGCGTGACGAAGCGATAGCCGCGGCTGCCGGAGGCGGCCTGGACGGCGTGGGCGACCGACATGGGCAGCTCGCACATGGCGCCCGAGTCCGTGCACATGGCCCCGCCCCGGAGCTCGCTGCGGTTCGTCGTCACGCCCCCGGGGGTGAGCCACTCGCCGCGGGTGGGGCCCGGCGCGGCCGCGTTGGCGATTTCCCGGGCGAAGTCCTGGTCATGGAGCGCGTCGGTGAGGTCGCGGTAGACCGCCTGCTGCGAGGCGTAGATGCTCAGCTGGGCCACCTGGTGGAGGAACACCTGGAGGGCGGCGCGCGCGTCGGCGCCCATGAAGATGCCCTCCACGCGCTGGTCCTCCATCTGGTAGGCGCGCCGCAGCAGGTTCAGGTCGTTGACGCCCTTGCGGCCGCAGCGGCACAGGGCGCGGCAGGCGGAGCTGAAGGGCGCGCAGGCACAGGCAATGCGGGCAATCTCATAGGGCCACTTCGCGCCCTGGAAGGACGAGCGCGAGGCGTTGAGGTGGGCCCGGTAGAGCGTGGTCCACGAGATGATGCTCTGCGCGCCCGCCTGCGCCACCGCGTGGGCAATCTGCGTGCGGTTGAGCACCGCGATGTTGTTCATGGTGCGCGCGGTGGCCACCGCGTTGGAGTAGGCGGCGGCGTCCGCCACCGTCTGCACTTCGATGCGCTCACGCACCTTCATGGAGAAGGACAGCGTGAGGGCCACCATCAGCACCACCAGCAGCATGGCGAGGACGAAAATCGTCATCGACTGGCCGCGCGAGCGGGCGCGGAGCAGGCGGCGCCAGCGGGCGTTGGAGAGGCCGCGGGCGCTGGAGGGGCCGCGGGCGCTGGAAGAGGGGCGCGCACTCATCAGGTTCACCGGGGGCAGTTCATGGTGGGGAAGTGGCGGGACTTCAGCGGCGTCAGCATCCGCATCGTGAAGGTCGTCTCGATGGGGAACACGTACTGCTGGCGGCGCACGCGCGACAGCAGCTCGGCGCCGACGTCGCTGGTCAGCTCGAAGCTGTCGGTGAACTCACCCCGGTTCCAGTTGGCGTTCGCCTCGGCCAGGATGAGCGGGTTGGCGGCGGTGTATTCCTCCAGGTTCAGCTGCGCGAGGAACATGCGCGACATCACCCAGTTGGCGAACGGAATCCGCAGCGGGTACCAGTACACCATCCGCACCTCGAGCTGCCGCAGGTGGTCGGGCTGGTCGAAGTTGCGGTCCTGGGGGCTGGGCACCCCGCCGCCCTCGATGTGGCGGTTGATCCACACGATGGCGCCGTCATGGACGCCGTCCATCCGGGGCCCCGCCGCCGCGCCGCCCGCGTAGCGGTTGCCCCGGCGGGCCGAGAACGCCGCCGCCAGCTTCGCCGGCGCATTGGCGCCGCCGCCATGCTGCACCACCGTCGCCGTGGTGGAGTCGCCGAGGAAGGAGTGGAACGAGGGCAGCAGCGCGAGGATGGCCGCGTGGGTCATCCGCTCGCAGTCGCCATAGCCCACCGCTCCCGCACGCGTGGCGCGGAAGACGGCGTAGTGCGCGAGCACCCGCGCCTGCAGCATCAAGAAGAGCTGCAATGTGCCCAGTACGAGGAAGACGACGAGAGGGAGCGTCAAGGCTGCCTCCACCATCGCCTGTCCGGACTGGCCCCCTCGTATCGGACGATGTGAATTCATGGCACTCGTATGTTCCGGGGATTCCACTCCAGACGCACATACGTCAACTTGACGGGAACCTCACGGATCTGGCCCCACAGCAGAGCACACCCCGTGTCACGGGCGGGTGTCGGACACCGGACACCTGGGGGGTGGTGGGGCCGTCCGGCCGGACAGCAGGAGGGCTACCGCGACTTCATGCCCTTGGTGTCCAGCTGGTACTTCTTCACCAGCCGCTCAATGGACTTGCGGTGCAGGCCGCTCTCGCGGGCGGCGCGGGAGAGGTTTCCTTCGCAGCGCGTCAAAACGCTGGTGACGTACTCGCGCTCGAAGTTCTCCAGCAGCTGCTCCTTGGCGTCCTTGAAGGAGAGGTGCTCGTTGAAGGGCAGCGGCCCCTCGCGGGCCTGGCCCCTGACGCGGGGCGGCAGGTGGGAGGGGAGAATCTCCTCGCCCTCGCTGAAGGTCAGCACGTGTGACAGCACGTTCATCAGCTCGCGCACGTTGCCCGGCCAGGCGTAGGACATCAGCAGGCCCAGGGCCTCCGCGGAGAAGCGCTTCTTGCCGTGCTTGCCGACGAGCTCCGGGTCGGCCAGCGCGCGCTTGAGGATGAGGGGGATGTCGTCCCGGCGCTGGCGCAGGGGCGGCAGCTGCACCGTAATCACCGACAGGCGGAAGTAGAGGTCCTCGCGGAAGTTGCCCGCCTGAATCTCCTTCATCAAGTCGCGGTTGGTGGCGGCGATGACGCGGCAGTTCACCTCGATGACGTCGTTGCCGCCCACGCGGCGCACCTCGTGGTTCTCCAGCACGCGCAAGAGCTTGGGCTGCAAGTCCAGCCGCAGCTCGCCCAGCTCGTCGAGGAAGATGGTGCCGCCATGGGCGCGCTCGAAGGCGCCGGGACGGCCGGCCACCGCGCCGGTGAAGGCGCCCTTCTCGTGGCCGAACAGCTCGCTCTCGATGAGGTTGGGCGGAATGGCGCCGCAGTCCAGCACCTCCATGGGGCCCTGGGTGCGCCCGGACAGCTCGTGGATGGCGCGCGCCACCAGCTCCTTCCCCGTGCCCGTCTCGCCCTGGATGATGACGGACACGTCCAGGGGGGCGATCTTCTTGATGAGGCCGAAAATCTGCCGCATCTTCATGCTCTGCCCCACCATGCCGCACAGCTCGCTGTCGCGGTCGGGCTCGATGGTGACCTCTTCGTCCAGCGGCGCGAAGGTCAGCATGGAAGAGCCGGCGCGAATCTGCGAGCCGGGGGACAGGTAGGCGCGCTCGATGCGCCGCCCGTCCAGGAAGGTGCCGTTGGTGGAGCCCAGGTCCACCAACAGGTAGCCGCGCTCGGTGAACTGGATTTCGAAGTGGTGACGGCTGGCGGTGCGGTCCTCCACCAGGACCAGATCGTTGCCGGGGTGGGCGCCGCAGCGCAGCCGCTCCTTGTCGCTCACCACGGAGCGGCCGGTGTCGGGGCCGGCGGAGACGGACAGCCGACACTTGTGGAGCTTCACCGTGGTGCGGGGGTCCACCACGAGTGTCTCCCCCAGTTGCGGGGAGTGGGCCAGGTCCTGCCCGAGGTCGCCGGGGCTGGTGTGGATGTCGTCAGGGTGCGGAGGGGGAGCACTCATCTGCCAAGAGGATAGCAAACGGCACCCACTCGGCCCGCCCTCACGGGTGGTACATGCTAGGCTCCCGCGCCCCGCCCATGTCCCCCCGCAAAGTGAAGTCGAAGAAGGCCCTGGCCCCGCCTGGGCCCCAGGCACCCGAGCGTCCGGTGCGAGCGCCCCGCCGCCCCCGCGTGAAGAAGACGGTGGCCATCCTGTCCCGCAAGCGGTCGCTGTACTCCACGCGCCGGCTGGTGGAGGCCGTGAAGCAGCGGGGCCACCGCCCGCTGGTGTTCGACACGCTGCGCTGCTGCCTGCTGCTGGCGAAGGGCTCGCCGCGGATGACGTACCGCGGGGTGGAGGTGCGGGGCGTGGACGTGGTGGTGCCGCGCATCGGCGCGTCGATTACGGCCTACGGGCTGGCGGTGGTGAACCACTTCGAGATGATGGGCGTGCCCGTCCTCAACCCGCCCACGTCGATTGCACGCAGCCGGGACAAGCTGCGCGCGCTGCAGTTCCTGTCGCGCTCCGGGCTGGACATCCCCCGCACCGTCATGGCGCATGACCGCAGCAACGTGCGCCGGCTGGTGGAGGAGGTGGGCGGACTGCCCGTCATCATCAAGCTCATCAAGGGCACGCAGGGCGTGGGGGTGATGATTGCCCACACGTTGCCGGAGGTGCAGACCATCCTCGACACGTTCTGGGACCTGGGTCAGGAAATCGTGCTCCAGGAGTTCGTCGCGGAGAGCGAGGGACGGGACGTGCGGGCCCTGGTGGTGGGCAGCCAGGTGGTGGGGGCGATGCGCCGCAAGGCGAAGAAGGGCGAGTTCCGCTCCAACATCCACCGGGGCGGCGAGGGGCAGGCAATCGAGCTTCCCGCCGCGTACCTGGAGACGGCGGTGAAGGCCGCGCGGGTGCTGGGGCTGGAGGTGGCGGGCGTGGACATGCTGGAGGGCCGCGACGGGCCCCGGCTGATGGAGATCAACTCCAGCCCGGGCTTCGAGGGGCTGGAGGGGGCCACGGGGCAGGACATCGCCGGGGCCATCATCGACCATGCGCTGGCCTACGCGGAGACGCGGGCGGGCCGGCCGCTGGCGGCGCCAGGCGGGTGAGCGCAAGGGGCGTGACAACGCTCCGAGTGAGGTTGCCCGCACGCTTGGAAGCAAGCGGGCCTATAGGGCAAGGCGCCTTGCATGCTCCTCAGGAACACAGGAATGACTCCCCGGCCCGAATGTCTTCGGCAGTTGGCATCGGCCGCAAGACCCCTCTAATCTGGCGGCCCTCCATGAAAACGCTGCACAAGCCGCTGCAGATCACCATCTACCAGGACGTGCTTTGCGCCTGGTGCTACCTCGCCGATCAGCGCCTGGATGTGTTGCGCCAGGAGTTTGGCGAGGCCCTCCGCTGGAGCGTGCGGCCTTATCCGCTGCGCCTCCAGGACGCGCTTCCCACGGAGCGCGAGAAGCGCGGCCTCGTGGAAGAGGTGCAGCGGGCGCAACGCGAGCCCGACCCCGCCGCGAGCCTCCTGTCCACGGACCTGTGGCTCGGGGGAGATCCTCCGCGCACCAGCGTGCCGGCACTGGCCGCGCTGGAAGCCGCGCGGCTCCAGGGCCCGCAGGCGCGCGCGTTCCTCGCGAGGTCCATGCAGCGCGCCGCGCTGGAGCAGGGCATCAACGTGTCCCGCCCCGACGTGGTGTTCGAGCTGGCGTCGCGCGTGGGCCTGGCGATGAACGAGTTCTCCGCGGCCTTCCGCTCGGAGGAGACGCGCCGGCTCATCCTCGACGAGCACCGTGACGCGGCCAACCGCGGCGTGCGCGGCGTGCCCACGCTGGTCATCGGCGGCCGGTGGATGCTGTGCGGCCTGCGCGAGCTGACCGAGTACCGCGAGCACATCCTCGCGTGCCTGGGCAAGCTGTCCGTGCCCCGCTCGGGTTCCCCCGAGCGCCTGGTGCACTGAAGTCCCCCTGAGGCCTTCCGCCCGCGCATCTCTCGCGCGGGCGACGCGGCCCCCGGGTTTCCGAGCCACGCGCCCGCTTCAGGCGGGCGGCTTCCGAGCCACGCGCCCGCTTCAGGCGCGCGGCTTCCGAGCCCGCGCTCAGCCCTCTTCAGCCCCATTGCTGAGCGCGAGGTAGACGCCCGCGAGCAGGAGGTTGAAGAGGCCCATCGCGGGGAGGATTCCCACGCAGCAGGCCATGAAGCCCGCGACGGCGATGGCCGAGCCCAGCAGCGAGACGCCCACGAGGGACAGGCGCTCCCCGCGCGCGTACGCGAAGCAGCGGCGCAGCGTGTCCACGGGGGTGGGGTTCTCGATGCGGGCCAGCGCCGGCTGCACCAGCAGCAGCGGCATCATCAGCCACAGGCCCGGGAAGATGTAGAGGCCGAAGGCCACGAGGATCATCACCACCAGGCTGGGGCCCAGCGCGCCGAAGCTCCGCGCCACCTCTTCATCGGCGTTGTCCCCGCCCAGCGCCGTCCAGTCCACGCCCTCGAGCCCCGACAGGCCGCCGGTGATGGCCCCCGCGCCCAGCGCGCCGCCGAGCACGAGGAGGATGAATGGCACCACCAGCGCGATGATGAGCAGCGTGGTGAGCAGGTACGGCACCACCTTGTGGAACTGGGTGAACATCCGCCCCAGGTCCGCGCGCTGGCCCTCCAGCACGTCGAAGAGCATCCGCATGAAGCCGATGGACACCAGCCCCTGCACCACCGTGGACACGATGTAGCCGATGACGAAGAACAGGACGGTGATGGCCAGGTTGTCCGCCAGTCCGCCGATGGTGGAGAGAATCTGCGAGGCGATGGAGCCGGCGATGGAGCCGGCGATGACGATGAGCACGCCGATGGTGATCATCACCCACTCGCGCTTGAAGGCCTCCCAGCAGACCTCCAGCAGCGCGCCCACGCTCCAGTTGCCGCGGTGGAGCGTGAAGGCCCGCGCGCCCATGCCAGCGCGCTCGTGGCAGGTGGGGCACATGGCCTGCGAGCCGAACTCGCTGCACGTGTCGCACATGAAGTTGCCGCAGCGCGTACAGGTGCGCGACGCCGTCTGCTCGGGGTGAAGCGGGCACAGCGCGCCGGCCCCCCCTCCGAAGTTCATCTCCGCCATGGTTCCCCGCTCCTCGTGCGGCCAGCCGCCGGTCCACCCGGGCTCGGGCCGAACGCGTACATTTCCCCCTACACCAGGCGGGGCAGTGTCCACCAGAGGACAGCAGAGGGTATCCTGGAGGGGAAGGTGGTACGGACAGGAGCCATCGGACGGGGAAGCGGTTTCCCGGTGTGAATTTCCGCTGCCCTGCCCCGTCTCCTTCCGTGTGGTCGCGAAAGTGGACGCACCGTCAGTCCACACCGCCCAGGAGAATCTTCACATGCGCCGCTTGCTCGCACTCGCCATCCCGCTCGCCCTGATGATGGGGACCGGCTGTGTTGCCCACGTCCATGACGGCCACTACCGCTCCCACCGGTCGGTCGAGGTCATCGAGTACAGCTACTCGGGAGACCACCCGGTTCCCGATGACCACGGCGGCGGCTGGTGCTCCCACACCCACACGCACGTGCACGAGTACCAGCCCACGACGACGTACTACGTCTACACGGACAACGCGTACTACTACCGGGGCCCGTCGCTGGTCTGGTACTGGGACTACCACCCGCACGCGCACGGCGGTCACTGCAACCTGAGCGGGCGCCACTCCCACGACTACTACCCGACGGCGAGCCGGGGCTACCGCTACGAGCGCAACCGCGGGTACGTGTGGGACCGCACGCACACGGCCTCGCCCGTCTACGGCTACGCGGGCCGCGCCTCGCGCCCGTCGTCCCGCCCGTCCAGCTACAGCACCAACGACAACGGTGGCTCCTCCTACGGCCGCCGCCCGCCGCCGTCCGGCACGGGCCATGGCACCACGCCGCCTCGCAGTGACGGGGGCTGGGGCAATGGCGGCAACTCCGGCAACGGCAGCTCCGGTGGCGGCTACGGCAACGGCAACTCCGGCAACGGCAACTCCGGTGGCGGCTACGGCACCCCGCCGGCGGGTCGCGGCAACAGCAACGGCCGGGGCAACAGCGACGACAAGGACGGCCTCACCCTGGCCACGGGTCTGGTGGTGGACGACGCCATCGTCGTCATCGAG
>JBKGHK010000207.1:0-14788 GCA_046520375.1 Pyxidicoccus sp. 3LFB2
CTTCTGGGGCGGGGCGGGCGGCGGAGGCGCGGCGGGGGCTTCGGCGCCCGCCGTGACTTCGCGGTAGCCCTCGCGCTGCTTCTCCGCGACCTTCTTCTCGTACTCGCGCCGGGCGGCGGCCTCGTCGGGGAAGGCCTTCTCCTTGCGCTGGCCCGCGGTGCCGATGCGGCCGAAGGTGACGATGAAGGTGCTGCCGTTCAGCTCCGGCTCCCAGAACTTGGAGCTGGTGCCCTCGACGAACTCGAACCTGCGCATGGCGCTCCTCCTCGGGCGGCGACTTTCCGCACGCTAGCGCACTGCCATGCCCGGTGCGTGGATTGACTGGGCTCCCGCGTCAGCAAGCCCCCGTGTCACGCAGGGCGCTCATGCTCGGCAGGGGCCCCGGCCGCCGGCCCCCACCCATGCGCTTCACAGCGTGCGCGGCGCATTCGCCTTGTAGTCCATCCGCATCTCGCGCAGCCCCTCCTCGCGCGTCATGCGGCCCTCGTAGCCCAGCTCCTGGCGGGCCTTCTCGTCGTTCACCGTCACCTCGCGGCCTACGAGCAGCAATTCGGTGCGGGTGAGGGGCGGACGGCTCTTCAGGTGGAAGGCCCCCCACAGCACGTCGCTCAGGGTGGCCAGCGTCGCCGCCAGGCCGAAGGGCACCGTGCGGGTGCCCGCGTCCACGTTCTGCGTCTTCAGCAGCTCGGTGACGAAGTCGCGGAACACCACCGGCTCGCCGTCGGTGAGGAAGTACACCTCGCCGCCGCGCCCCTTCTCCGCCGCGAGCAACATGCCCTCCACGCAGTTGGCTACGTGGCAGGTGGAGGACAGGTAGCGCCCGCCGCTGAACCACGCGAAGCGCTTCGCACGCACGGCGCTGATGAGCTCGGGCAGCAGCGACGTGTCCCCCTTGCCCCAGATGAAGCGCGGGCGCACCACCACGGTGGTGAAGTCCGCGGAGCTCACGCTCAGCACGAGCCGCTCGGCCTCCGCCTTGGTGGAGGGGTAGTCGCCAATGGGGCGCGCCGGCACGGGCCACGTCTCGTTGACGCGCACCAGCGGCGTGCCGTCCACCAGCACCGCCTCCGTGCTGACGTGCACCAGGCGCTTCACGCCCGCTGCGCGTGCCGCCTCCAGCACGCGCTCCGTGCCCCGCACGTTGGCCTCGAAGAACTCCTCGCGAGGCCCCCACCCCTTCGCATACGCCGCCGCGTGGAAGACGGTGTCACAGCCCTCCATGCCGGGCTTCAGCTTGTCCGCGTCGGACAGGTCCCCCTCGAAGGGCTCCGCGCCGGCCTCCGTCACCGCCGCCATCGCGGAAGCAGAGCGCGCCAGCGCGCGCACCGAGTCCCCACGCGCCTTCAGCGCCGCGATGAGGTTCCTGCCCACGAAGCCCGAGCCACCGGTGACGAATGCCCGCATCGACTGCTCCCTGTGATGAAGTCCCGCGCTCCTACCACTGCTCAGAACATGTCGCGAATGGTCGGCTGGGGCCCCGAGAAGAGCGACACCGCCGAGCGCACCGAGGCGTCATCCGCCTCCAGCGTCCCCATCATCCGCAGCGCCTCCGCCGAGTGGAAGCCCGTGTACAGGGAGGCCAGCGCCTTCACGTCCAGCCGCAGCCGGCCCTCGCCGCCCCGCCGCACGCGGGCCGCACCGTCGGAGACCTCCAGCACGAAGCGCCCGTGGTTCTCCGGGAAGAGCGCGTCCGTCACCTCCAGGTGCAGCGCGCCGGACAGCCCCGCCGGCCAGCCGCGCGCCTCCAGCGCCTTCGCCACGTCCAGCACCCGCACCATCCAGTGCATGTCGAGCTTCACCGAGTACGTCTGCTCACGCAGCAGCAGGAGCAGCGGGTCATCCGCCCCGCCGTACCACACCGCTTCCGTACCCAGGGAGCGGTGGTCGCCGAGGAAGCCAAGGATGCGCCGCGCCGCCGCGGGGGTGGTGGCCACCACGTCCGAGAGGAACAGCTCCTGCTTCCACCCGGCGAGCGGCTTGCGGACCACGTACAGGTAGCCCTCCACGCCGGAGGCGCCCTCCACGAGGTAGCCGGTGGCCGTCCCGTCGCGAGGCACGTACACGCGGCCCCACACGTAGGAAGTCCGCGCCAGCCACCCCTGGCGGGTCTGGGCGAAGCGCTGATAGCAGGCGGTGATGGCGGCCTCGTCCCGCGCTTCGATGGGCCGCAGCGTCAGGGAGCGCTCGCTCACGTCCAGCATGGGAATCTGCACGCGGACCTCGTACCGCGCGCCGGAGTGCTCGTAGCCCACGCGCCGGTAGAGGGGCTGCGTTGCGGGATAGAGGGTGGACAGCGGGGCGCCGGACTCGCGCGCCTCGCGCAGCACGCCCTGCATCAGCCGGGTGGCGGTGCCCTGTCCCCGGTGGATGGGCGAAACGCCCACGCCTCCCACGCCGATGATGGGCACGTGGCGCCCGCCGTACCACTGGCCCATGGGAATGTGGACGAGGGTGCCCGCGACATGCCCGCCCTCACGCAGCAGGCGCAGGCGCTCCTGCCCCACCCGCTGCGCCCAGGCCGTCGCCGCCGCCGGAGCCATGGCATACGACTGCGTCATGATGTCCGCGGCGGCGGAGAGCTCCTGCTCGTCCCGCGGCGGCCCGAAGTCCCCAAGCGTGGTGTCCACGTGCATTCCCTTCCGGTTCGCGCTGACGCGCTCCGCAGGTGCTAGCACGCTCAGGACGGTAGGGTCAGCCTGTCGAGCAGCAGGCCGAAGAACGCGCCCTCGCCCTGGAAGGCCCAGCCCAGGTGTGCGCGACACGCGGCGCAGTAAGCAATGCGCCAGGTGTATCCCGGGAACCACGTCTCCTCGGCCGTTGGCGGGCCTTCCACCGCGCAGCCGTCCGCCTGGGCAAAGCAGCCGAAGTGGAAGACGAAGCCGAACGGGTTGACGCGTGTGTGCTCGTGCCGGCCCTGGACGGCGATGCGGTGGCGCTCGCGAGTCACCGGGTGGCCGCAGCGGGCGCAGCACAGGGGGGCCTCGGGCTCGCGCGTCTGGGGCGACAGCTCGGCCTTCGCCTCCGGAACCTGGGGCTCACCGGAGGCCGGGCCCTTGAGCCAGCGCTCCTCGCTGTGTCCGGCGGACTGCATCCACGCTCCCTGGGCGAAGCCTTCCAGCGCTCAGATAGCACCCGTCACAGGGCGGCGCGCTGCTGCATCTTCGCGTAGAAGGACGGGGCGAGCAGGAAGGCGAACGTCGCGTCGCCGAAGCCCAGCAGGTCGCCGTCGCGCACGTGCAGCTCGCCACCGGACGCCAGCTCCTGCGCATTGATGAAGGTGCCGTTGCTGGAGTTCAGGTCCACCAGCGTGCAGCCCGCCGCCGGGCCATGCCAGCACAGCTTCGCGTGGCGCTTGGAGACGGAGGGCTCGTTGACCACCAGGTCGCAGTCCGGCTGGCGGCCCACGGTCAGCTCGCCCTGCCCTTCCACGGGCGGCAGCGTGGCCACGGTGAGCGCGTCGAAGTGGAGCCACAGGGCCACCTGCTGCCGCTCGAGGCTGGGAATGTCGCGCGCCATCGTCGTGCGCGCCGCGCCCATCTTCAGCGCCAGCTGCGCCATCACCGGGCTGGGCGGCTTCTGCACCAGCACGAAGGGCCCCACCTGTCGGCAGAAGAAAGGCTCGGTCAGGCGCCGGCTCAGCGTTCTCAGCTCCTGGACGGTCATCATGGCGGTGTCCCCCTCGCTGGACTTCGGGCCCGCATCCTAGCCGGCGGCCTCGTCCCCGTCGCGGGTGACCAGGATGTGACGGTATGGCACCACCCGCACCAGCTCCGCGAGCGTCGTCGTGCGCGAGGCCACCTTGTCCAGCGCGTCCTCCACCAGCGTGCGCAGGCCCTGGGCGCGTGCATGGCGGCGCAGCGCCACCGTGGCCGCGCCCCGGGCAATGAGGTCCTGGAGGTCCGGGTCCACCAGCAGCAGCTCGAAGATGCCGGCGCGGCCCTTGTAGCCGGTGTGGTGGCACGCCTCGCAGCCCTTCCCCGCGTGCGCCTGGATTCCGTTCAACAGCCGGCCGAGCAGCGCCTCCTGCTCCTCGGTGGGACGCACGGGTTCCACGCAGTGCTGGCAGATGCGGCGCACCAGTCGCTGGGCCAGCACCGCCAGCAATGAGTCGCTGATGTCCACGTCGTCCAGCTTCAGCCCGCGCAGGCGCGCCACCGCACCCACCGCGTCCGCGGTGTGCAGCGTACCCAGCACCACATGGCCGGTGGAGGCCGCCGTGAGGGCCATGCTGCCCGTCTCCAAGTCACGCACCTCGCCCACCAGCATGACGTTGGGGTCCTGGCGCAGCATGGCGCGCAGCAGCGTCGCGTGGGGCATCTGCTGCGTCACCTGCTTCTGGTTCACCTTGGGGACGTAGTACTCGATGGGGTCCTCGGCGGTGATGATCTTCCTGCGGCCGTCATTGAGGCGGGCCAGCGCCGAGTACAGCGTCGTCGTCTTCCCGCTGCCCGTGGGCCCGGTGACGAGCACCAGGCCTTCGGGGTTGGACAGGAGCTGGAGGAAGAGCGTCTGCATGGCGGGCGACATGCCCAGCCGCTCCACGGGCACCAGGCCCACGCTGGAGTCGAGGATGCGCACGACGACGTCCTCGCCCACGGGGCTGGGCACCACGCTGACGCGGAAGTCCACCAGCTTGCGTCCCTCGGTGCCCTCCAGGAGTACCCGGAAGCGGCCGTCCTGCGGGCGGCGCTTCTCGGTGATGTCCAATCCGGCCAGCAGCTTGATGCGGCTGACCACCTCCGGCAGCGAGCGCGGGTCGATGTCCGTGTACGACTGGTGGAGGATGCCGTCGATGCGGTAGCGCAGGTCGACGTCGTCGAAGTAGCCCTCCACGTGGATGTCGGACGCCTTCAGTTCCACGGCGGTGGTGAGCACGTGGTCCACCAGCTCCACGGCTGAAGGACTCTGGGACAGCGGCACGCGCGCCTTGAGCGTGAGGTCGGCGGTGACGCGAGGCCCCGCGCCGAAGCCCACCTCCAGCGCGGACTCGACTTCATAGTGGTTGAGGCGGACGGGCTGGAGCGGGCGCCGCAGGAAGTCGGTGATGAGCTCCAGGACGATGCGGTTGTCCGGCTGCACCATCCCCACCGTCACCGGCGTGGTGGAGGCTTCGGGGTCCACCCTGCCCAGCACCGCCACCTTGTTGCGGCGGCAGAAGGACTCCGGCAGCAGCCGGAGCGAGGGACGGTCCAGGGTGAATTGGGAGAGCTCGGAGAAGGGAGGGACGTCCGACATGTACCCCTCGATTATCAGCCCGGGCCAGGGGCGGGCTACCGGGTCGGCATGTCAGCGGAAATCCACCGCCCTCGAGTCCCGGGGCACTGTCCGTCAGTCGAGAGTCTCAGCCCGCATAGACCGGTAGGACAGGCGGCTCGTTAGCATGACCTCCACCACCAGGGGGGAAGTCATGGACTCGAACGCGCCCAATGCGATTCCAGTGGGTGAACTGAAGCAGGCAGCTATCTCTTCCATTCCGCAGCTGGAGAACAACCGCCTCGTCTTCCTCACGGCAGCGCTCCCGCTGACGGTGCTCGCCACCGCATGGTTCGTGGCTCCTGGCTGGAACTACGTTGCGACGACGGGTGCGCTGGCGATGTTCCTGCTCGTGCTGGGACAGTCGATTTCAGGAACCTCCTTCGGTGTGCTCATCAACGAGCGCAACCTGATGAGCCTCTCCCGCGTCCAGGCCGCTATCTGGACGGTGCTGGTCGTCGGCGGCTACCTGACGATGGCCATCTCCCGCGTGAAGACGAACACGCCCGCGGCCGTGGACATCGCCATCCCCCAGGAACTCTGGCTGGCGATGGGCATCTCCACCACCTCGCTGCTGGGCACGCCGCTCATCCTCGGCGCGAAGCGCGCTCGGAAGGCGGACGAGAAGATGGTGCAGAACACCTCGGCCCAACTGGCCGAGGATGCCGGAGACATCCAGCAGAACAGCCACGGCACCCTCTACGCGAACAAGAGCATCCAGGACGCCCGCGTCTCGGACCTGTTCCAGGGGGACGAGGTCGGCAACACCGCCTACGTCGACCTGGCCAAGGTGCAGATGTTCTACTTCACCCTCATCGCGGCGGTGAGCTACTTCATGGACATCGCCTCGGCCGTCATGGCGGGCAAGACGGGCGGCCTGCCGCCGCTCTCGGACGGCTTTGTCGCGCTCCTCGCCATCAGCCACGGCGGGTACCTGCTGGGCAAGGCGAACGACCACTCCAACTCGAAGCCCACCGCCTGAGCACACTCTGACTGACGCAGCGCGCATGCCTGCAGTGGCGCGCGCTGTGTCAGCGGCATGAAGGGCTACACGCCTCGTTGGAGGGGACGCACACTCAACGCTTTCTCTGCCTGTACTGACTGGCCGTGTCGTATGGAATGCCCTCCCCCCTCGCGGGAGCATCCCCATGCACGAACCACGGCGGAGAGCAGGAAGTCCATCCTGGAGCCCCCGGACCTGTGCGCTCCTGGCGCTCGTGACGATGCTCAGTGGCTGCGGCACGGGCGGCCCCTTGCCGATTGACGACCCTCTCTCCTGGCATCTCCGCAAGGGAACGCTGCCCCACTCCCAGTTCCTGCATCAACGCACACTGGAGCCGCGCACCCAGCATGGGCTTGGTCCCATCGAGTCATCGCTCGTCGACGTTGACTGGTTTCAGGGCGTGATGGTGCGTGCAGGCATCCCACCCATCTCGCTCCCTGCCGATGGGCGGAAGCTGACCTCGCCCCAGGCAGCAGCATTGCTGACCCGGCTGCTGGAAGGGGAAGTTCCGCTGCGCGATTGGGGCCCAAGGCGCATGGCAGCGCACCTGCTGGTGGGCGTGGTGCAAGGAGGCAGGCCCGTCCTCCGCGAGGAACTGCATGCCCGCATGCGACGGTATGCAAGCGTGCTCGTCCTGAGACCGGACGGCTACCTGGTGCGCGCCACCACGGGCAAGGCCGTCCAATATGCGGGCGAGGTGGAGCTGACAGAGGGGGCGCTGCGCGCGGAGGGCTTCGAGGCGGGGCGTTTCTACGGGACGCGAGGAGATGCCTACCTGTACCCGCTGGAGGATGACCTTGGACACCATCCCGACGCGCGCGTTGCGGGCAGCTACATGCCGGACACGGGGACGGTGGGGCCCGCAGTGGAGGGAATGGGCCGGGCGGTAGAGGACGTCGTAAACGGTGTGGTGACCCTGGTGCTGGAACCAGTGGAGAGCCTCGCCGGGCTGGTGAAGCTGCCCGTGGCGGTGCGAACGCTGATGGCGAACAGCCCTGAGTACTGGGAGCAGTACCGGGCACTGCCGCATGGTGAGCAGGTACGACAGGCCTCCAGGCTGCTGACCAATGTGCTGCTGACGTGCGGCACGGCCGGTGCGGGCAGTGCGCGCCTTGCAGCCGCCGGAAGCCGCCTGGGGCAGTTGAGCGTACCCGTGCTCTCGCTCACTGCGGATGGCGCCCTGGCATTGCGCGCAGTGGCGGTTCCGGCAGGTCAATTGGTCGCGGTTGCAGGCGAAGGCGCCGGTGCCCTGTATGTCCTGCACATGGCCAGCACTGGCGCTGGCACAGGGGGAGGCGCGAATGCAACCAGGCCATGGCCACCGACTCCTCATGGCCCCGGACGGTGGACCCAGAAGAACGAAGGCATGAAGCCTCCTGCGCGGAGGTACCAGTCCCAGACCACGGGTGCGCCTGAGAGTTGGGTCTACCGAATCCAGACCGGCAATGGTCCCAAGGACCATGTGGACTTCGACGGCTTCGATGGAGGCGTCCTCCTGGAAGCCAAGGGGCCCAACATCGCGAAGTTCATTGATGCCAACCTGGAACCGCTCTGGTTCTTCGAAGGAACTGACGGCATCCTCTCACAGGCAGCAAGGCAACTCGACGCAGCCGGCAAGACTCCCGTCCGCTGGGTTGTCGCGGAGAAGAGACTCGCTGACTATCTCCGGAAGCTCTTCGACAAGAACGGCCTCGGCAAGATCGAAGTCATCCACATCCCCGCGAAGCCCTGAGAGGAGAGCCACATGTCCGAGGGCTACTATGCTGGTGTCTACTGGCCTGGCCGCAAAGAGCCGGCCGAATCCTGCGCCCGGCGCGCGGCGAATCTCTTCCAGCGCCTTGCCCCACTGGAGCCGACCTGGGCGCATTGGTTTGGAACAGGGAGGACTCGTGAGGAGGCCCTCCAGCAGCGACTTGAACCCACCGCGACGAGCTTCGAACAACTGTTCGCGAAGAAGAAACATCAACTGCTCGGTGGCTTCAACCTGACGGCATGGAGTGGAGAACCCCAGGGAAGCGCGACCGGAGTGATTCTGAAGTGCGGGCTGACCTCAGCAGCAGTGTGCAACTCGTGCACTCTCAACCCTCCAGGAAGGGGAGTCATCGCAGAGCGGGTCGCCGACTCGACGGTGATGCGCAGGACCCTTCACGCCATGGTACTCACCTGGGAGCCGGACTGGGGCGTCGCGACCTCCGACCTCCATCGAGCTGAAGTACTCAAGGCGACCGAGCCCGGAACCTTCGTGGGCTGGGTGATGTACTTCTCACGCAGCCGCGGCACGGTACCGCCCCTGCCCACTCCGGTACGTATCGAGCCTGTGGAGGACAAGGGCACGCTGATCATCCTCACCCCCGAGCGCTTCACTGCGAGCAACCCCGAGCACGTCGCCCTTGCTGCACAGGTGCAGGAGCTCCTCGCTCGGGCTGGGCTGCTGCGCCCGCTCAATGAATGAAGCGCGAGCGCCTCCAGCGAGCGGCACATCTCGGGTGCAATACGGAAGTCCGCAGCCATGAACGTCAGCGAGCACCTGGAACAACACCTGGGGCTGATTGAACGAGGCGGGTCCAACACCACTGCGCCCATGACGGTGCAGGCCTGCCGACTTCTGGGCCAGCCTTACCATCGCCACGCCGGACCGTGTGGTGCTGGTCAATGGCCTGCCCAAGATTCGCTCCGGAAGGATTCCGCGGCGCATGCTGCGGGAGATGGCCTCCGGTGAGACGGAGCACCTGGGCGATGCCCCTCCCTGGCCGACCCGGCCGTCCTCGATGAACGACTCGCCCAAGGGCAGGCCCCCGCAGGTCAAGCGATGAGAGAGACTCCGATGCAAGCGAACTCCCGAGAGGAAGCCCTGGAAGCGCTCGCCGCGTCCCGCTGGCGCGTGGCGGCGGCGCTCACCGTCGCCATGCTGGTGGCGTACCTCGGCTTCATCCTGCTGGTGGCCTTCAACAAGCCGCTGATGGGCCGACAGCTCGTTCCCGGCCTGTCCATCGGCATCCTGCTGGGGGTGCTCGTCATCCTCGTCGCGTGGGTGCTGACGGGCATCTACATCGTCTGGGCGAACGGCAGGTACGACCGGGCCCTCCACCAGTATCGCGACCGCAAGTGAGACAGGCATGAACCCGACTCCGACGGGCACGCAACTGGGCCAGCCCAACCCCACGGCCATCGTCTTCTTCCTCCTCTTCGTCGGCTTCACCCTGGCGATTACGTACTGGGCGGCGCGCAAGACGAAGACGACCTCGGAGTTCTTCGCCGCGGGCGGCGGCGTGAGCGCCGTGCAGAACGGCTTCGCGCTGGCAGGCGACTTCATGAGCGCCGCCAGCTTCCTCGGCATCGCCGGGCTCGTGGCAATGTCCGGCTTCGACGGGCTCATCTACTCCGTGGGCTGGCTGGTGGGCTGGCCGGTGGTGACGTTCCTCATCGCCGAGCCCCTGCGCAACCTGGGCAAGTACACCTTCGCGGACGTGGTGGCGTACCGCCTCAAGCAGACCCCGGTCCGCCTGGCGGCGGCGCTGGGCACGCTCGCGGTGGTGAGCTTCTACCTGATTGCGCAGATGGTGGGCGCCGGCAACCTCATCCACCTGCTCTTCGGCCTGTCGTACGAGATGGCCGTCGTCACCGTGGGCGCGGTGATGATTCTCTACGTGCTCTTCGGCGGGATGATTGCCACCACGTGGGTGCAAATCGTGAAGGCGGTGCTGCTGCTCGCGGGCGCCACGGCGCTGGCGGGCGCGGTGCTCTACAAGTTCGGCTTCAACCCGCTGAACCTCTTCAACGAGGCCGCCACGCAGTACGGCGCGGAGACGCTGGCCCCCGGCAAGCTGGTGGCAAGCCCCCTGGAGGCCATCTCCCTGGGCCTGGCGCTGATGTTCGGCACGGCGGGCCTGCCGCACATCCTGATGCGCTTCTACACGGTGCCGGACGCGAAGGCCGCGCGCAGCAGCGTGTTCTACGCCACGGGGCTCATCGGCTACTTCTATCTGGTCACCTTCATCCTCGGCTTCGGCGCGTCGGTGCTGGTGGGCCGCACGGCGATTGTCGGCGTGGACAAGGGCGGCAACATGGCGGCGCCCATGCTGGCCGAGGTGGTGGGCGGCACGGGCTTCCTGGGCTTCATCTCCGCGGTGGCCTTCGCCACCATCCTCGCGGTGGTCGCGGGCCTGACGCTGTCGGGCGCGGCGGCGCTGTCCCATGACTTGTGGTCCACGGTGGTGCGCAAGGGCAAGGCGCCCGAGCACGAACAGCTCAAGGTGGCGCGGCTCGCCAGCCTCCTCCTGGGCGTCCTCGCGGTGGTGCTGGGCGTGCTCTTCAAGGGGCAGAACGTGGCCTTCATGGTGGGCCTGGCCTTCGCCATCGCCGCGAGCGGCAACTTCCCCGCGCTGCTCCTGTCCATGGCGTGGAAGAAGTTCACGACGCATGGCGCGGTGGCCAGCATGCTGGTCGGCACCTTCAGCGCGGTGGTGCTCATCTTCCTGTCGCCCACCGTGCAGGTGGACCTGCTGCACAACACCACGGCGTTCTTCCCACTGAAGAACCCGGGCGTCATCACCATCCCCCTGGCCTTCGCGGTGGGCGTGGTGGTGTCGCTGCTCTTCCCGGAGCGCGAGGCCTCGGACCGCTTCGATGAGGTGCGCCACCGGATGCACGTGGGCGCGCCCTCGCCCACGCTGCCCGCGCCGGAGGTCCCCGTGTCCGCGGCCGTGGGCACCGCGCCGTCGGTGCCGGGCCCGAGCAAGGCCTGACCGCTGGCTTTGCCCTCCCACCATTCCCCCTCGCATCCGCTTTCAAACGGCCCCAGGGCGCCTACACTGGCGCCGTGTCCAGGCCCTCCGAGCAGAGCCCTCCTTCCGGTTTTCGTTTCCGGCTCCACACCATCATCTTCGAAGCGGACACCCCGGCGGGCAGGGCCTTCGACATCGCCCTGCTGTGGGCCATCGTCTTCAGCATCCTCGCGGTGATGCTGGAGAGCGTGACCTCGGTGCGCGAACAATTCGGCCCGGAGCTCCGCGCCACCGAGTGGTTCTTCACGGCGCTGTTCTCCACCGAGTACGTGCTCCGGCTCATCGCCGTTCAGCGGCCGCTGCGCTACATGCGCAGCTTCTTCGGGCTGGTGGACCTGCTGGCCATCCTGCCCACGTTCTTGAGCATCCTGTTTCCCGGCGCCCAGTCCCTGCTGGTGGTGCGGGTGATTCGGCTGCTGCGCGTCTTCCGCGTGCTCAAGCTGGCCCACCTGCTGGGGCAGGCGGAGATTCTCACCACCGCGCTGCGCGCCAGCCGGCCGAAAATCACCGTCTTCCTGGGCACCGTCCTGACCATCGTCGTCGTCACGGGCGCGGTGATGTACGTGGTGGAGGGCGGGGACAATGGCTTCGACAGCATCCCCCGGGCCATGTACTGGGCCATCGTCACGGTGACGACGGTGGGCTTCGGCGACATCACACCGAAGACGATGCTCGGGCAGTTCATCGCCTCGGTGTTGATGGTGATGGGCTACGGCATCATCGCCGTGCCCACCGGCATCGTCTCCGTGGAGCTGGCCGCCGCAACCCGCCACGCCGTCGACACGCGCGCCTGCCTCGGGTGCGGCAAGCAGGGGCATGACCTGGACGCGTCGCACTGCAAGTTCTGCGGGCACTCGCTGTAGGCCGGGGCGGCGCTCCCCACCGAGCCCCCTGTCACTCACCGCCAGGGGCTGCCGCCACGTCGAGCTGGAGGTCGAAAGAGAGGTCCGGTGACTCGGCGTTGACCTGCTTCACCATCACCGCGATGGTGTTCTCCCCCGCGACGAAAGCCGAGGCCGGGAGCACTGCGTCCGCCACCGCGTTGTCCGTGGAGGCGCTGGCGTAGTCCCCATGCGCCAGCCCTCCGTCCACGTCGCGGCTGAAGACGCGCGTGCCATTCACCCACACGGCCACTCCGTCGTCATAGCGGATGCGCATCGCGACGGAGGAGACCGGGCCGGTGAGCATCACCTTTTTGCGGAAGTAGACGCTGGACTGGGCAGAGAACGTGCGGAGCAGCACCGTCTCCTCGTCGCCGTCTCCGTAGCCCAGCTCGCCCGGGCCCGTGGACCAGTGCGAGTCGTCAAAGCCGGGCAGGAACCAGCCCGGCCCCGGGTCCACGCCGCTGGCTTCGTAGCGCCACGCATCGCCGAACCGGACCACCCGGCCCAGCGCGGGCAGGTAGATGGAGAATGGCCCGTCGCTCACGTCCGACATGGGCGGCGCCGTCGGCCTCGCCACGCGCAGCAGCCCGCGCGTGGTGAGCACCTCGGGCACCATCCAGGTGAAACGTCCGGTGTTCGGGACGCCCGATGCGACAGGCGTCCAGGTGGAACCCAGGTCCGGAGACCAGGACAGGTCCACCGACTCCTCCGGGCCGGTGCTGCTCCAACGGAGCTCCACCGGCATTCCCTCGGCGAGGCTGTCTCCTCCGCGAGGAGCCATGACGGTGAGCGTGGACGCGGGCGTCGAGACGCCGAGGTCCACCAGGCTGAAGGTGTCCAGGGTGAGCGTGCCAGGAGCGCGCAGGGCCAGCGCCACGCTGACAGCGAGCGCGCCCGAGGGCACGGGCGGAGTGAGCCACTCACCGCGCCGGTAGCTGGCGCTGCCAGGCAGGTCTGGGCCCGACGCCCACGCCACCCAGCCCGTGGACGTCCGGTAGAAAGCCCTGAAGCCGGCACGGGCGGCCGTCTTGTACCAGGCGGAGACGCGGTAGCGATGCCCGGTCACCACCGAGGGCGCGCACGGCCCGGAGTCCTGGCGCACCTCCAGCCGACGCTCCGCGCCGCTGGAGAGGCTGCTGATGCTCACCCGCTGCGCCCAGCTCCCGCTGTGGGCGTCCGTCGTGCGGCTCCAGCCTCCGGAGGACGTGCCCGCGTTGGTGCGCTTCCAGCAGTCCGGGACGTTGTCCCCATCCGCATCCACCTCCAAGGAGGGATTCGGGAGCAGCTCGGGCCCACCGCCGTCCGGCGCGCCTCCATCCGGGACGCCCGCGTCGGGGCTGCCCGCATCCGGCACGCCAGCATCTGGAATCCCCGCGTCCGGCACGCCAGCATCTGGAACGCCAGCGTCCGGGGCACCTGCATCGGGGACGCCGGCATCGACCACGCCGCCGTCGGCGCGGACCGCGGGCTTCACGGGGCCGCCGACCACTTGATGCGCGGTGCGGACGAAGGTGCCACGGGACACCCGGGGCGCGAGCCAGGCCAGGAACGAGTCCAGCAGGGACTCGGTGATGGCGTAGGTGCCGCAGCCCGTGCAGATTTCGTGGAGGGAGATGATGATCCACCCTCCGCCACCACTCTCGCCTGGAGCACCAGGCTCTGCAGGTTCGCGAGCGTCCAGTCCGACTTGATGGAGGTGGGCGCGCGGATGCTGTACGGGTCCGCGGGTGGAACCGTCTCCGCCAGGGGGCAGGAGCTGCATCCAGTCGGAGAGCGGATACGGCCCGTCCGCCGCGCGTTGTTGTAGCCACAGAAGATGACCGTTTCCCGCGCCAGGGGGCTTTCCGAGCCGAAGGGATAGGCGAACGAGGTGACGGGGAACCCGTAGCCCATGAGGGCGACGCGGCAGTCGCAGATTTGATGTCGCAGCTCCGCCAGGGGCAGGCCGTCCAGCTCCTCGTGGTCGAAGGTGTGTCCGCCAATCTCGTGCCCGGCGGCCGCGAGCGTGTGCAGGTCGGCCAGCGTGAGGTAGCCCGGCCGGCCGATGCGCCCCGCGCTGATGTAGAAGGTCGCGTGCATCCCGTACTTCGCGAACAGCGGTCCGGCGAGCACCTGGTTCTTCAGCGTGTCCGCGAAGCTGAAGGTGACCACCACCTGCCCAGGCTCGAGCTCCAGGGGCGGCGTTACCTGCGACAGGGCCACGGCGGCCAGGGGAGGCCGCAAGCGCGCCGAGGCGCTGACGGAAACGGGCGCGAAGAGAGCGGCCAGCAGGCAGCACGCTCCAAGCACCCGAAGAGGGGCAACACGGCATGTGGGGGTCTTCATGGCCGCCGCACGGTCGATTATCTCGGCCCGTCCGGCCATGACCCGTCAGCGCGGGCCCGGCGCCATCGGCCGACGCGTGGCGGCCCTTTCGCCGTGGGTCGGAAGCAGCCTCCGCGGGGGGCCGCGCCAACCCGGGGGCTCGCGGGCACCTCTCGCGGAGTACAGCGGTTGTCAGCCGGACGGCTTTGGCCTGCGACTCCAGGGCATGTGGGGAGGCGGTGAAAACCCAGCAACATGCCTCCCCTCCGCGCATCCGTGCGGTGGGCCTCCGCGCGGCAGGGTGGTGGCTAGGATGGGGGGCACTGATGCGACGCGTCGCCAACAGCCCGCTGGAGGTGGACGAGGAGAAGCTCGTCCGTCAGTTCCCCGGGCTGGACCGCAAGGCGGTGGGAGCCTTCTTCACGCCGGGGCCATTGGCCGAGCGCACGCTGGCGCTCGCGCTGGCGCACCTGGGTGAAGGACCGCTCACCGTGGTGGACCCTGCCTGTGGCGCGGGCGCCTTCCTCGCGGCGGCGGCGCGGCTGCGGCCCGATGCGCGG
>JBKGHK010000208.1:0-14737 GCA_046520375.1 Pyxidicoccus sp. 3LFB2
CCGCCGCGAGGGGGCGGCAGCACCTGGCCCTCGCGCACCGCCCGCTCGCGCTCTTGCGGGGTGTCGCCCGCGAAGGGGCGCTGGCCGAAGAGGGCTTCGTACAGCGCGACACAGAAGCTGAACTGGTCGCTGCGCGAGTCCGCATGCTGGCCCCGCCACTGCTCCGGGGACATGTACCCGGGCGTGCCCAGCCGGGTGCCAGTGGGGGTATGGCCTCCCGTGGGTGGGGCCTCGGGGAGGGAGGCCTCGCGGGTCCACGCCTCCGGTGGCGCCAAGGCGGGCCCGGCGCGGGCGAGGCCGAAGTCGGCGACGCGCACCTGGCCATCGTCTCCCAGCAGCACGTTGTCCGGCTTGAAGTCGCGGTGCACCAGCCCCACCGCGTGCGCGGCGGCCAGCCCCCGTCCCGCGTGGATGAAGCGCGCCAGCACCTCGCGCCACGGCCGGGGCGTCTCCTCCAGCCAGTGGCGCAGCGTCCCGCCTCGCAGCAGCTCCATGGCGAGGAAGACGGTGTCGCCGTCCAGGCCCACGTCATGCACCGTCACGACATTCGGGTGGGACAGCCGGGCCTGCGCCTGGGCCTCGCGCATCAGCCGGCCGCGCGCTCGGCGTCCGCCACCACTCCGGGCTTGAGCAGCTTGAGCGCCACCTTGCGGTCCAGGTCCGGGTCATACGCGGCGAAGACCGCGCCCATTCCCCCTTCGCCCACGCGCCGCAGCAGCACATAGCGCCCGACGCGCGCGCCGGGCAGCAGCGTCTCCTCCCGCGCGGACGGCTCCTCGCGCGGGCGCTCACCCTCCAGGCCCGCCACCACCGCGCAGCACGCGGCACACCCATCCAGGTGCGCTTCCAGCCGGGCCTGCGCCTCGGCGGACAGCCGCGCCTGTGCCCCGTCCACCAGCTCGTTCTCGTCTGGACACTGAGACATGAAAGAACCGTGAGTCGATGGAGTGATGGAAGGTATCTAAACGTAAGATACCTCGGAACAGAAGGACGGGCCGGCGTCGAGCGTGGCGAGGTCCAGGCCCTGCCCGCCCTGCGCTCCCCGTGAGTGTGGACGAAGCGTTCCATGGTCGACGTGAGCCTGGACATCCTGCGCCTTGGCGCCACCTTCTGACCGGCCACCCTCTGGCGCCAGGGGCATGGAAGTCCCCTGGCGCCCGAGGCTTGCTACCGGACGCGCACGGCGTCCGCGACGACGTAGGCGTCGCCCGCGGTCCACCGGCTGACCTGCACCTTGTTCCAGCCCGCGGTGAAGCTGAAGGTGCCCAGCGTGTTCCAGGCACCGCCGCCCGCCTGCTGATTGGCGTACACCGTGCCCAGCTTGGTGCCGGACGCGTTGAACACGTTGAAGGGCGCCTCCGTGGAGCGGTCCGTGGCCGAGGTCCACCAGCCATCAATCGTCTTGGTGGCCGCCGCCGGCAGGTGGAACCAGAACGTCACCGGCTCCGACACCGGCGCGGTGGGGGCGACGAAGTAGCCCGAGCCGTAATAGCCCCCCACATTCGTGGAGGAGACCCAGCTGGTGCCCGCCACCTCGACGTAATACTTCGACGTGTCGTTGTTGCTGTTGTTGCTGTCGATGATGAGGCCCGAGGTGGCGTCACCGCAGTACGACTTCACCTTGTTGATGTACGTGGTCCACGGCCAGTTGGGACCCGGGTCCGTGCGGTTGTAGGGCTGCAGCCGGCCGTGCGCCACGATGTGGTAGCTGTCGCGCACCACCGTCCGGTCGCGAGTGATGTCGCACGTCAGCTTCGCCGAGGTATCAATCTGCCCCGCCGGGAAGGACGTCTGGCTGGCGTAGCCCGCGTGCTCGATGCCCACCGAGAAGTTGTTCACCGACACGCCGTTGAGGCCGCAGCTCACGTTGCCGTTGTTGCTGCACGCGTAGGAGGCCGCCACGTGCCAGCCGCGGTCCGACTCGCGCACCAGCTGTGACACCTCGCTGCCGCTCTCGTTCACCGTGTAGTGCGCGCTGACGTCGGAGTCGGGGTTGACCTGCCAGCCCCAGCAGCCCGAGTAGCCGCCCTCGCAGGTGTGGATGACGACCATGGAGATGTCGGTGCCCGCGGGACGCGCGTTGTAGTTGCTCGACGGGCGCCAGATGGCCGCCGCGTAGTCCGGGCCCGCGGCCATGGCCTGCACGCGGGGCGCGTCGAACCGCGCCTGCACCTCGGTCGGCTGCAGCGACACGGCCACGTGCCCTTCGGGCGTCCGCGCCACCGCGCCCTCGCGCATCACCCCGTACACCGCCTGGTGGACGAACTGCGCCTGCGCTTCGGGGGGTGGAGATGCCGCTGAGCTTCACGGTGGCCGGGGCCCACGCGCCCACGTCCGCGCGGTCCACGCCCAGCTCGTCCGCGTAGGCCGACAGCAGCGCCGCGGCGGCCCGGATGTTGGCCTCGGGCAGGGTGCGCACCGCCTCCTCGCTCAGTCCGGCCCGCCGCGCGCCCTCGGAGACCTGGGGGCCGCGCAGGGCCATCAGGCCGTGGGCCGCGGGCAGGCCCTCGAACTCCTCATGGCCCTGCACCATCTGCCACCGCGTCTCCGCGTGGGCGTAGGCCTTGAGCAGGTCGGCCGGGACGCCAAAGTCCTTCGCGGCCTGGGCAAAGGCCGCGTCCAGCGCGTACGGGGTGCGCTCGGCTTCGCGCCAGGCGGGGGTGCGCGAGTCCTCGACGGCGGCCGGCGTCTCGGGCGCGGAGGACTCCTGCTCCTGCGGACCACACGCGGCCAGGGCCAGCGCCGCGGTCAGGGTGGCCAAGGGTCTACGGAACGGATGCATGCACGACTCTCCTGGGGAGCAGGGGGACGTGAAATGACGGCTCCCTTGAGGGGGAGGGCCGAGCCCTTCCCGCATCCCAAGAAAATCAGTATTTTCTCGAAAAACCTACAGCCGGGCCCGTCACGCCGGCTGCAGGAAGCGGCCGTTCACCAGATGCTCGATGACCTCACGCGCCGAGCCGGGGTCCAGCTTCACCTTCGCGCCCAGCTGCGCCACCGCGGTGGAGACCGTCGTCGGCTGCTCGAAGGTGGCCAGGGTGGTGAGGAGAATCTTCCCGTCCTCGCCCTGGTCCAGCGTCGGGTCGGTGAACCTGCGCGGGCTGACCGAAGGGGCGCAGACCAGGCCCGTTCCGTCGACGGAGCGCACGACGGTGACCTCCTCCTGCGCCACCTTCGCGGGGACCCGGTGGGGGCCCAGCCAGTCCCCCAGCTTGAACTGGAGCGTCGAGGGCGCGGTGTTCCGCAGGCGCGTGCGCCCGTTGATTTCGACCCGGCGCTTCGCGTCCCGGTGCTTCCACGCCAGGGCATCCACGTGGTCCGACGTCTGCTGCACGGCCTTCTCGAGCGCCGCGTCGCGGAAGCGCAGCATCGGCACCGTCACCTCGCCGGGCTCGCGCTGCTCGAAGTACTCGAGGAACTCCGCGAAGGTGCGGGCCTCGGTCTCCATGTCGAAGCGCGCGGGATGCTCGGTGACGAGCGCCCCGGGCTGTGCTTCGAGCCGCTGGTAGCCCACCACGCAGTCCAGGCTGATGACCCGCTCCACCAGCCGGACCTCCTCCTCGAGCGTGGCGGCGCTGGCGAAGGGGAGGCCGGCGATGCCCGACACCTCGATGCCCAGGTTCGGAAAGCGGCGGCAGCTGTCGATGAGCTCGAGCAGCTGCTGGTCCGTGGCGCACGGCTTGAGCAGGCCGCGGCGCATCTGCTCCAGCCGCTGCTGCTCCGAGAAGCAGCCGACGTCGAGCACCATGTAGACCTGCTCGAAGGTGCGGGCCAGCGCGTCGACGAGGTTCAGCGGGGCCACGCCCCACAGGAAGTACGTGCAGGAGTGGCGCGAGAGGTCGACGTCCGCCCAGGTGCCCTCCAGGAACGCCGCCGAGCTGCCCGAGAAGTCGTAGCGGAGCTGCCACGTCCGGTCGACGATTTCCCGGTGGTCTCGGCGCACGCTCTCCTCGGAGCGCAGGAACGGCTTCGCGCGGCCAAAGCCCGCCTTCTGGTTGCCCCGGGCCCCGCCGCAATAGAGGCAGTTCTCCGCGCACCCCTTGCCGGGCGCGACCCACCCCGAGAAGGCATGGCGGTCCTGCTGGCTCAGGAAGATGTCGTTGAAGTGCGAGTAGTAGACGTCCTCGCTGTTGGTGGCGCCCTGCACGTACGCCAGGGGCAGCCGCCGGGGGGAGCCGTCCGGTGCCCGCGTGACGCAGTTGGGCGGGGAGGGGTCGCCCTGGCAGAGCGCCAGCAGGGGCCGCTCACCGTCGCCCAGCACCACGTGGTCGATGCAGTCGAAGGCTTCCAGCTCGCGCCACCAGTACGACGCGGTGTTGCCGCCCACGACGATTCGGATGTCGGGGTCTATCTCCCGCAGCGTCCTCGCCAGCAGCAGCGCGCGGTGGACATGGTGGAACCACTTGAGGCTGATGCCCACGAGCTTGGGGCGTACCCGGGCCACCATGGCTTCGAGCGAGCGGGTGACCTCCTCCTCGGTTTCATCCCCGTCGAAGAGCCGGACGAAGGCTTCGATTCCGCCCCGTCGCAGGTAGCTCGCGAGATAGAGAATCCCACAGGTGGCCTCGCCGGTGCCGGCGCCCACGAGGAGGACTGGAGAGAGGACGCGACGGCCTTGCATGAGACGAAACCCGACCTTCCGAATGCGCTGAGTATAAACAGTCCAGCGCTTCGGAGTACGCGCGTCAGCACTGGCACGCGCTTCGGCTCGCCACCGCCGCTCCCATGAGGGGCAGGGGAGGGGGCCTGGGCTTCCTGGCTGCGGCCCACCCGTACGGCCCGTGTGCCGGCGCCAGGGCCCGTGGAGGCCCGGCGCCGACGACCCGGGGGACGGCTAGTGGAAGTAGATGTTGTCGAGGTACATGGTGCCGCCGTTGGGCGCCACCAGGACTATCTGCGACAGGTGGCTCACGTTCGCCAGCCCCTGGAAGTCCGTGGCCAGCGTCAGCTCATAGGACAGCCAGGCCCCGGTGGCGAGCGGCGGCGTCGAGGTGGCCGTAATCGTGGCGATGCCCTCGGTGTCGTCGCCGCCGCCAAAGGCGCCGTTGGCACCGAAGTCGACCAGCTTCACCTGGAAGTTGGTGGCGTTGTCCGGCGTCCACACGTCCACGTGCAGCCGGGTCAGCCCCAGCGCCGTGGCGTCAATCTGGTTGGCACCGGAGGCGCCGATGAACTCGATGCCGGCGTAGTTGCCGGCGTTGGTGAAGACGTACCTGCGGGGCGCGGCGCTGCTGCCGCCCGCGTTGAGGGTGACCGGCGCGCCGCCGGACCCGGCACTCCAGCCCGTCAGCCACGTGTCCACCTTGGCGCTCTGGTCGGAGGCCGTGCCGTTGTAGCCGCCCGTCACGGAGCTGTAGAGCGAGTACACGCCCGCCCCCGGCGCCTCGGTCGGCACGGGCGGCAGCGTGGTGGGAATGCTGGAGACGCCCGTCACCGTGACGGCGACCGAGCCGGTGGCCGCCACGCCACCCAGGGTGGCGGACACCGTCACCGGGCCGCCCGTGCTGACGCCGGTGACGACGCCGCTGGGGTTGACCGAGGCCACCGCCGTGTTGGACGAGGTGAAGTCGAAGAAGGCATTGGCCACCGGCTTCAGGGTGACGGTGCTCCCCGGGTCCCCCGTGACGGTGTAGACGACCTGGTTCTGCCCCTGGTCGACGGTGTACGTCCCCGCCGACGCCAGCGACACCGTGGCGGCGGCGCCGTTGGCGATGGAGGCCACGCCCGCGCTGATGATGCCCGAGCCGACCTGCTCGTAGAGGATGTCGGCGAGGTAGAGGGTGTAGTCATCCGGTGCGTCGGCGACGTGGAACAGGCCGCCCACGTCCTGGAACTTCGCCGGGTTGGGAATGGGGAGGGTGAACTTCTGCCACTCCGTGGTGAGCGCGACGCTGGCACGCTCGGTGCCGTAGCCGGTGCCGGAGCCCGCGCCCGCGTCGTTGCCGAAGCCCGTCACATTGAGCGTCTCGGCCTTGCTGGCCTTCGCCCAGAAGGTCAGCGCGTTGAAGCCGGTGAGGTTGCGGGGCGTCGAGGTGACCCAGGCGCCGCCCGAGTACCCGGTGGCGGCGGCCACCTTGAAGTTGATGACCTTGCGGCCGTTGAAGGTCTCCGTGGCGTCGATGGTGACGTTGTTCACGGCGCCGCCGAAGTCCCGGAACGTCACGTCCGTGCCGTAGCTGTCATAGAAGACGACCTGGTTGGCGGACGGCTGCGTGGACGTGGCGGTGACCGTCACCTCCAGCGTGGCCGTCCTTCCGCCCGACGTGGCGGTGATGGTGGCGCTCCCGGCCTGCACGCCGGTGACGGCGCCCGCGTTGCTGACGGTGGCGACGGACGTCGCGCTGGAGCTGAACGTCGAGCTGGCGGTCAGCGCCCGGGTGGTGCCGTCGCTGTAGGTGCCCGTCACGGTGAGCTGGAGCGTGGCCCCCTGGGCCACCGTGGCCGGGTTCGGGGTGATGGCGATGGACGTGAGCGTCGGCCCCGGCGCGCCGCTGACCGTCACGGTGGCGGTGGCGCTCTTGCCCGAGGCGGTGGCGGTAATCTTCGTCGTCCCCGCGGCCACGGCCGTCACCCGGCCGCCCGGGCTGCTCACCGTCGCGGTGGCGGGCGCGTCGGTGACGAAGGTCGCCGACGACGTGACGTCCTTCGTGCTGCCGTCGCTGTAGGTGCCGGTGACGGTGAGCTGCTGGGTGGCGCCGCCAGCCAGGGTGAGCGTGGCCGGAGTCACACTGATGCCGGTCAGCTCGGTCGGCTTGGGGTCGTTATCGTCGCCGCAGGCCGTCTGTACCAGCACCGTCAGCAGCAGGAAGAAGGTTGCGAACAGTCGATTTTGTGGGGGCATCACTCAACTCACGCTCCAGCGAGGGTGTGGTTCAGCGAAGGCTGCGGGGAAGGCCGGGGCGGGCTCCTCGGTGGTGCCGCCGCCCCGTGGAAGACTTTCTTTGTTACCCGAAGAAAGTACCAACGTGAAACTCGGCGTGTCAACGGAAGTTGCCCACTTCGGACTTGACCGGGTGCGTCGTTTGTCTTTCCCGCCAATGTCAGCGGCATCTCCGTTTTCCGGGCTCTCTAGGAATGTCTTGAAACACGGGCTATGTGGCCGGGCAGCGGTCCACATCCTGGAGAGACGCGCATGAGGAAGTTCCTGGGGGCGGGCGCCGGCATGGCGCTCATGGGAGTACTGCTGCTGGCCTGCGGTGGGGCGGGGGACGCCCCGGCGCTGGAGGAGGGGCGGGAGTCGCTGGCGTTGGACCCGGCGCGGCAGTGCACCTCCGTGCCCTGCCTGCCCAACCTGGCGCGCTCGGCCACCGTCCTGGTGTCGAGCACGACGGGCACCAGCCCCACCCAGCTGGACCCGCGGTGGACGAAGGAGCGCGCGGTGGATGGAAACCGCGAGTCGGTGGAGACCTCCTTCGGCTGGTCCTCCGCCGTCAGCGCCTCCGAGTACGGGAGCCAGTGGATTCGCTTCGACTTCGGCACCGCGCGCTATGTGAACGAGGTGCAGCTCTACGCTCGCAATGACGCCACCTACGGCACCGTGCTGGGCGATGGGTTCCCCCGGGACTTCGTCATCGAAGTCTCCCAGGACGGCGTGGGCTGGAGCCCCGTCGTCTCACGCGTGGGCCACGTCGTGGGCGAGGACGAGGCGCAGACCTTCACCTTCACGCGGGTGCTCACCCGGTTCGTGCGCGTGCGCGCGACGCGCTTCGACGCGGTGGGGAGCGCCGGCTACTTCGTGCAGCTCGCCGAGGTGGAGCTCTACGACATCCCCAGCCAGCTCACCTTCACCTTCACCAACAGCGAGCAGGCCGTGCTGACGGTGGACGGTGGCGACGTCATCACCAAGGAGGACGTGTACGTGGCCGAGGCCACGGAGCTGGACGGCCTGTTCGTCGCGTACCAGGCGTGGCTCACTGCGACGGGCACCGTCAACGACACCGCGGACGAGGGCGGCGTCAGCGGCCTGTCCTTCGGCATCAACCCCAGCCAGCGCTGCAAGTTCTGGCAGGTGGGCTGCTGGAGCCGGAAGCTCACCGACCCGCGCTGGCCGAACAACACCGTCTTCTTCGACTTCGCCCCGGGCATGAGCGAGTGGCGGCGCCAGGCGGTCCGCGGGCACATCGCGGACTGGAACAGCCGCTCCTCGGTGCAGTGGGTCGAGGACCACCGGAGCCCCGACAAGGTGCGCATCAAGACGCGGCGCTTCAACGGCTCCTGCGGCATGTCGGCCATCGGCCGGCTGGGTGGCAAGCAGAAGCTGCGCATCGACCCGGACTGCTTCGACTCGCGGCTGCGGCGCGCGGTGCACCACGAGATGGGCCACGCCACCGGCCTCAACCACGAGCACCAGCGCTGCGACCGCGACAGCTACGTGAGCATCTCCGGCAACGACAGCAACCGGCGCAAGGAGTGCCAGGCCAAGTACTCCATCCTCGGGCCCTACGACTACAGCTCGGTGATGCACTACACCTCCGGAGTCGTGGCCGTCACCCCCCGGCCGCTCGGGAGCGTGGGCAACCCCGCGGAAGGGGCGGACCGCTCCACCCTGGGCTGTCATGACCGGCTGGGCATCAACAAGCTCTATGGCGTGGCGGGCGGCCCCATCCCGGGCTCTCCGGGGGCGGACACCTGCAACCGCGCGCTCACCGCCACCGTCACGGCCTCCAGCATCACCGGCCCCAGCGCGAGCCAGCCGGACGGCCGCTGGACGCCGGTGCGCGTCGCGGATGGCCAGCGCTCCTCGCTCTCCACCAGCTACGGCTGGTCCAGCATGGGCGCCAGCAGCCCGGCGACGGCCCAGTGGATTCGCTTCCAGTTCCCGGATGATGCCGCCCTCGGCGGGCCGCCCTGGCTGCACCGGGTGGACATCTATCCGCGCAACGATGCGACCTACGGCACCACGGTGGGCGACGGCTTCCCCGTGAACTTCACCATCGACGTGTCGGCGGACGGAGTGAACTGGGGCCCTGCGGTGAGCCGGACCAACCACCCCAAGCCCACGGGCGTGCAGACCTTCGAGTTCCCCTCGCGCCCGGTGCGCTTCCTGCGCATCCACGCCACGCAGCTGCGGCAGGTCTCCAGCGCCTACTACTTCCAGATCGCCGAAGTCGAGGTCTTCTGACGGCGCGCGCCTGCACGCCATGAAGGCCCCGGTCGGACGGCACCCTCGCGTGCCCCGCCGGGGCCTTCGCCGTTGCGGGGTGCACTTCTCCGCCGCCGGCGGATGACGCCGCGCACGTGACGCCTCGCGGCGGGCGATTTCCCTTCCGGCACACGCGGGTGCGGGCGCTAGCGTGCGGCTTCTCCGGTCGCGACTCCCCTCTGCACGCGCGTCGTCCCTGAATGTGGGGGCCGTGCCCGGTTCGCCGTGCCGCGCGTCGCGACGACGCGCAGTCGAAGCAGGGGAGAGTTCCAGATGAAGCTGAAGCCGTCCGGACTGCGGGGCGCGTTCGTCGCGCTCTCGCTGTCGATGCTGGGGAGCAGTGCCTGGGCGCAGGAGTCGCGCGGTCCCCGGGATGAGACCCGGGAGATTGAAGAGCGCAAGCGCTGGTTCATCGAGTCGCGTGGCCTGGACAAGGTGCGCGCCAACCCCCGGGCCGAGCGTGCCCGGGCCGTCAACGAGCTGCGCGAGCAGCGGCGCGCGCGCGAGGGGATGCTCACCCTGGCCGGCGAGGTCTGGACGTCGCTGGGCCCGTCTTCCATGAACATGGGCTCGTGGACCATGGGCCGCGTCTCCGGCCGGGTGAATGCCGTCGTCCCGCATCCGACGGACGAGAACACCGTCTACTTCGGCGCCGCCGCCGGCGGCGTGTGGAAGACCACCAACGCGGGCGTCAGCTGGACGCCGATGTTCGACTCGGTGGGCACGCTGCCCATCGGCGCCATCCACGTGGAGACGGCCGCGCCCGCCAACGTGTGGGTGGGCACGGGTGACAAGAACGGCGGCGGGTGCGCGGGCTACTTCGGCCAGGGCGTCTTCCTGAGCACCGACGGCGGCACCACCTGGGTCGCGAAGAACGGCACGGGCGCCACCGCGATGCCGCTGTCCATCGTCAACGCCGTGGCCGTGCAGCCGACGAACACCAACGTGGTGCTCGCGGGCGGCGCCGGCAGCTGCACCGGCTCCAGCTCCCCGACGGGGCCCGGGATGTTCCGGTCCGCGGACCGCGGCGCCACCTGGACGCGCGTGCTCAGCTTCAACGTCGAGGACATCGTCTTCGCGCCGGGCACCGCGACGGCGTACGCCAGCGTCCCCGGCCAGGGCGTCTTCAAGTCCACCGACGGCGGCGCCACCTGGGTGAACTCCAGCAGCGGCCTGACGCCCTCGGGCAGCCGCATGCGCCTGGCCATGGCGCCCGGCGACGCGAAGGTGCTCTACACGCTGCAGGGCGGCCAGGTTCACCGCTCCCTGGACAGCGCGGCCACGTGGACCCAGCGCACCACCGGCGCCTGCGAGGGCCAGTGCACCTACAATCAAGCCATCGCCGTGCACCCCACGGACATCAATCAAGTGCTGGTGGGCACCATCCGCCCCGGGCGCTCGACGGATGGCGGCGCGACGTTCACCTACCTCACCACGACGTGGGGCTCGGGCCAGAAGGTGCACCAGGACATCCACGTCGTCCTGTACTCGCGCACCAACGGCAGCCGCTTCTGGATTGGCGGCGACGGCGGCCTGTGGCGCACCGACGACGGCGGGACGAACTTCGCCAACATGAACTCGAACCTGAACGTGACGCAGTTCTATGACCTGGCCGTCCACCCCAACAACGCGGACACCATCTTCGGTGGCGCCCAGGACAACTCGTCCTCGCGCCGCACCACCAGCCCCGTGTGGGACCTGACCTTCGTCAGCGGCGACGGCTTCATGAACGCCGTGGACCCCACCAACACGAACAACGTCTTCCAGACGAGCTACCCGTCCGGCAACCTGCCCAGCGTCTATCGCTCCACCACGGGCGGGGCGCCCAACAGCTTCAGCAAGCTGCCCACGACGGGCATGACCGCTTCGGCGAACTTCCCCTGGGTGACGCCCCTGGCGGTGGCCAGCAACCGCATCTTCGTGGCCGGTGACACGGTGTACCGTGGCACCACCTCCGCGAGCCCCATGACGTGGACGGCCATCTCCGCGAACCTGGGCGCCCGCGTGTCGGTCCTCACCCCGATGCAGACGGGGACCACCATCCCGATGTACGCCGGCACGGCCAGCGGCGCCATCCATGCCACCGCGGACGCGGCGGCCGCGACGGTGACGTGGACCAACGTCACGGGGAACTACCCCGGCGGCAACGTGTCCGACGTGGCGATGACGCCGGGCAACCGGCTGCGCGTGTTCGTCACCCGCGCGGCCTTTGGCGGCAACAAGCTGTTCCGCTCCACCACCGGTGGCACGACGTGGGCGGCCGTGGGCGCGGGTCTGCCCAACGTCCCGGCCAACAGCGTGGCCATCGACCCGGTGGACACCAACCGCGTGTTCGTGGGCACCGACGTCGGCGTGTACGAGAGCTCCGACGGCGGTGACACCTTCACCCCGTTCTCCGCCGGCCTGCCGCTGGGCCTGGTCGTCACGGACCTGGAAGTGGACGACGTGCCGCACGTCCTCGTGGCCGGCACCTACGGCCGTGGCGCGTGGAAGGCGAGCCTGTCGGGCGGGCCGACCAACCAGTCCCCGCTGGCCAACTTCAACTTCACCAAGAGCGGCCTGACGGCCACGTTCAGCGACACCTCGACGGACGCGGATGGGACCCTCTCCACGCGCAACTGGGCCTTCGGTGACGGCACGACGTCGAGCGCGACGAACCCGAGCAAGACGTACTCCGCCGCGGGGACGTACACGGTGGCGCTGACGGTGACGGACAACGTGGGGGCCACCGGCACCGCGACGCAGAACGTGACGGTGAGCACCGGCGCCGGCTGCCCCGGTACCAGCTACACGGGCACGTTCAGCGGTGCGGCCGGGCAGACGCAGATCCACCCCGGCGGCTCCTACTACCAGAGCACCGTGAGCGGCACCCACGCCGCCTGCCTCTCGGGCCCGAGCGGGACGAACTTCAACCTGTACCTGGACCGCTGGGACGGCGCTGTCTGGGTGCAGGTGGCCGCGAGTACGACGACCACCTCGGTGGAGAGCATCTCCTACCCGGGCACGGCCGCGTACTACCGCTTCCGCGTGGTGAACACCGCGGGCATCGGTGCGTACGAGCTCGTCATCAGCAAGCCGTAGTCTCGAAGGCCCGCCCCGGCGTCCGCGCCGGGGCGGGCCGCCCTCCCGTGCAGCGCGCCTCGAAGCAGGCCGTTGCCGGACGCGCTTCCGGGTGGGCGGTCAGGGTCCAGCGGTGGCGCAACGCCCCGCCCCTGATTTGCTGCTGGCGACTTCACCTCCACGCGGTCAGTCCCTGGCCCCGGACGCGGAGCAGGCCGTAACCTGCCTGTTCTTGCAGCCGGGTGGATTCAACGCCGGGCGCCTGGAGGGAGTGCCATGACACCGCATCGTCGCAGTCCGCTGTGGGTTGCTGTCTGTGTCACGTGGTTGGGTTGCGCGGGGGGCGAGCCCGACGGCTCGGACGGCCTCCCCGCCGTGGACACGGGCGGGGCTGTCTCGGGAGACGGCACCTGGATGGGCGAGCCGCTCAGCGCGGGGTGCGAGCCCGGAGATGGAGGCACCGCCAGCAACACGGTGCTGGTGACGAACCACGTGCGCTATCACACCCTGGTGGGCACCGCTCAGCGCCCCTGGGACATGTCGGCCAACCCGCCCCATGTGCTCGTCCCTGACGGGGGGACGTTCACCCGCATCGACGGCATGGCCACCGACGGCGGCTACCGGTTCGCCGGAGTGCCGCAGGGGACGTACTACCTGGGGACGGGGCGGGCCTACATCGTGACGGACGCGCGGCAGGTGGAGCTGGGCTCGGACCACCTCGGCCGCTCGGACACCGTCTTCACGGACGTCAGCGTGACGCCGCTGCAGCTCGACCTGTCGAACCTCGCGCCCTGGGTTCCCGCCTGGGAATCGGAGGCGCTCGCTTCCTCCCTGGAGCTCGTCTCCGGCCAGGTGGAGATGATGGGCGACGTCTTCCTGTACGACTACCCCCTGGCGGGGCAGACGACCCTGGCCACCAGTGAGGCCGAGAGCTGGAATGCGAGCAACACCTTCCCCGTCTTCGAGGCCGCGAAGGGCGATGCGCTGTATGTGAACCAGCTCGGCGCCGTGGACGCGGGCACGCTGCCAGGCGGGGACTCCCTGACGAGCCGCACCGTGGTGCGCAGCGCGCAGCTGGCTCCGTTCAACTTCACCGCGGATGGCACCACGCCCCTGCAGCTGAGCGCGGTGATGCAGCCGGTGCCGACACGCGAGGTCTCCCTGGAGTGGCGCCTTCCGGAGTACACCGCGCGTGCCACGCAGATGCACCCCTCGGCGACGCTCCGCACTCCCGAGTTCCGCATCGAAGCGGGAGCGCACCGGCCGGAGGCTGGCTCGGTGGGGCTCTCAGGGACGCTGCTCCAGCTCTCGCTTCCCTCCGGGAGCTCGTACAACTTCACGCGTCGCCTGACGTATGGAGCCCCCTTCCCGGCGACCTGGGCCCAGGTCGCCAGCGCGTGGTACTTCCTGCGCCACGAGGAGCCCATTCCCGATGGCTCCGGCCGTAAGTATGTCGTCAACTTCTCGAACCTGGTGACCACGGACCGGCTGGCGGACCTGGTGGCGTCGCCGCTGCGCCCACGCATCGCGCCGCCGCGCGGGCTGACCATCGACGGCCTCAATGCGTACGTGCAGCGACAGGTGGGCACCACCAGCCCCGTCATCGCGTGGCAGCCCCCGGACCTGGGCAACCCCACCGGCTACCGGGTGGCCCTCTCCCGCTACACAGACACCCACGGGTTCGGCATGTTGGAGCTCCAGGGCTACTTCTATGTGCCCGGCACGACGACGCAGGTGCGCCTGCCCCCTGGTACCCTGCTGCCGGGCTCCATCTACCAGGTGCGGGTGCTGGCCATGGACATCGCCGGCCATGACCTGAGGCAGCGCCCGTTCGGGATGAGCGGGCTGCCCCAGGGCAGTGCGTCCACGCTCAGCTCCCTCTTCACCACGCCCTGACTCAGGGGAGCGTCCTGAACACGTCCGCCGCGTAGCGGCCCTTCAGGACGTAGACCTCTTCGGTGGGGTGAAGGCCGTCCGGGCAGATGTCGTAGGGGCTGCGGCCATTCAGATAGCCGAGCAGGTACTGGTACTGGTCGATGACCGGTACCTGCTGCTGCGCGGCGACCTCACGCATCGCCGCCGCGTAGGTCTCGAGCCCCCAGCCGCTGTCCAGGGTGGGGTTGGGCGTCTCGAAGATGACCTTCTTCCCCCGGCTCTTCGCCCCCTGGGCCAGGGAGGTGAGGCAGGACTTGTAGGTGGCGAGGCCGTAGGTCCACTGGTCGTTGATGGCGTGGTTGATGATGACGACCGTGGCGTTGCTGTTGGCCAGCTGTGTGCTCCACGGTGGGTGGACGCCATCACTCCCGTGGAGCAGTCCGCAGGCGGTGGAGCCGCTGACGCCCTCGTTGCGCACCTGCACTCCCGGCAGCGCCTCGGCGAAGGCCGTGGGGGCGGGCTTCGCGACCTGGCCGCCGACGTGGGTCTTGTAGCCCCAGACGGTCGAGTCGCCGTGGTAGTCGACAATCCGCGTCTGGCTCCCACCGCCGGACACGGTGAGGGTGCCGACGATGTAGCGGCCCTGGCCATCCGCGGTGA
>JBKGHK010000209.1:0-14737 GCA_046520375.1 Pyxidicoccus sp. 3LFB2
GGCGAGCGCGGCGGCCAGCTCGCTGCTGCTGGCGCGGCCCTTGAGCAGCCGGCGGCCCAGCCACTCCTGGAGCCCCTGGCGCACCGGCTCGAAGGCGAGCGCCGCCAGGGCGAGCAGGAAGAAGGCGCCCGCGCGGTACTCGGCGAGGAAGGGCTGGCCGCTGCCCGCCATCAGCGTCAGCACGCCGAAGAGGAAGCCCGCGGACAGCACCGCCGCCATGGCGGAATAGATGAGGCTGCGCTCCAGGAGGCGCCGGTCCCCGGGCGACTGGTGCGCATTGATGACGTGCACCAGCACCAGCAGCGCGGCCAGCACGAGGTACATGCCGAAGGGCAGCGCGGTGCCCGACGACAGCCACAGCGCATTGCCGATGGTGCCCGAGTACGCCACCCCGCCGGCGATGCCCAGGCTGCGGAGGATGGGCCGGCGCTCGGGGGCCTCGTGCCGGTACGAGCGCCCCAGGTGCGCCAGGGGCACGACGGCCGCGGCCACCGCCAGCAGCATGGATGGCCAGAACAGCGGCCCGCGCCCCAGCGCCACCGGCCCATAGAGGAGGTGCGGAAGGAAGACGCCCAGCCCCATCACCCCCGCCGCCACGGCGTAGGCCAGCGCCACCAGCCGGTAGGAGCGCTGGCGCGTCACGTCATAGGCGGCGTGCAGGTACGTGGCGGAGATGAAGGCGCCAATGGTGACGAAGCGCTCGCCCAGCCACGCCGTGTGGGGGAAGCACAGCAGCAGCAGCGCCCCGCTCCACAGGGCGGTGGCCAGGCAGTAGAGCGCCAGGCCCCGGGCATTCCGGCCGTGGAGCGTGGCCGTGAAGCACAGCAGCAGCGCCACGGACAGGACGGGCACGAGGCTGTAGGCGAACAGGGGCCCCATGCCTCCACTCTGACAGAGCCACCGCCCCGGCGCTCGGGCGCGGAGATACCGTTGCGTCCCACCGGTTACCTGCATATACATGCGTCATGGGTTCCCCGCTGCCTGAAGGCCCGATTCCGACCCCGTGCCTCTGCGAGTCGCTTCGCCGGGCCTCGCGCATGGTGACGCGGATGTACGACGACGCCCTGAGGCCGGTGGGGCTGCGCATCACCCAGTGCTCCGTCCTGGCCCACCTCAACAAGCATGGGGACGTGCGGGTGCGCGACCTGGCGGCAGGGCTGCAGTTGGAGGAGACGACCCTGACGCGGAACGTCCGCCTGCTCGAAAAGGAGGGACTGGTCGCCACCCGCGCGGGCGAGGACCGGCGCGAGAAGTACCTCACGCTCACCCGGGCCGGGCAGGAGACCCTCGCGAAGGCCATGCCCCTGTGGCGCGCCGTCCAGGAGCGCCTCCAGGAGCGCATCTCCCCGACGACCTGGGACGCGGCCTTCCGCATCCTGCCGAAGATTGCCGCGCACGCCGAACCCGACTGACGCTTCCACCCGACACCAGGGCGGCCACGAGCCGCCCATTCTCTTGCCCCAATGCCTGCATCTACAGGCAATCACCCGACACCGAGGAGCCGTCCATGTCCCGCCCCCTCAACCCGGCGCTCCGCCTTCCATGGTAGCGGCCCACCCCTCCGAGGCGACGGCCCATCCGGGCATCGTCCTCGCCATTCTCTGCTCCGCGGTGGTCATGGCCACCCTGGACATGTTCATCGTGAATGTGGCCCTCGGTGACATTGGCGCCGACCTCGGCCAGGCCTCGCTGTCCCACCTGAGCTGGGTCCTCAACGGCTACACCATCTTCTACGGCGCGCTGCTGGTGCCCGCCGGCCGGCTGTCGGACACCTTCGGGCGCAAGGCCGGCTTCCAGTTCGGGCTCATCCTCTTCACGCTCGCCAGCCTCGGGTGCGCGCTGAGCGACAACCTGTGGGTGCTGGTCGCGTTCCGCTGCCTCCAGGCCGCCGGTGCGGCGGTGCTCACGCCCGCGAGCCTGGGCCTGGTCCTCACCGTGCTCCCCGCGGAGACCCGCGCCCGCTCCACGCGCATCTGGGCCTCCAGCGGAGCGCTGGCGGGCGCGGCCGGGCCCGTGGTGGGCGGGCTGCTCGTCGACTCCTCGTGGCGCGGCATCTTCCTGCTGAACCTGCCCATTGGCCTCGCGGCGGTGCTGGCGGCGGCGAGGTTCGTGCCCTCCGTGAAGCAGCAGCGCGCCCCCCTGCCGGACTTCCTGGGCAGCGCGCTGCTCATCGTGGCCATCGCCACGCTCGCGCTCGGCCTCAGCGAGGCACCCGGCTGGGGGTGGGGCTCCACGGCGGCCACGCTCTGCTGGGTCATCACCGCGGCCTCCCTGGGGGCCTTCGTCTTCAGCTCGGCGCGGCACCCGAGCCCGGTGATTGAGCTGTCGCTGCTGAAGCACCGGACCTTCTCCTGGTCCAACCTGACGGTGCTGCTGCTGTCGGTGGCCTTCGCCGCCGAGCTGCTGTCGGGCATCCTCTTCATGCAGCAGCGCTGGCACTGGTCCGCGCTCCAGACGGGCCTCGCCGTGGCCCCCGGCCCCTGCATGGTTCCGCTCTTCGCCATGGTGGGCCAGCGCCTGAGCCGGCGGCACTCGGCGGGAACCGTCACCGGGCTGGGCGGACTGCTGATGGCGCTGGGACCGGCCCTCATCCTCTTCGGCGTGGGACGCGAGGCCGGGTACCTCGCCGCGATTCTCCCCGGCTGGGTGCTGACGGGCGCTGGCGTCGGGCTGGCCTTTCCCACCGCCATCGCCTCGGCCACCGTGGGGCTGCCCCCGCACCAGAGCGCCACGGGCAGCGCCGTGGTCAACATGAGCCGTCAGGTGGGAATGACGCTCGGCACGAGCCTCCTCGTCGTCATCCTGGGCGAGGCGGGCGCGGCGGGTGAGCTCGCGCCCTTCATCCATGGCTGGTGGTTCGCCATCCTCGTGGCCCTGGTCGCCGCGGTCACCGCACTCGGCATCTCTCCCCGGACGCGGGCCCAGGCGATACCGGGCGCGGCCGGCTGAGCCGGGCCCTCATTGGACGGTGGCGAGGAACCCGTCCAGCAGGTCATTCACCACGTCCGGCGCGTCGAGGTGCACCCAGTGGCCCGTCCCCTCCACCTTCCGGAAGGGCAGCTCGGGGACGAGGCGCTGGTAGGCGCCGGGCTCCTCGTTGAGCGCGGTGATGACGGACAGGCGCGGCCCCGGGTAACGCCGGAGCGCCGCGACGGGGTCAAAGGTCAGCAGCGCGCCCAGCCCCGCTCTCGCCCCCACCTGCGACGTGGTCCGAAGCGACGAGAAGACGCGCTCGCGCACCTCGGGCCGAGAGGTCGCGAGCATCGGCGTCCAGTACTCCTCGATGACCGCGCGCCACGCATCCGTCGCCAGCGCCTGCATCAGGCCCTGGGCCTGCTCGGCGGGAATGGACCGCCCGTCCGAGGCCGGGTCGACGAGGAACAGGCCCGCGACGCGCTCGGGATGTTGCCCCGCGTAGGCCGCGCACACGGCCCCGCCCATGCTGTGCCCCACCAGCACGAAGCGCTGGAGCCCGAGCCCGTCCACCACCGCCGCGATGTCTCCGGCGAAGTCCTCGATGGTGATGTCCTCGGCCTCCGGCGGCGCCGATTTGCCGTGGCCGCGCAGGTCCAGCGCCACCGCCCGCCGGTGCTTCCGGAGGTGCGCGAGCTGCGCCGTCCAGTGCGTGGTATTCCCGCAGCTCGAGTGGACGAACACCACCGGCACCCCACCCTTCCCTCCGTCGTCGACGTACAGCGCTCCAGCAGGTCCCTTCAGCATGGCGGTCTCCCTTCGCTCCTGAAGATGCGCGCTCCCGCGCACCATGGCTTGTGGAGTACGCCCCATCCCTGTCAGAAACTGGCAGCAATGGCACGAGTCGAGCGGGTGATGCGGCTGCAGGACTTCCTCCGGGCCCATGAGGCCACCACCGTCGCGGAAATTGCCGCCGCGCTGGAGGTGAGCGTGCGCACGGTGCATCGGGACCTCGCCACCTTGAGGGACCAGGGCGTGCCCATCAGCAGTGACTCGGGGCCGGGCGGCGGCGTGCGGCTGGAGCGAGAAAGGGGCCTGACGGCGGTGCACCTCTCGCTGGAGGAGGTGGTGGCGCTATGGCTCGCGGCGAACCTGTCGGCGACCGCCAGCTCGCTTCCCTGGGGCAGTGCCGCGCGCTCGGGCTTGGAGAAGCTCTTCGCCAGTGTCCCGCGCGAGCGGGCCCGGGGCATGCGCGAGCTGTGCCGCCGCGTGGTGGTGGGGCGGCCCGCCAGCGCCCGCGTGCTCGCGGAGGTGGGGACGCCGCCCGAGGAGCTGCTCGCCGTGTTCGAGCGCGCCTTCCGCGAGCAGGTGTGCCTGTCCTTCGACTACCGGGACAGGCATGGCAAGCCGAGCCGGCGCCTGGTCGAGCCCCACGGGCTGCTGGTGGAGGCGCCCGTCTGGTACGTGCTCGCGCGGGACGTGGAGAAGTCCGCCGCGCGCAGCTTCCGCATGGACCGCATCCGCCGGGCCCGCGTCGTCCCCGAGCGGGCCTTCATCCCCGACATGGAAGGGCTGAAGGCGCAGGCCGTCGCCCAGAAGCGGGAGGAGGCATCCCGCTCCGGCGGGTGACCCGGGCGGTGCGCACGCCGTCCCCTGGCGCCGGCTTCAGGGTGGGGGCACCTCCCGGTCCCGACTGCCCCGTGCGACACTGGGACGGCGATGTCCTCCTCCGTGACGCCCCGCGTGCTCCACCGCGACCAGGACCCGACCGGGCTGCTCCGCGCGCTGTGCCTCATTGCCTCGCTGCTGGCGCTATGGCTGGCGTGGGAATGGGGGGAGGTCGCCCTGCCACTGCGACTCGTCCCCCTGGGGCTGGTGCTGGCAGGACTCCTGCTCTCCTCGAGGCTCATCCACCGCACAGTCACCCTCGACGGAGAGGGGCTGCGCCGGGGCTCGAAGGGGTGGACCTGGCAGAGTCTGACCGCGGTGAGTCCGGGGCCGCATCCCCGGTGGCCCAACACGGGACCGCTGGGGAGCATCACCCTGCGGTTCGGCGACGAGAAGGTGCGCTTCAGTCGCGACTGGCCCCTGGAGGAGCTCCTGAAGGAGCTGCTCTCCCGCCTGCCGACGGAGGCCCAGCTCGCGCGGGTGCTCGAAAAGAAGGAGCGCGAGCACGGACTCGACTTCGGCGCCGTGTGGCTGGGCCCTCATGGCCTCGAGCTGCGGGAGGGCGCCAAGCCCGTGCGCAGCATCGCGCTGCGGGACGTGGACGCGGTGGCGCTGGACCTTGGGGACCGGCGCACCGTGTTGCGCATGGAGTCCGGGACGGAGACCCTGAAGGTGCCAATCGCCAGACTGCGCGAGCCGCACGTGCTGGCCGCCCTGCTCGTCCGCAACGGCACACAGGGGCGCGACGCGCCACGAAGACCGCTCGCGGTGCTGCCCCCGCCTCCTGAGGAGGAGCCACCGCCTTTTGGAGTGAGGAGCGAGGACAAGGCGGTCGCGCTCTTCCTGGGCCTCGTGGTTCTCGTCGGCAGCTTCGCCCTGGGAAGCCTGTTCGTGGAGCTCGCCATGGAGCAGTACGCTGCCTGCACCCAGAGCGACTGGTGGCCCGGCCTCGGCTTCGTCCTCCAGATGCTCGGCCTTGGCTTCGTCACCGCGTTCGCGTTGCGGCGTGGTGTCACCCTCATCCGCCGTGCCGTCACTCAGAAGCCTTCGTACAAGAAGCACCCGCGCAGCTCGCCCGAGCGCGCCGCGCCTCCGCAGTAGGGCGAGGCCTTGAGGTTGCGGAGCACGAAGCTCGTCGTCTCTCCGTCATCGCTCTGCGCGATGAGGCCGGTGAAGCCGTCATCCTCGCAGTTCCCCGCGACGACGCCCTCGTCCACGAGCTCGACGACGCCCCGCGCGGGGACCTGGCGTCCATTGCGGACCACCTTGTCGAAGTCGATGCGAAGGAGCACGGAATACGGCGACGCGTCCGCCGGAGGGCCGAAGATTTCGAAGTGGGACGACCCGCCAGCGCCCAGGTTCGAGAAGCTGTGCCCATACGAGTCCATGCGGACGTTGATGGGCTGGCCGTCGAGGGTTCCCTCGAGCACGAGCTGCTCCTCGACGGAGCACTCCGGGTAGTCCACGACCTCGTCCTCGGGCCGCTCGTCCTCACCGCATGCACAGACAAGAAGACCGGCCGCCAGATAGCTCATCCATTTCATGGGTCCATGATGCCATGACGCAGGCCCGGCATGGACACCGCACCCCGGGGCGCCCGTTCCAATTCCTGACGGGCATGACGCAACCATGACGAAGAGATGGAGGCGTCAAGGCCATACACCCCGCGCGACTCCGTAGGGTGCCCGCCGTGGTTGCCATTCCGAAGGCACCCTCGTCCCTGGAGAACGCGATGCATCGAACCTTCCTTCGCTTCACGAGCGTGGTCGTTGCGAGCTGTGCGGGAGTCGCCGTCCTCACCGGAGCCGACACCCGGAAGCCCGCCACCGAATGGCTGGCCTGCCCGGACGAAGCGGCCCGCGTGGCGCGAGTGGAGGCAAGCCTTCCGCCCGTCACCCTCCCCGGCCAGGGGCCCCTCCAGCTCTCGCTCCAGCGCTGGATGGAGCTCTACAAGCTCCCCGGGCTGAGCGTCGCCGTTTTCGAGAAGAACGCCCTCGTCTGGGCAAAGACGTATGGCGTGAAGCAGGCGGGAGGCTCCGAGCCCGTCGCCATCGACACGCTGTTCCAGGCCGCCTCCATCAGCAAGCCGGTGACGGCGCTCGCCGCGCTGCGCTACGCCGAGCAGGGCAAGTGGTCGCTCGACGCCAACATCAACGACAAGCTGGTGTCCTGGAAGGTGCCGGACAACGCGCACACGCAGGAGCAGAAGGTGACGCTCCGCCGGGTGCTCAGCCACTCCGCGGGCCTGACGGTGCACGGCTTCCCCGGCTACACCGTCAACGCGCCCAGGCCGACGCTTCCCCAGATTCTCGACGGCGTGAAGCCGGCGAACACCGAGCCGGTCCGGGTCGACCTCGTGCCTGGCTCCGAGACGCGCTACAGCGGCGGAGGCTTCACGGCCGTCCAGCTGATGATGGAGGACCAGCTCAAGAAGCCCTTCCCGCAGCTCATCCATGACGCGGTGTTCGCGCCGCTGGGCCTGAAGCACAGCACCTTCGAGCAGCCGCTGTCGTCAGCTCGGACGGCCAACGCCGCCTCCGGCACGCACGCGAGCGGCAAGAGCATCGAAGGCCGGTGGCACGTCTATCCGGAGCTGGCGCCCGCGGGCCTGTGGTCGACGCCGTCCGACCTCGCGAGCATGACGATGGAAGTGCTGAAGGCCCGCGCCGGAAAGTCCCAGCGGGTGGTGTCGCAGGCGATGGCGAAGCAGATGCTCACGAAGCAGTCGGACGGCTTCGGCCTGGGCTTCCAGTTGGAGGAAGGCAGTGACCGCTTCGGCCATGGTGGCTACAACGAGGGCTTCACGTCCACGCTGATTGCCTTCGCCGACTCGGGCAGCGGCGTGGTGATGATGGCCAACGGCGACAACGGGCCCTTCCTCTTCGAGCGGCTCGCCGCGAGCATCGCCGCCGAGTACGGCTGGAAGTCCTTCACCCACCGCCTGGAGTCCCCGCTCATGACGGTGGACCTGCTCGTGCGGCTCAAGGGCGCGGATGCGGCGCTGTCCTTCGTGAAGGCCATGAAGCAGAAGGCCCCCGCGGGCCGGGGCCTGCCGCCGCAGCTCTTGAATCAGGTGGCCTACGGGCAGCTCCTCGCGGGCAACTTCCCGGACGCCGTGAAGCTGCTCAAGGCGAACGTGGAGTTCTTCCCCGAGGACTCCAACACCCACGACAGCCTCGGTGAGGCGTACATGAAGTCGGGCCGGAAGGAGGAGGCCATCGCCAGCTACCGGCAGTCGCTCAAGCTGGACCCGAAGAACGCCAACGCCGTGGAGATGCTGAAGAAGCTCGGTGCGAAGGAGCAGCGATGACGACCGGGAGCAGCAGTGTTGGACGCAGGCTGGGGGGGCTGGGGTCCGTCGCGGTCCTGCTCCTTGCGACGGCCTCCTCCGCCCAGATGGGGCGCGGTGCTGGCGAGCCGGTGGACGCCGCGATGCGTGCGAAGATTGTCGACCGTGTCTCGGCGGCGCTGAACGAGACGTATGTCTTTCCGGACGTGGCCCGGAAGATGGAGGCGAGCCTCCGCAAGAAGCTGAAGGCGGGCGCCTACGACACGCTCACCAACTCGGCCCTGCTGGCGGAGGCGCTGACCCGGGACCTCCAGGAGGTGAGCAAGGACCAGCACCTGAGCATCCACTATGCGGCCTCGCTGCCCCCGGGCATGGGCCCCGAGGGCCCCGCCACCCCGGCGGCGCGTGAGGAGATGCGCCGCGAGATGGCGTCGAGGAACTTCGGCTTCGAGAAGGTCGAGCGCCTCGCGGGGAACATCGGCTACCTGGACCTGCGCGGCTTCATGGGCGCGGAGCTGGCGGGGGAGACGGCCATCGCCGCCATGGGCTTCCTGGCCCATTCGGACGCGGTCATCATCGACCTGCGCAAGAACGGCGGCGGCGACCCGTCGATGATTCAGCTCATCACCAGCTACTTCTTCGACGAGCCCACGCACCTCAACAGCTTCTACATCCGCAAGGGCGACATCACCCATCAGTTCTGGACCTCGGCCCATGTGACGGGCAGGCGGATGACCGATGTCCCCGTCTATATCCTCACCAGCCAGCGCACCTTCTCGGCGGCCGAGGAGTTCTCCTACAACCTGAAGCACCTCAAGCGGGCCACCCTCGTCGGGGAGACGACCGGCGGTGGCGCCCATCCCGTGCGCGCCCAGTTCCTCGACGACGTGCACCTGCTGGTGCGCGTTCCCTTCGGCCGCGCGGTGAACCCCATCACCGGCACCAACTGGGAAGGCACCGGGGTGGCTCCGGACCTCAAGGTCCCCGCGGACAAGGCGCTCGAGACGGCGCACCTGGCGGCGCTGAAGCAGCTGCGGGCCACCGTCAAGGACGACGCGAAGAAGCAGCGGCTCGACTGGTCCATCCAGGGATTGGAAGCGCTCGGCAGGCCGGTGACGGTGACCGCCGACGTACTCAAGAGCTTCGCCGGCAGCTACGGGCCGAGCACGCTCGTCTTCGAGAATGGCTCGCTCTGGTACGAGTGGCGCAAGGGCAAGCCCCGGATGCGGGCCATCCCGATGACTCCGGACACCTTCCGGCTCGACGGCGTCGACTTCGTCCGCCTGCGCATCGAGAAGGACGCCTCGGGGCGGGTGACGGGGCTGAGCAACCTGTACGAGGACGGCAACGTCGACAAGGCGCCGCGCGGCGGAAGCTGAGCAGCGCCCCGGTGCGCCTCCGGAGTCCCCGCGCTCACGCGGGGGCTCCGGTGTCCCCAGGTGGACCGCGAGCGAGGACCGCGTTGATTTCCGCGCCCAGCATCAACGCGAGCGAGGAGATCCACATCCACAGCAGCAGGACGATGATGCCGCCCAGGGCGCCATAGGTGATGCCGAAGGTGCTGAAGTGGGAGACGTAGAAGGAGAACCCCAGCGACGCGGCGAGCCAGACGAGCACTCCCGTCACGGAGCCCGGCGTGAAGAACCTGAACTTCTGCCGCGCATCCGGGAGCACGAAGTAGAGGGTGGCCCAGAGGACCATCATCAGCAGCGCGGCCAGGGGCAGCCGCAGCCAGCCCACGAGCAGCGTCCAGGGATGCCCCAGCCGGGAGGCCAGGGCCGGCGCGGCCACCGCGAGCAGTCCCGCGAGCAGCGCCAGGACGGCCGCCGCCAGCATCATCCCCAGGGCGACCGAGTAGACCTTCCAGCGCGGACGGCTCTCCGTCACGCCGTAGGCGGTGTTGAGGGCCGACATGAGGCTCACCACCCCGGCGGTCGCTGACCACACCGAGGCCAGCGCGCTGAACGTGAGCAGGTGCGTACTGGGCCCGGAGGTGAGCTCCGCGAGCTGCGCGTAGGGAAGCTCGCTGAACGCCGGAGGCACCTCGCGCCCCAGCGCCCCGAGGAGCGCCTGCACCTGCGCCGGCTGGATGACGACCCCCGCCAGGGCGACCATGAAGAGCAGGAAGGGAAAGAGGGAGAGCACGCCGTAGAACGTGAGGGCGGCCGCGGCGTCACTCAGCTTGTTGCGCCGCCACTCCTGGCGCAGCCGTCCGAAGAGGCCCTTCCACCTTGCCGCGCCGTGGGACGGGCCCGCCACGGCGGAGCCCGGGTGCGAACCGGGCGCTGCGCTGTCACCCAGGCCCTGAGGCACGTCGTCCATGGTCACCTCTCAGCCCCAAGGTAGCCTCGCCGTGGCTTCGGAGGCTTCCTAGGTTGAGGTGAGAGGCGGCTCGGGCCTCACCCGGAGGCACCGCTCGCCGCCTCGTGCCGAGGAGACGAGCCATGGAACGAGTGGATGCTGACCGCCTGAAGGCAGTGCTCGCCAAGGTGATGGCCGTGCTGGTCATCATCGGCGCCATCAACTGGGGCCTGATTGGCTTCTTCAACTGGAACCTCGTGGACGCCATCTTTGGTGGCGGCTCGCGGGAGCAGACCAGCGCGGCGGGCCGCCTCGTCTACTCCGTGGTGGGACTGGCGGGACTGGCGCTCGCGCTCGTCTTCCCGTGGAGCCGGCCGGTGGAGACGACGACCACGACCACCACCACGCGGAGGACGGGGATGGGCGCCGACCGGCGGGTGGACGTCCGGCCCTGACCGAGGCGGCAGGAGGGCCCCGGCCCCCGCTACCCATGAAGTGGGGCGGTGGCTAGCTTCCAGACAAGCGCACCCATGGGCATGGACCTCCTCCCGCCACCCGAGTTCTCCGCCACGCACTGCCGGGTCGGCTGCGCCGGCTGGAGCCTGTCCAGCGCCGTCAAGGAGCACTTCCCCACGGAGGGCACCCACCTGGAGCGGTATGCACGGGTCTTCCCCTCGGTGGAGATCAACTCGTCGTTCTACCGGCCCCACAAGCCCGCCACCTATGCCCGCTGGGCGGACAGCGTTCCCGACACGTTCCGCTTCTCGGTGAAGGTCCCCAAGGCCATCACCCACGAGCTCCGCCTGCGTGACGCGCGGGAGCCGCTCGAGCGCTTCATGGGCGAGGTGGGCCACCTGGGAACGAAGCTGGGCTGCCTGCTGGTGCAGCTGCCCCCCAGCCTCCAGCACGAGCCCGAGGCGGCCCGCGAGCTCTTCGGGGCCCTGCGCGAACGGACGCCCGTCGACCTCGTCTGCGAGCCCCGGCACAAGACGTGGTTCACGGAGGCGGCCTGGCGGCTGCTGGCGGAGTTCCACGTGGCCTATGTGAAGGCCGACCCGCAACCGGTGCAGGCGCCCCCGCCGCCCGATGCGCAGGTCGTCTACTACCGGCTGCATGGCTCTCCGAAAATCTACTACTCGGAGTACTCCGAGCCGTATCTGGAGGCGCTGGCCGCGAGCATCGCCGGGCACGCGCAGGCCGGGCGGCGGGTGTGGTGCGTCTTCGACAACACGGCGGAGGGTGCGGCCGTGCCGAACGCGCTCTCGTTGATGGAGAGGCTCCAGCAGCACCGACAGCAAGGGAAGCAGGCACGCTAGCTTCGGTCATGCCGCCCGACTCTGGGGTACGCTGCGCACCCGCCGGAGCCCTGGGGTGCGCCGGTGTCACCGGGAGTCAAAGCAGTGCGGTATTTCGCCATGGTCGCGGCCGGGGCCATCCTCTGGGGAGGCTGGGCCCTCTTCCTCCGGCCCGCGGGCCTGTCCGGGCCGCAGAATGCGCTGCTGGTGCTCGTGGCCATGTCGCTGCCGGCGCCGTTCCTCTTGAGGCGCGAGGCCTTCAAGGACCGGCGCGCCACCGCGGCGCTCGTCATCGTCGGGCTGTCGGATGCGGGCAACGCGGCCCTCTTCTTCGCGGCGCTGCGCAGCGGGCCGGTGTCGGTGGCGGTGCTGACGCACTACCTCGCCCCCCTGCTGCTCGCCCTGTCCGCGCCATGGGTGCTGCGAGAGCGCACGTCCGCGCGGGCCCTGGTGGGCGTGCCCATCACCCTCTTCGGCCTGGGGCTGCTCATCATCCAGCCTGGCACCACCTTCTCCGGACTGACGGCGACGCTGGGCGCGGGGAGCGCCGTGTTCTTCGCGGCCATGGTCCTGGCCTCGAAGGAGGCGGCGCGCGCCTACTCTCCGCTGGCCGTCACCTCGCTGCATGCGCCCATCTCCGTGGTGGCGCTGCTGCTGTACTTCGGCGCGGAGGCCCTGCCCCCCGCGCTGGACGGAGCCGCACTCCGAGTCATCATGGGCGGGGTGGTGTGCGGCATCATTGGAAACATCCTGTTCAACACAGGCCTGCGGCGCGTGCCCACCGCGGCGGCGGGGGCGCTCACCTACCTGGAACCCCTTACGGCCTCGCTGGTGGGCCTGGCTTACTTCAAAGAGGCGCTGACGCCCGTGGGCATGGTGGGAGGCGTGCTGGTGCTGGTGACGGGGGCCTGGGTGGCCTCCGAGCGCCGGACTCCCCCGCGGCGGGTGCCTGTGGCATCCGCCACGCCTTGAACCGTCATTCCAAATCCCCCCTTGCATGCGCGGGGAGTCCTTTGGTCCTCTTGGGGCCCCGCACTCCGCGGACACCTTCTTCTGTTCCTGGCGACGCCGTATGCCTATGGAAACCGCAGCCGACAGCCGTGAGTACCGCGTCGTCTTCTTCTGCCCCGCGTCGAGCGCCCGGCTCGAGCGGCTGGAGGCGCCCGTGCGGCGGCTGCTCTCGCGCATCCAGGCGCCGCCCGCGGAGCTGGCGCCACTGCAGGAGGCGGGCCCCCTCACCGAGGCGGGCTGGCAGGTGTTCCTCGTGCGCTCGCTGACGGAGCGCTCCGCCGCCCAGGCCATGGCCGCCTATGTCAGCGAGGCCACCTGCGCGCTGGCCGCGGAGCTGGACGCGGAGGTGCTGGGTCTCTACGTGGACGTGTCGGGGGACTCGGCGCGCATCTGCCGCTGCGGCCCCGAGGACGGCCCGGAGACGTTCGCCGGCCGCCGGCAGGCCGCCCTCAACCGCACGGCCGAGTGGCTGGAGGTGACGCCCACGAGCCTGTCCGCCCTCTTCCACCTCGACCTGCCCGACGCGGACTACGAGCCGGATGCGGACGACCGCTTCGTCGAGGAGAAGCTGCGTGAAGCGCGCTCCCTCATGGAGCGCTACCGTCAGGGGAAATGAGGTCTCGAACCCCGGAGGACCTCGCTGGCCGCTGCCCGCGCTGCTTCCTGCCCACCGCCCTGTGTCTGTGCGCCGAGGTGCCGAGCGTCTCCACGCGCACGGAGCTGCTCGTCATCCGCCACCACAAGGAGACGCTGAAGTCCACGAACACGGCCCGCATGGCGGCGCTCGCCCTGCCCCGCTGCCGCATCGTGTCCTATGGCTCGCCGGGCCAGCCGTTCGATGCCTCCGTGCTGGAGGCGCCGGACACCTGGCTGCTCTTCCCGGACACGCAGCAGACGCCCGTGCAGGACGCGCCGCGCCCCGCGCGGCTCATCGTCCTGGATGGCAGCTGGGGGCAAGCGCGCCGCATGGTGCAGCGGGTGCCCGCGCTGCGGCGGCTGCCGGGGCTGAAGCTGCCGCCCCCGCTGAAGGACACGCGCCGCCTGCGCCGGCCTCCGCACCCGGATGGCATGTCCACGCTGGAGGCCATCGCCGGCGCGCTGGCGTACCTGGAGGGCGAGGACGTGGCCGCCCCCCTCTACGCGCTGCACGAGGTGATGATTGACCGGGTGATGATGAGCCGCGGCCGGATGGCGATGCCCGGCGAGGACGAGGACAGAGAAGACTGAAGTCCGCGAGGCACCCAGTGGCAGTGCGTAGCTCTAACGTAGAGCTACGCACTACCCGTGTTCGGCGACGTCTACGTCAACGTGTTGGCGTTCACCAAGTCACGAAAGGGAATCAGGTACGACTGCCCGTCGCTCGCGTGGAAGCTGAACGCCACGTTGGGATCCAGGGGACTAGCGATGGATCCGGCCGTCGGAACGCCCTCCATGACGGAGCCAGAAGAGAGCTGAATCCGGAAGCGCTGCCCCTTGAGAGTATTCTGCAGAAACAGGTCGTAGAACCGATTGAATGACATCTAGAGCTCCATAGAGAGTGGCTTAGGTGGCGGGCCATGCCTTTAGTACTGCGGCCCACTCTGTAATAACCACCCGGTGCCCTAAGCGCCCGGACATCGATGTTGTCCACCCCGCCAAGGACACTGCCCGACAGGCGGCCAGGGCACACCGGCCAGGGGCTCCCGCCGCCTGGACAGAAACCGTGTCCAGGGGCTTAGCGCAAGGAGCCCGGAGGAATCTCCCTCGATAGAAGACTCAGCAGGCACCTTCGGCCGAGCAGCGGGCCTTCTTCATCTCCTGGGCGAACGGGCTGGGCTCCAGGAAGCCGGTGATGCGCGGCTTCGTCAGCACCTCGCCCTTCGGAGACACGAAGGCCACGGTGGGCAGGCCCTCCACGCCGAAGCGCTCCAGCAGCGCATCCAGCGCGTCCTCGCTGTTCGTCGCATCAATCTTGATGTTGAGGAACTGGCCCTCCGACGACTGGGAGATGACCTCCGGCGCGGGGTACGTCTCGCGGTCCAGCTCCTTGCAGGCCGCGCACCAGTCCGCGAAGAAGTCGATGAGCACCGGGCGCCCGTCCGCCTTCGCCTGCGCGAGCACCTTGTCGAACTCCTCCGGAGAGAAGGTCGCCTGCTTCGCGGGCATGACGTGGTCCCACTTCCAGGACGGCGCCACGGGCGGCTGCGCCAACCCCATGCGCACCCACAGCGCGCCCACCGGGCCCGCGTCCAGCGCGCCGCCGCGCAGCACCAGCGCCACC
>JBKGHK010000020.1:0-33991 GCA_046520375.1 Pyxidicoccus sp. 3LFB2
GTTCGCGCGCGTCGTCGGGCAGTGCGCCGGCCGGCTGCCCGTCGCGCCGCAGCTCACCGGTGGGCGCATAGCCCACGCCGCCCAGGGTGTAGCGGCCCGATGGCGTCCACAGCGCCTGCACCGTCATCTCGTTGCGCGTGAGGGTGCCCGTCTTGTCCGAGCAGATGACGGTGGTGCTCCCCAGCGTCTCCACCGCGGGCAGCTTGCGGATGACGGCGCGCCGGGCCGCCATGCGCTGCACGCCAATGGCCAGGGCGATGGTGACGATGGCGGGCAGGCCCTCCGGAATCGCCGCCACCGCCAGCGTAATCGCCACCACCACGGCGTCGCTGAGCGCGTAGCCCCGCCACAGCCCCACGGCCAGGAGCACCACCGACACCCCGAGGATGCCCACGGTGATGACCTTGGCGATGACGGCCAGCGCCTTCGTCAGCGGCGTCTGGAGGTCCGTCGTCTCGCTGAGCAGTGTGGAGATGCGGCCCAGCTCGGTGGAATGGCCCGTGGACACCACCACCGCCGAGGCCGTGCCGGACGTCACCAGCGTGCCGCCGAAGACGAGGCTCGTCCTGTCTCCCAGCTCGGCCCCCGCCTCCACCTGAGCCACGTGCTTCTGCGCGGGCAGGGACTCACCGGTGAGCGCGGCCTCCTCCACCTGGAGGTTGCGCGAGGCGAGCAGCCGCATGTCCGCGGGCACCTTGTCGCCCGAGGCCAATTCCACCACGTCCCCCGGCACCAGCCGCGCGGCGGGGAGCGACTCCTTCCGGCCCCCGCGCACCACGGTGGCGTTCTCCGGCACCATGAGGCTGAGCGCCTCAATCGCCTTGCCCGCGCGGTACTCCTGCACGAAGCCGATGAGGGTGTTGAGCACCACCACCGCGGCCACCACCAGGCCGTCCGTCACCTTCCCCATGACGATGGCCAGCACGGACGAGGCGACGAGCACCCAGATGAAGGGGCTGTTCACCTGCCTCCAGAGCAGCGTGAGCGGCCCGTCCCGCTTCTGGCGCTGGATGACGTTGGGTCCATGACGCTCCAGCCGCTCGCGCGCCTGCTCGTCCGTCAGCCCTCCGGGACTGCTGCCCACCTGGGACAGCACCGCCTCGGGCGGCAGGGCATGCCAGGGCGGCGCGGGGGCTGCAGACGACCCGACGGGCGGCGGTGCGCTCGACGGGGGTGGAGCGGGCGGCTGGTCATTCATGGGGGCGGTCCTCCTCGACCAATCTGGTGACGGTGCGGGGCGCTTCCACCTCGGGAGGAAGGCGGCACCTCGACCCCACGGCGAGCCCGCTCCACGCCGCCGTCCGCCAGGGCCACGGGATTGCCCTTGGGGGCGACCCATGTGTCCACCACAGGGAACCACGGGGGACGACGCGCTCCGCCGCGCTTCCCAGAATCCGCCCCGGCACCCGTGTCGCAGGTGCGAATGCAACTGGCACTGCGAGTGCAATAGGGCTCCTCGGACATCGTCCGGGAGGCATCTGTGATTTCGAAGCAGTGGAGCAAGGGGCTGGGCCTGCTGCCCGCCCTGGGGTTGATGGTGGGGTGTGGAGCTGAAGTGGACGCGCAGTCCCCGGTGGACACGCCCGTGGAGACGCGCTCGGTGGAGGCCGCCGCGGTGACGCCCGAGTGCAAGCCCGTCACGTACTACCGGGACACCACCGTGACGCCGTCCTTTGACACCCATGCGGTGCAGGACTCGGCCGGCACGAATCACGGAGGGGCGACACGCCTCATCTCCGACGGCTCGCCCCGGCAGGACGTCTACCTGCGCTTCGACTTCCATGACCCGGCCTCCATCGTCCAGGCCCGCCTGCGCCTGTACGCGACGGACGGCTCCACGGACGGCCCGGCCGTCTACGCCACCACCACCTCGGGTTGGACGGAGTCCACCCTCACCTGGAGCAACCGGCCCGCGCCCACCGGCGCGGCGCTGGCCAACGTGGGCGCCATCACCTCTGGCAGCTGGGTGGAGTACGACGTCACCGCCGCCCTGAACGGCACCGACGAGCTGGCCTTCGTCCTGGTGCCCGACGGCGGCAACGGCGTGGACTTCGTGTCGAAGGAGGACGCCAACTCGAGCCTGCGGCCGCGGCTCGTCATCACCCAGGCCTTCAACGAGTGCACCTACCAGGGCGCGGGCGGCTACTTCATCAGCGGCCGCCACTACGGCGGCACGGGCAACGAGCTGGCTCAGGCCATCGCCACGGACTACAACGGCGTCGTCGTGGCGGGCGTCTACACCGGCAGCGGCTCGCTCGGCGGCACCACCTTCCCCAGCCAGGGCGGGGTGATGCTCGGCCGCTACCGCTCGGATGGCAGTCACGAGTGGTCCCGCGCTTACCCGCAGCCGGCCGCGTCCGTGACGGTGACCGACGTGGCGCTCACCCCGCTGGGCAACTCGCTGATGGTGGGCTGGTACACGGGCACGCCGGACTTCGGCACGGGCCCGCTGCCCACCGCCCCCGCCTGGCCCCCCGCCACCTTCATCGCCAAGTTCTCCCCCAGCGGCAGCATCACCTGGGCGAAGGGCTTCACCGCGTACACGCCCGACGACGGGGAGCTGTTCCCCTCGGCCATCTACCCCAATGACGTGGCCACCGACGCCAACGGCAGCCTCATCGTCACCGGGTACTTCTTCGGCTACGCCGACCTGGGCGGTGGCCCCCTCGACGCGGGCCCCTCCAGCCGGGCCAGCGAGGCCAACGCGGGCCTGTTCCTCGCGAAGTTCTCCTGGGAGGGCAACCACCTCTGGTCCCGCGCCTACCCGGCCGGCTACGAGCCCACGGTGGGTGATGCGCTGGCCACCGACAGCGCGGGCAACGTGCTGCTCGGCGGCGCGGTGAGCCGGCCCGACACGAACACCTCCGGGCGCTCGTCCCCCTTCGTCGCGAAGTTCTCCCCCAGCGGGAGCGAGCTGTGGTTCCGCACGCTCAACGGGGCCGTGGGCTCCGTGACGGGTGTGGCCGCGCTGCCCGGGGACGCGGTCGGCTTCGCGGGCCACTTCGGCGGCGCCTTCACGTTCGCCGGCCAGACGGTGGACAACAGCGACGGGGAGCAGGTGCCGCACTGGGAGACGGAGGACATCATGATGGGCGTGCTCGAAGCGTCCGGCGCGGACCGCTGGGCGCGCGCCCGGGGCACCGAGAACGTGGGGGAGTACGTCCGGGAGCTGGAGGTGGACGGGCAGGGAAGCTTCACGCTGCTGGGCAGCATCAACGGCGTCACCGACCTGGGTGGCGGCGAGCTTGGCACCACCCTGAGTGACTACCGCCAGTTCGTGGCCCGCTACATGGCGGACGGCGCGTACCGCTGGGCCCGCACGCTGGACCCGGACCTCGATGCCCAGCTGCTGAGCGTGGGGTCGGGCGGCATGGTGTTCGTCGGTGGCTCGTTCACCGGCGCCGTTGAAATCGAGACCTTCCAGTTCGGCCCCTCGCGCCAGCAGGACGTGGTGCTGCTGAAGCTGTCGCCTTGAGCGCCTCGCGGATGTCTTGAGTCAAGGAGGCCGGGGGCCATGGGGTCCCCGGCCTCGCCGCGTTCGAAGGCGCCCTACGCCAGGCCCTGCTCCGGCCCTACGGCCACAGGGCCTGCCAGTGGGTGAAGAACTGCGCGTCCCGCCCCACGCAGGCGTGCGGGTCCGTGGGGCACAGGCCGGTGGAGCTGGTGAGGCGGCTCCACTGCGCATTCATCCGGTCCGGCGCCCAGTGCTTCGTGGCCTTCGAGTCACAGGCGTCCGTGACGTAGCCGCTGGCCGTCTGCCCGCGCGCCACGAGCCCGCGGTACGTGTCGGCGCCGGGGGGCGTGGTGAACGGGGGCTGGCTCCAGCTCGCCACGGGCCCCAGGACGCTGACCGCGTCACAGGGCGAGGCGAGCATGACGACGCGGCGCACGGCGTAGTCCTTGCCGATGACACCCGCGTGGCCACCGCCCTGCGAGTGCCCGGAGACGATGAGCTTCGCCGGGTTGAGGCGGCACAGCACGGTGCAGGAGGGATTCATCAGGAAGCTGCCCCAGCCTCCGGACGGGTCCACCGTGTCGCGCAGGTACACGATGAGCCGGGTGAGCCGGGGGAGGATGGCGTTCTCCCTGTCCATGGTTGTCACCGCGCTGCCAGGCTGCACGTCGCCGGTGATGAGGGTGCGGCGGGTGGCGAGGTAGCAGGCATCGTCATTGCCGCAGAGGTCATGGAGCGAGGGCGAGTTCTGGTACGTGAGGCCGATGACGCGGTAGCCCTTGGAGCTGGCGCTGGCATAGAGGCTGTGGTCGGCGTCAGCGTAGGGACCGCTCAGGTTGTTCTGGGGCTTGCCGCCCGTTCCGGGCAGGAAGACCACCAGCTCCGCCTTCGTCGGCACGTTCGGCCGGATGACGACGTGCGGGTCCAGGTAGTCCCCCGAGCCGGGCGTCCCCACCTCCGTGGGCGTGACGAAGCGACAGAGGGCGCCCGTGGGGCCGGGGCACGTCGTCACGCCCTGCTCGAGGCTCCCCTGCTCCGGCGGAGCGCCCCGACCTCCACGGCGGGCTCGGGCCCGGCGCCACACCCCATGGCCAGCCCCCATCCCAGCACGACAGGGGCACACCACCGCATCCACACGCTCGGCTTGTTCAAGCAGACGGCTCCTTTTCACGGACCCGCCGACGCATTCCAGGCGGGTGACGGGCGCCCTCACGGTGCGCCGCAGGCATCAACACGGACGGTGAGGAATGGTTGCGGGGCACGTGACAGGGCAGCCGAGCCTTGCCGCCCTGCTCCCTCCCGGCGGGTGGCCTGATGCGGCCGTTCACGGTAAGCCAGGGGCGCTCAGGGCCCCGGGCCCGCGGGAGGACCGTCACCATGACTGAACGCAACCCCATTGCCGCTGGCTTCGTCACCCACGAGGTCACCAACCAGCCCCCACCGCTCGTCCTCGACCTCTGGAAGAGCGACACCGTGCTCCGTGAAACCGTGGCCCGTGAGGGCGGCGGCTGGGCCGAGGCCGACCTGGCGAAGTACGGCCCCGTGGTGGGCGGGGAGATGATGCAGCTGGCCGTCCTCGCCAATGAGAACAAGCCGAAGTTCCGCCCGTTCGACCGCTATGGCCACCGCCGCGACGAGGTGGAGTTCCACCCCGCCTACCACCGGCTGATGGAGCTGGGCATGGCCCACGGCGTGTCCGGCTTCGCCTGGCGCAATGAAGAGAAGCCCGGCGCCCACGTGGCCCGCATGGCGCTTTTCTACCTGCACAACCAGGCCGACCAGGGCACCAGCTGCCCGCTCACCATGACGTACGCCTGCGTGCCCGCGCTGCGCCACCAGCCGGAGCTGGCGCGCGAGTGGGTGCCGCGCGTGAGCTCGGCCACCTACGACGGCCGCTTCATCCCCGCGGCCCAGAAGACGGGCGCCACCGTCGGCATGGGCATGACGGAGAAGCAGGGCGGCTCGGACGTGCGCACCAACACCACGCGCGCCGAGCGGCTGGGCAGCGCGCGCGGCCCCGGCCAGGCCTACGCGCTGGTGGGCCACAAGTGGTTCTTCTCCGCGCCCATGAGCGACGCGTTCCTGGTGCTCGCGCAGGCCGAGGGTGGCCTGTCGTGCTTCCTGATGCCGCGCTTCACCCCGGACGGTGAGCTCAACGCCATCCGGGTTCAGCGGCTGAAGGACAAGCTGGGCGACTGGAGCAACGCCTCCTCCGAGGTGGAGCTGCACGGCGCCTTCGCGTGGATGGTGGGGGAAGAGGGCCGGGGCGTGCCCACCATCCTGGAGATGGTCTCCATGACGCGGCAGGACTGCATGATTGGCTCCAGCGGGCAGATGCGGCAGGCGCTGGTGCAGGCCCTCCACCACACGCGGCACCGCACCGCGTTCGGCAAGCGGCTCGCCGACCAGCCCTTGATGCGCAACGTCCTCGCCGACCTGGCACTGGAGTCGGAGGCGCACCTGGCGCTCACCGCGCGCGTGTCGCGGGCCGTGGACGCCAGCAAGCGCGACGCGAAGGAGGCCGCCTTCGGCCGCATCGCCACCGCCGTGGGCAAGTACTGGGTATGCAAGCGCACGCCCGTCTTCATCAACGAGGCGCAGGAGTGCCTGGGCGGCGCGGGCTACGTCGAGGAGTCCAACCTGCCGCGCCTGTACCGGCAGGCGCCGCTCAACTCCATCTGGGAGGGCAGCGGCAACATCCAGTGCCTGGACGTGCTGCGCGCCGCCTCGCGCGAGCCGGCCAGCCGCGAGGCCCTCTTCGCGGAGCTGCTCGCGGCGCAGGGCGGCCATGCCGCGTACGACGCGGCCACGGCCCGGCTGGGCAAGGAGCTGGCCAACACGGACGCGCTGGAGACGCGCGCGCGCACCATCGTGGAGGGGCTCGCCGTGGCCCTGCAGGCGTCGCTGCTCATCCGCGCGGGCAACACGCAGGTGTCGGACGCCTTCTGTGAGTCGCGCCTGGGCGGCGCCCATGGGCAGACCTTCGGGACGCTGCCGGCCCACGCACCGATGCAGGCGCTCATCGAGCGCGCCCTGTCCGAGGAGGTGAAGTGATGTGGACCCTGGATGAAGTGCTGACGACGGCGGCGCGCAAGTACGGCGCCCGCGAGGCGCTCGTCACCGCGACGCGGCGGGTGACCTTCTCCGAGCTCGACGCGGCCGTCACCCGGGTGGCGGCCCACCTTCAGGGGTGCGGCGTGGGCCCGGGTGACAAGGTCGCCGTCCTGGGCCGCAACACGGTGTCATGGGTGGTGGGCTTCCTGGCGACGCTGCGGCTGGGAGGAATCACCGTTCCGCTCAACCACAAGCTCGCCCCGCCGGAGCTGGCCTTCATCCTGGGCCACAGCGAGAGCCGCCTCCTCCTGGCCGACAAGGACCTGGCCGCCGGTGTGCCCGAGAGCAGCCGCGAGAAGTGCCGCGTCCTGCACCTCGGCGGGGAGGACACGCTGGATGGGCTGACGCTGTTTGGCGAGGGCGCCTCCACGCCCCCCGCGCGCGGCCCCTTCAAGGCGCCTGTCCCCGACGACGTGGCGGAGATTCTCTACACGTCCGGCACGACGGGGCTGCCCAAGGGCTGCCTGCACTCGCACGCCAACGTCCTGTTCGCGGGCATCGGCAGCAGCCTCGCCTATGGGCTGGACTCCACCGACCGCGTGCTGCTGGCGATGCCGGTGTGGCACAGCTTCCCGCTCAACAACCTGCTGCTGGGCAGCCTCTACGTCGGCGCCACGGTGGTGCTGATGCCGGAGTACCACCCGCTGGGCATGCTGGAGACGATTCAGCGCGAGCGGTGCACGCTGTTCTTCGGCGCGCCGGTGGCCTTCCTGATGCCGATGCGCGTGGTGCCGGACTTCGACCGCTACGACCTGAGCAGCGTGCGGACGTTCCTGTATGGCGGCGGCCCCATCGACGCGGACACCTCGCGCCTGCTCGCGAAGCGCTACCGCACCGAGCGCTTCTTCCAGATTTTCGGCATGACGGAGACGGGCCCCACGGGCACGCTGCTGCGGCCGGAGGAGCAGGTGTCCAAGGCGGGCTCCATTGGCCGGTACGCCGTCAGCGGCTGCGACGTGAAGGTGATGCGCGACACCGAGACGGAGGCGAAGCCGGGCGAGGTGGGCGAAATCTGGATGCGGTGCCAGTCGATGATGCGGGGCTACCACCGCGATTCGGAGGCCACCGCCGCCGCGTTCCATGACGGCTGGTACCGCACGGGCGACGTGGCCCGCATCGACGCGGACGGCTACCTGTTCATCGTCGACCGGCTGAAGGACATGATCATCACCGGCGGGGAGAACGTGTACTCGAAGGAGGTGGAGGACGCGCTCGCCAGCCATCCGGCCCTCGCCGAGTCGGCGGTCATCGGCATCCCCCACCCGGACTGGGGTGAGACGGTCGCCGCCATCCTCATCCTGAAGCCGGGTGCCACCTTCGACGAGGCCAGCTTCCGGACCCACTGCGAGGCGCGTCTGGCGAAGTACAAGGCGCCCCGCATCTTCCACGTGGCGGAGTCGCTGCCACGCACGCCGACGGGCAAGGTCATCAAGGTGGAGCTGCGCAAGAAGTACGCGCGGGCCTGAAGCGAGCGGACCGGCTCCTCCTCCTGAGGGCCTCGTCCCAGGTGGAGCTGCGCAAGAAATACGCGCGGGCCTGAAGCCAGCCACCGCGCTGACTCCTCCGGGCTACTCCTCCTCTTGTGGGCTTCGTCCCAGGTGGAGCTGCGCGAGAGGTACGTGCGGACCTGAAGCCAACCGCCGCCGCGCTGGCTCCGCCGGGCTACTCCTCCTCCTGAGCAGCCCCGGCCGAGGCGGTGGTCGGCCTGCGCAGCACCTTCACCATCCGCCCCACCGAGGGCACTCCCGCGTCATCCACCAGGAAGAGCTGGTGATAGCCGGGCGGCGCCCTGCTGTTGAACGTGGGCGCCGTGACGGTGAGGCTCCCGGCACCGACGGTAAACGGCAGGGTGACCAGCCGCTGGTTCTCATCGAACGTATGCGTCACCGAGCCCAGCGCAATGAGCGTCACCTTGCGGATGCGGGCCGCGTCCGGCGTCGTGACGGTGAAGGTCGTCCCGGGCATCACCTCACTCGGAGCCGCGCTGAGCGTCGGGCGCGCGCCCTTGAAGAGGTAGGGCGGCGAGAAGATCTCCGCGGTGCGCCGATTGCGGCCCCCCGCGCTCAGCACCCGCCCATCCGGCAGCAGCAGCGCGGTGGCGTGGTAGCCCCGGTACACGGTGTTGCTCGCGAGCCGCTTCCACGTGTTGGCGGCGGGGTCATACACCTCGGCATGGAAGACCGGAGTGCTCGCGTTGTCGAAGCCACTTCCCGAGCTGCCCCCCGTGACGAGCACCGTGCCATCGGGCAGCAACGTCGCATTGTGCTGACGCCGCCGCGTGGTCATCGAGGACACGTACCGATACGTCGGCGAGTCCAGGTTGAGGTCGATGACCTCGGTGGTGGCGGTGGGCGGGTCACCTCCGCCAATGAGGTACACCTTGGCATCCAGATAGACAGCCGGCCCATAGCTCCGTGTGCCGTAGTTGCTGGAGGGCCCCGTGCTCCACGTCCCCGTGCCCGCCGTGCTCAGCCAGCGGCTGGCGCGTGACGGCCCGGCGTAGAAGAGCCGGCCGCTCGGAGCGAGGAACATCTTCGGGTAGAGCGGCAGCGCCAGCCGGGCCGTGGTCATGTTCTTCCACGTCCGAGTGGCCGCCAGGTAGCGCTGCGGGAGCGTGTTGACGTTGCCGCTCCCGTTCATGTCTCCGGACACCACCAGCACGTCCCCATTGGAGAGCGTGGTGTTGGTGGGGTACCAGCGCCCGGCGTTCATGTCCGGCAGGCGGCTCCACGAGGCCGTGAAGGCGTCATAGAGGCTCGCGTCGTTGAGCCCCACGTTGCTCGTCACGTGCCCTCCGGTGACGAGCAGCTTGCCGTCCGCGAGGTATGAGTGACCGGCGCAGAAGATGTTGTAGCCGGGGTGCGGCAGCGAGGCGAGGGTGTTGGTCGCCGGGTCCCATCGTCGAGGCGGCAGGTTCCCCTCTTCGAACTCCCCGAAGAACATCACCCGGCCGTCCGGCTGCAGGCTCGTATGGGTGGCCGAGAGGGGCCAGGTCATGACGGCCGACCACTGCCCCACCTCCGCGGGCGTCTGCGCCCGGGCGGGAAGCGCCAGCGCCACGACGCCAACGAGGACGCTCGGCCAGGGGAAGAAGGGTCTCCGTGACATGGCGGCCTCCGGGTCGACTCCTGCCCGCGCAGGGGGCAGAACCTACGTGGCGGGGCTCGCGTGCCAATCGACCTCGGGGCTGGCGAAACGTCGCCTTCTTGGGGTGTGCCCTCCCCGTGGGCGGACTGACACCGCACGCCGGCACGGGTAGGCGAGGGACTCCACGTTCGGGCCGAGGAGGCTCTCATGCGGTCCTGGCGTCCACTCTCCGTGGTGCTCGCGCTGCTCACCGGCTGTTCCACGTCCGGGGGCAGCAAGCCTCCGCCAGGAAACCCGCCTCCGCCTCCACCCGGGAACGGCGGGCCCTCCGTCCCCTGCGGACGCACCGCCAGCCGGCTGGGCCCGGCCCCCAGTCCCTCGGACACGGGCTCACCGCAAATGGTGCCAGGAGCTGGCGCCCTCTTCTTCATCGCGGAGGCGGGCGCGACAGGTGAAGGCATCTGGGCGAGCAGCGGCCCCCAGGGCCCCGCGGCCTGCCTCGTACGGGACTTCCCTCCCGGGCCGACGGGGCAAGGCCCCTCGGAGCCCACCCGCGTGGGCGACGCCGTCTTCTTCGCCGCCGAGGACCCGGAGCACGGGCGCGAGCTGTGGGTGAGCAACGGCCGCGCGGCTGGCACGCGCCGGGTGAAGGACCTCTGGCCCGGACCGACGGGCTCGGAGCCGCAGTCGCTGTTCGAGTCCGGCGGCCTGCTCTACTTCGCCGCGAGCGACCCGGAGCACGGGCGCGAGCTGTGGCGCAGCGACGGCACACCCGAGGGCACCGTCCTGGTGCAGGACCTGGACCCGGGCGCCGAGGGCACCTCGCCCGACCGCATGACGCGGGGAGCGGATGGCGCGCTCTACTTCCTCGCCCACTTCCGGGGCCTCTCCACGGTGCTGATGCGAAGCGCCGGAGGCTCCGCGGCCGTGGAGCTGGAGAAGGTCCCCAGCGAGGGCGGCATCCTGGAGCCGCTGACAACCGTGGACCGCCGCCTGTTCTACATCATGGGGCACCTGCATGACCCCACGGTCCACCTGATGGCGACGGACGGGAGCGCCCCGGTGCTCGTGGGGGAGTTCGGGACCGTGCGCGAGGCCGTGGCCCTGGGTGGGCAGCTGTACTTCAGCGCCACCACCGGGGCGGCGGGCACCGACGCGGAGCTGTGGCGCAGCGACGGCACGGCGCAGGGGACGCAGCGGGTGAAGGACCTCCGGACGGGCGAGGCCGGCTCGCTTCCGGGAGACCTCACCGTCCTGGGCTCCCGTCTCTTCTTCGTGGCGGACGATGGCGTGCACGGGCGCGAGCTGTGGGTCAGCGACGGCACGGACGCGGGAACGCGCCTCTTCGCGGACCTCGTGCCCGGAGCGGGCAGCGCGGCTCCCGAAGCGCTGACGCCCATCCAGGGCCACCTGTTCTTCAGCGCGGAGACTCCGGAGCGGGGCCGTGAGCCATGGATGAGTGATGGCACGCCCGCCGGGATGGTGCCGCTCGACGAGCTGGCGCCCGAGGCCCGCGCCTCGGACCCGAGAGGCTTCACCCGCGCTGGTGGAGAGGTCTTCTTCACCGCCGATGACGGCTCCGGCACCCGGGGACTGTGGGCGCTTCCGCTGCGGCCTCGGGGCCAGTGTCCGGGGCCCACGAATTGAGTCCGTGGAGCGTGCAGAAGTCCACGGCCCGAGGGAGCGCAGGCAGGGAGTGATTGCCGGGCACTCCGGGCACGGGGACACTTCCGCCACCATGCGCAAGCTCCTCGTGACGCTGTTCCTTGCTTCGGCTCCGCTCTGGTTCGCTGCGTGCGGTGACGACGACGACAACACCTGCAACCCCGAGCTCAACCCCGAGTGCATCGATGCTGGCACCCCCGGCGGCAATGCCGACGCGGGCGCCGACGCCGGGACGGGCAACCCCGACCCCGACGGTGGGCTGGCCATCGTCGCGGACGCCGAGGTCTGGACGTGGGTGGACGTCGCCGGCACCGCGTGCGGCAACGGCGCCCAGACTGGCATCGGCATCAACCCCACCAACGCGAGCACGGACCTCTACATCTACATGCAGGGCGGCGGCGCCTGCTGGGACGAGCTGACGTGCTTCACGCTGCAGAGCGCGAGCAACCTGAGCACGGGCTACCAGGCCGCCCAGTTCCAGTCCGAGGGCACCCGGAACCTCTACATGTTCAACCGGACCCAGGCCCAGAACCCCTTCCAGGACATGTCCTTCATCTTCGTCCCCTACTGCACGGGTGACGTCCACGCGGGCAACGCGGTGCAGACCTACGGAACGAGGCAGGTGCACCACAAGGGCGCCGCCAACGTGCAGGCCTGGCTGCCCCGGCTGGCCGCCACCTTCCCCACCACGCAGCGCGTGTTCCTCGCGGGCAGCAGCGCGGGCGCCTTCGGTGCGCAGCTCAACTACGAGAAGGTCCTCGCCGCGTTCCCGAGCGCCGAGGTGCACGTGCTCGCCGACTCGGGGCAGATGATCAATCCCGCCGGCCCGCTCCTCAACCTCTGGCTCACCAACTGGGGTGTATCGATTCCCTCCGGGTGCACGGACTGCACCACGGACTTCACGAAGTTCCCCGCGTACCTGGCGGATGCCCATCCGGACTCCCGGTTCGGCCTGCTCGCGTGGGACCAGGATGACGTGCTCCGCCGCTTCTTCAACTACACCCCCGCGAACTACGAGACGCTGACGCGCCAGCTGCTCACGACGACGTACGACGTGCGGGCCAACACGAAGTACTTCCTGAAGAATGGCACGCAGCACACCTTCCTGGGCGGGCTCAACACCCTCTCCAGCACCACCGGCGTGACGCTCAACACCTGGGTGGGCCAGTGGGTGTCGGGCGATGCGGCCTGGAGCAACGCGCTGGAGCAATAGACTGGAGGGTCGCGTCTATGAGAGGACCCGAAGCTCCGGTGACGTTAAGATAGTTGTCGCGTGAGTGGGTTAGCCGATACGGTTCAACTCGTGCAATGCCAGGGCCAGGATTGGGAAGGGCTTGAGGCGACTAATGCCCATCGGCTTTCAGTCGCGTGTGTCGAGATTTCAGTGTTTAAGATGACGGACCCGGGCACATCGGCACACCTGATGAGACCGGGCGAGCAACGCGGCCTCGCGACCTAAATGCCTATCCTCCGGCGTGACTAAGCACATGCCGGAGTGCCGGTGCTCGTGTTGCAGTAGACCGTGAAGCGCGCCACCCAGGAATGTGCATCTTCCTTCCAAGCGAAGGCGCGCTGTTGGAACGCGGCACTTCGGCGTGCGGGATAGGGCGTCGGAAACGTCGTTGGCATCCGATACGCGCGGCGGATGAAGGGCGACGGCCGCTCAGTCATTGCAGCGTGGCCAGCAGTGTGACGCCCTTCATGGGTCCCTCGTTGTCCGAGCGCAAGCCGAGACCCTTGGGACAGCCGGCCTCCTTCTAGCTCTCGCACATGAGAGCCGAAGCCTACTGGGACGAGTTGCCCTTCTACACCTTGAAGCCCATGATTCGCTGGTTAGAGACCTCAACCACCAACTACAGTAGAAGAAGGCACTCTTCACCATGCCGTTTAGGTAGGAGATATCCCAACTCCACGCCCCGTTCGGCTGGTGGCCGTGTACTCGACCTTCGAACTGGGCCGTTTCGTGGTCATCGAAGGGCCAGCTGCGTCTCCTCGCGCATCCCCCTTAAAACTCGCCTCGCGTTCCACGCACTCGGCCTGATTGACTAGCCAAGGGATAATCGGCTTGGCCGAGGCATCCTAGAGCTTCTGAAGGCGTGCCATCGCGAGTCAGGAACTGGTCAGGAGTGGCTTCGTTAGCGGCACATCTACCCCCTAGCCATAGAAATCCTTCTGGATTGGCATTCCGACTTCGTTGTCAGTATCCCCTACGTTGGCTCAAAGGTTCCTTCCGCAGTACGAACCATGTCAATCACCTTCTCAGGCTTGTTCGCCATGTTTCTACTCGCCGAGGCGACCGCAGAGTCTGTACGCTCAGCGAGTGCATCCTGCAGCTCTTCAATCATTTCCGAAACAACCCGATTGAACATGGGCCACTGTGCATCAGGAATGTACGGCACTACGCGTCGCGCCGAGTGAAAAGCAAGCCGCCAGAATTTGAGTCGTTCGACGAGCCCCGACACGAACCCCTTCACCGTATGAGTTGCATCCGACGAGCCGTTGGCTCTCTTCTGCTTGTACGTGACGTGGCGCTCCGCCTGCCAGAAATCGACAATTGGATTATCGATGAGTTGCCTTCGGGCTTCTTCTGGAGCGCGTCGGATAAATGGCGCCACTTCATCCTCTAGCTTTCTTCCGGGTGGAATCTTGCCTGCGCCAACCTTCTGAGCAAGTCTCACCTTCTCCTCAGGTCGCAACACCGCCAAGTCGGCAATTACGCGAGCATCGCGTGCGGACAGGCGGCCTTCTCTAATTTCACGTTTGATTTCCTGAGGCTGAGCCGACAATGACAGATATTCATCCAATCGGCCTCTTGATATCCCGATACGCTCCGCGAGACGCGCTGGCGTGAAGCGCGAATCCTTGCTCTTGTGAAGCTCCAATAGCTTACGGATTTCTTCTGCGAGTGCGAGCCGATCCCAGGGCTTATGTGTAAGCTCTTCGCTTAGCCTGAGTTCAGCAGCTGAAATATCGTCGAGGTCGTCACGGATGATGACCGGGACATCAACGCCAAGTTCTTTCGCACTCGCAGCCCGTCGCTGACCAATAATGACCTCGCCGTCAGGTCGGGTTACTATCGGCTGAACGAGCCCGTGACGCCTGATGCTTTCCTCCAAATCCCGGAGGTCTTCCTCGCTTACTCGGGTGACACGACGGGGCTTCTTGAGCACACGACTGGGCTTCTCCTGAATATGCATCTTTCGTCTCCTAGGCAGGCAAGAGGTTGAGCTGTTCGTCGATCCGCCGCTCAAGCAAATGCCTGAATTGCGGCATTCGCTGAACCAGAGCAGGCCGGCGCTTGAGAACGATGCCAACTAAGAACCCGGCATCGCCAGAGACACGCTGTACGGTTCTATTTCCGACCGTCTCCACTACGTGCTTGAAGATGGTATCGTCGTCGTCCGTGACGAACCTGCCCACGGTCCGACGCCGGATAACCGAGCCCCGCGCCCCTCGCTTGGTCTCTTCAATGCGGACCAAGCAGAGAATGTGCCCACCATCATTCAGCGCACGTTGAACTGGGCCCTTCAGCGTTGTCATTTGAGCTACAACACGGACAAGCTCCGGATCGGCATACTTGAAGAGTGACTCGCAAATAGTTTCCGGACTGACAGCAGTATCAGTGTTCGTATGTCCCTTGAGCACCTCGATGATCAAGGGAGCTAGCTCCTTGCGGTTCACTCGCCCGCCAACCGTCAAGAGTCCGCCCTTGCGGAGAATGTCCGCAGCCTCCTCCGATAAGACTCCGTGTGATTTCAAATGCGCACCCTCCTTGTGACATGTTTGCGAACGTGTCACGGCATGCGCAAGTGGATGCAGTCAGACGGCCATGACGGCTCTTCAGTCACTTGGCGCAGATGCGCTCAATCGATAGGCGCTTAGAGTCCACCGCATTGAGCTAGGCGAACGATTGCTGGAAGGGCCGTTACTTGGAGCACCGTAACCATTTGCGCTCAGCGCTCAATCGTACGCTACCCGCAAGAGCGACGATTTGACCTCAAACACAAGTACCGGACGACACTTGGCATACGAACGCTGATGTACCGAGCGCCTGGAAGCTGCGTCGCATCTGCCAGTCGCCCAATGTCGCATAGGGGGCGTGGAGGCGCTTGCCCCTGTGTCAGGGAAGTTGTCGCCTCGGCTGAGGCCCCCTGTGTCAGGGAAGTTGTCGCCTCGGCTGATGTGCCGAGCTGACGACGCCCTGGGGGCGAGAGCAGGCAGGACGCGGTGCCGTACACGGATGCATTCAAGGCGCAGATGGTGAAGCGGATGGTGGGCCCTGGCGCGGTGAGCGCCGCGGCACTGGCCCGCCAGGTGGGCGTCTCGCAGCCGACGCTGTCGCAGTGGTTGCGCGAGGCGAATAGGGTAGCGGCCATGCCGCCCCCGCCCGAGGAGAAGAAGCCCGCTCTGCCCCCTGCACCGAAGAAGTGGACGCCCCAGGAGAAGCTGCGCGTGCTGGCTGCGGCCCAGGACGTTGCCGACGAGGAGCTGGGGGCGCTGCTGCGGCGCGAGGGGCTGCACGAGGCGCAGTTGAAGGAGTGGCAGCAGGCCGCCGCCGGAGCCATCTCGGGAGCCGCTGCGGAGCCGCTGCCTGCCAAGGAGCGCAAGCGACTGGCCGCCGCCGAGAAGCGGGTGAAGGAGCTCGAGCGCGAGCTGCACCGCAAGGAGAAGGCGCTGGCCGAGACGGCCGCGCTGCTGGTGCTCGAAAAAACTTCAGGCGATGGGCTGGGACCAGAGGCACCTGGAAGACGAGGACGACTCCGGAGACGAGAAGAACGAGAAATGACGCTCGCTCACGTCGACGAGGCCTTGGAAAAGGGCGTGCGCCTGGAGGCCGTCTGCGAGCGGATCGGGGGGGCCCCGCGCACGATTCAACGCTGGAGAAAGCCCGCCACGGCCGAGGACCGGCTGTGCGGCCCGCATACGCAGCCGGCCAACCGGCTCTCTGAGCTGGAGCGGCGCCGCATCCTGGCGGTGGCCAACAGCGAGGAGTTCCGCGACGCCTCGCCCAAGCAGATGGTCCCCCGGCTGGCCGACCGGGGCGAGTACGTCGCCAGTGAGGCGAGCTTCTACCGGGTGCTACGCGAAGCGGGGCAGCTGGCGCACCGAGGCCCTGCCAAGGCGCCCACGCCCAGGCCGCGGGCCGAGCACACCGCCACCGGGCCCTGTCAGGTGTGGAGTTGGGATATCACCTACCTGAAGGGCCCGGTGAAGGGCGCCTTCCTCTACCTGTACCTGGTGGTGGACGTCTTCAGTCGCCGCATCATGGGCTTTGAGGTGCACGAGGAGGAGTCGTCCGAGCATGCCGCGGCCCTCATCCGCCGCTGCTGGCAAGAGGCTGGCTGTCCCGAGGGGCTAGTGCTGCACTCGGACAAAGGTGGCCCGATGAAGGGCGCCACGTTGCTGGCCACCCTGCAGTGGCTGGGCGTCACTCCGTCATTCAGCCGGCCTCGCGTCTCGGACGACAACCCCTTCTCCGAGGCCCTCTTCCGCACGCTGAAGTACCGCCCCACCTTCCCGCAGCGCCCCTTCGCGTCCGCCGAGGACGCGCGTGCCTGGGTGACGCGCTTCGTGGCCTGGTACAACACCGAGCACCGGCACTCCGCCATCCGCTTCGTCACGCCCGACGACAGGCACTTTGGCCGCGAGGACGCGCTGCTGGCGCGACGCCACCAGGCGTACCAGCACGCCCGAGCCCGTCACCCCGAGCGCTGGAGTCGCTCCACGCGCAACTGGACGCCCGAGGGCCCCGTCCGTCTCGGCCCCTCTCCGAACCTCACCCCGGCCGTGCAGGAGATGAAGCGCACCGACTGAACCCTCTCACGCGACAACTGCCTTGACACTCACCGCTTGTACGCCGGCCGCTTGAGTTCACCGGCAAGCAAGTGGCTGTGAATCAGCGTTTAACAAAGCGCGGGGACAAACCAGAATGAGTGGGTCACTCATCGAGGACGCATGACGATATCCACTTCCCCTTCCTTCACAGACTTATCACCAAACAGACGCGTCTGTGTGGGTCTGAGGAATGGCCGTCGGGTAACGCGAATACGCTTCCTTGGAAATGCGGCTCGCAAAGCAGCAACCGTAGCGTCGTAGGTCTCTTCGCCGCGTCCCGTGCGAACATACACTATTGCGTTTCTTGAAAGAACTTCTGCGGCCGAACCGAAGACCTTCAGGAGCAGCCCTCTGTACTTCTCAAGGTTGTCGAACCTGTCGCGATACTCGCCCGCGTTGGGAACACGTAGTGCATTCGGCTGTCCCCCGAGGAGCCAGAGTCGGAGCCACTGGTCATAGTGATAATTCGTAACTGCATAATATGGCGGCGAAGTTAGCAGGAGCTTTGGACGCTGAAGCCGACCCGTCTGTATTCGGTGTTTAATCTCCGGCAGAAGACGAACGCTGTCTCCCAGATACACCTTGCTTCCAGTCAACGTTGGTCGACCCTTCGCGTACCGCCAGGCAAGCCGTTTCACAAGAAAGTCGACGGGCTCTACGTCTGGTGGCTCAAGACCTCGCTCCTGCCACCAACGCACGGCGTAGTCAGGTGCCATCGACTTTGCCTGCCGCATCTGATTGGAAAGAGAGGCTTCCCGTTTGCCGTGCAAATACACGAGCAAAAGTGCCATCAGGGTTCGGTCAACTTGGTCAGTACGCCAGCGTAGGACCTCGCGGGCAGCACAGAGGTATTGTCTGACACGAGCAGTAAAGCAATGTTTGAAGAAAGCTGGCAGTGCGCCGCTGGCAGCGCCAAAGTCCTCAGCTGCTTCGCCTATCATCCGTATACGTCTCTCAACAGCTGGACGACTGGCAGGCGCAAGTTTCGTTCGAGCATATAGCCAGCCAACGGGGTTGAGTTCGATGCCAATCCCGACGCGCTCTTGGACAGCAGCGCTAAAAATCGAAGTGCCGCGCCCCGCGAACGGATCTAGGACGGCGTCCCCCGGAGACGTATGTCGCAGCACGACAGCATTAGAAAACGCAGTCGGAAACATCGCGTAGTACGGTCCGACCCCCGCCCATCTCGCAGCAGCTGTTTCGTAGCTTCGGCCGTCACGCTCCATTACGCCCCCCTCGTTTGCAGGAGCCTGAGCAAGCTGCTGCAAGAGCTATGTTCCAATGAGGGAAGCAAACAACCGTTTTCGCATTTGCCGAGAACGAATGGGCGTGCAAACTACGATATCTTGATGAAATCAGCATATCCAGGAGATCACCCACAGTCGGGAGCCAAGCGTAGAAGGAAATGCCGCCTAACTCCAGGAGATCCTGCGCGGAGGTCTCCTTCCTCATGATGAGGGTGTGGTGCACCATCGCGCTAAGAGCCTATTTCGGGAGGAGCGCGTGGAACCAAGTGATGATGCCCAGCGCCAGGGGCAGCATCCCCAGGTAGGTATCCTCGCGCTTGTCCCAAGGGACCAGCAGTCGACAGAAGCGGTTGAGCCAGGAGTGGCCGCGCTCCACCATCCACCGCCGCGCCAGTTTGCGAACGTTGCTCTTCTTCGTGCGCTCCGCCTGCCCACGTTGCGGCAGGTGCAGCGTGAAGCCGAACTCCTCGGCCAGCCTTCGCATCTCTTCGTAGTCGAACCCTGGTCCACCCAGAGGTGCTGACGTGAGGATTCAGTGGGCGGGGGCCTGGGACTGGAATGAACTCGAGTGTGGCGCGCGCCAGCTTGAAGTCCTTCGTGTTGGCGCCACCGGCCACGAGGCCGAGGGGGACGCACTGCGAGTCCGTCAGCAGGCTATTCTTGGTGCCCGTCTTCTCTCTCTATCGGTGGGGTTAGGGCCGGCTTCCCCCCCAGCGGCGCCTTTCCCATCGCTCCGTCCAAGGCCAACCAGCTCCAGTTGATGCCCGCCGGCCGTCGTAGGTCAGCAGCCCCTGTCGCCAGAACTCTCGGAAGACGCCAGCCGACAGCCCCTCGCGGAAGCGACGGTAGGCTGAAGACGGGTGGCAGATGCCGGTGGGACTCAAGGCTCCCCACTGCATGCCTGTGCGGAACACCAGATGGATGGCGTCCATGGCCCGTCTGTCGGGCACCCGCGGATTGTGTCAGTCCAGCGGGTGCGCAGGACGAGGCGGCAGCAGCCGCTCCAGTTTCACCCATGGCTCGTCCGGCATCCTCCAGCCGTCGTCCTTCTTCACGAGCCCCATGCGCCTACCCTCCTGCTCGCATAACGCTGCAGGTGGGCAGGCTTCTTCCCTACCGAATTAGGTTCTTAACCCAATCTGGGGCCACTTCTTGTCAGCTCGTTGTGTCCGGATAGGATCTCTCAGCAATGATGTCGCTGAGACGCAGAACATCTCGGACGAGTTTGTCGAAGGAGGAAGCCTGCCGCGCGTCTTCGAGCGACACCCGCGCAGCAAGTGGCGCTTGGTCCAGCGTCTCGTGATACGAGCGTCCATCTACTCGCTGCCGGGTAAGCCATTCCTTCGCGCCTCGGATAGACTCGGGAGCTGTGGGAGGTACGAGCACAGGCGGCAGTCCCCGGAGCCCTTGGAGAGACCGGGCTCCCGCAAGAAACCAAGCCTCGAACTCGCGCACGGCGAACACCACGCCCGTTGGTATATCCGCGCGAGCCGTTCTCGCACGAGCTAAAAGGGCTGGCCCCATGTGAGCCGCGCAGTCATCGTCCGCATCTACTAAGATGAGGATGGCTCCGAGTGGCGCGACCCTCCTCGCCATCAACTCTACGGACCGCTCCAGCTCGTTCTCTTTAAGCAGCTTGCCCTTTCCCAGTCGAAGCGGGCGAGGCATGGCTAAGACGTAAAAAGGGCGGTACTCTGCCAGGATTCTGCGTAAGAGCACTGGGAGAGCCTCTTCCTCACCATGGCCCTCCACGATACAGGCGATCTTTACGGTCTCAGTCACGGGGCGTATCGAAGAGGTACAGATGCTCAGCTGTCAAAGTACGAGATACCTCGTCCGGCTGGAGCTGATTTGCGCGCAGCAATTCGCCGGCAGTGTATAGGTGGTCCCTCAACGCCGATCGTCCCGCCTCATCCAACCGGCCCATCCGAGTCTCGTTCTTCTCGGCGATGACAGCCAACAATTCATGATCCGCGACATTCGGATTGTCGAGCAGATCCGGGCTATGACTCGTGATGAGAATCTGCCGCTGCTGGCTGGCATCTCTCAAGCTATCCATCAGCACCTCCGCAGCCGAGGGATGCAGTGCCACCTCGGGCTCCTCGATCCCCACGAGCGGGACTCGTGGCTCCGGCTTTTCAGCCGACTGGAACAGCGCGACAAGCACGCCTAGAGTTCGCAATGTTCCGTCAGACATGTTGGTTGCCATGAAGCGCCATGGCTCGGCAGAGCCAGTCACCTCCTGCATGAACTCGAGCGATGCCATGGATCCAAAGATGTCGGCTTTAACCTCCTTGATGCCTGGAGTAATCTTTGACAAGTACTCCTCAATGCGCCGTTTGATATGAGGTTCGCGTGCCTCAAGCTGGGCAATCACGCTGGCTATGTTGCGGCCGTCCCAAGCCAAGACATTGCCCTCTTCGACTGGCTGAACCTTTGCAATCTGCCCAGGATTGAAGTTGTAGAAGCTCATCTGAGACAATGAATCGTAAGCAAGCCGAAAAGAAGGCAGCCCAGAGACGGCCACAAGGTAAAGACTGTCGAGAGATGCCGGTGGAAGGGGCTCAAAACTCCCGGACGGCTGACCCGCTTGAACTCGGTACCAAGCGCGCACCCCCCCCGCACCGTCTCGCACGTAGCACTCCTCCGCTCGAATTTCGTACCCCTTCCCCTTGGTCGCGACCTCAAGCGCGAAGTGACCGCTTTGTCCCCCGGGGAGTACCAAGTCGAGCCGAATGCCTAGTTCTCCCGGATGCTCAATAGATTTGCGAAGCACTTGGCTGAGGCCCCACCGCTCCCGGATTGCACGCCGCAGCGAAAAGTTCAGCGCCTCCGCCACCAGACGCAGTGCGTCCAAGAAGTTGCTCTTGCCCGCTCCATTGGGGCCCACGAGGAACGTAAGCGGACCGAGGACTACATCGCAGGCGGCAATGCTCTTGTAGTTCCGGAGCCTAACTCGATGGATGAGGGTGGAGTCAGCTGTGTAGGTCATTGGTCACTACGGACAAGTTAACAACACCACAGCGCCCTACTCAGGGCTGCTCGACGCACACGCAATACCTTACTGTACCCCTCTAGTGGTAGGAGAGGAAATATTCAGGGTACCCGTCCCAAGTGCCGCGTTCAGCCTACTTCCCGCGACGGACGCTAATTCCGTCATTTTCAGAATGAACACTGTGACTTTGGCCCTGGATTCGAGGCTATCCCGCATTTCATGTAGCGACCTTCGGGGGAGTAGGCAGACTCAGCAGGCTGCCTGGGACGAATACACTCCGGGAATAGAAACGCGGTGCTCACTTACCACCGGCCATGTAAAGCAGGTAACGCTTGTAGAGCGGTAACGCGCGGCAGCTCGGCGGATACCATCTTCCTACTGGGCTTGGAGGGCACCGGTGCCCGATACCCCTCCAGCCAAACCCCCAGTATTTTTACACGCACAACCGTTACGCCCGTCCCCCCCATTGACCATCCGTCCGCCGGGCATGCCTTACGGTTGGGCGCGAACTCTTCTGCCGAAATGCGCAATGCCTTCGACGCACTTTCGCAAAACGACTGCCGCTTACTTCTTTAATGCACGACGTACGCAGCGGCTGACTATTGTCCCAATTCACCGTCGCCATGATAGCAGTGCGGACGCCTGTGCCCGACGGCTCAAAGCATCTAACCATGCACACCAGCCTCGGCACGTGGCATCGGCAGATGCGCCGCGCCTCACTCTCCCTCCCAACTCATCACGAACTCGGGCTGGACAGTTTGGCCCTGAGCAAAGGGCACACTTACGGCGCCACCTTCGTTGACATCGAAGAACACTGCGTCGTGGATATGTTGCACTGCCGCTCGACTCCAACGGTGGGCACCAAGCGGTGCTACCATCTTGACATCGAAACTATTACGAGAGACCGGTCTCGATTGAGCATGCGTTTGCATCCTCCATGGGTACTTCTGCGAGCCGCCAGCATCACGCATATACAGGAGAGCCGACGCAGTACGGCCTGAGGCTCACCCTTTCTTCATCAGTGCCCGTGCAAGTTGCTCAAGCACCTTGGCTCCCAGATTGAGAGGAATGGCCGCTTGAGCGTTCGCTGACACTAGCGGCGCGAGGGAGTTGGGGAAGCGGGAGGAAACGAGTTTATCGAGAAGCGCACAGGTTGCTGCGAACTGCGGGTAAAGAGCAACATCGTCTGAGTCGAGCGTGTCCTGCTCATCAGTCAAGAACGGGATGGTCGCCACAATGCGTGCCCCGCTTGCCGTCTTGTAGAAAAGTTTGCGGCCGAAGTAGGTATCTGCACCGTATCTCTTCGTGCTGTCCGAGAACTTGACCCGTGTCTTTATGTACTGGTCGGTGAGCAACTGGTAAGCGCGTTTGGGGAAGTGCACCTCACCTGGGTTCTCGCGCTGATCAATGTCCTCAAAATGGGCGACGAACTCGCCGGTCTTCTCCACCCCCAGTATCATCAGATCTTGGCCCGTACTCGAGCGATATTTTGCATTGAGACGCTTCAATTCTCTCGTAATGGCGGTGCTGATCCACGCTGGGTGACCGAAGACGGCGAGCGGGCCGTCCACGATGAATGCCAATCGGCCGATTCGGTCTTCCCTGTCAAGCCACCCCTTCCGCTCGAAGCAGCGCAGCAGATGAACGAGGAGAACACGCTCCCATACCTGCATCACCTCGCCTATCGCTTCGAGGTTAGAGCCTAGGTCATTGAACCGCTCGTGCACGCGAAGTGCATCGGTCGAGTAAATGGGACGCTTAAAGGAACATGGACAGGAAGTCGTCCCCGGTTGAATCCGTTCAAGGTGCTGCTCGCAGCCATAGTGGCTATAGGGGCAAGCCGTCCCCTCTCGCACTGAGGGCTTCAATGCAAGGAGCGCCTCGTAGGTGGTGAGGAGTGACTGGCCGTCCTGGACATCCGGAACCTCTTCGAAGAATACATCGTAGAGGGTTTCGCGGAAGGAGTCCTTGGCCGTAGTGTGGGTTCGGGTGACCACATTGCTGCCGGGGAATGCTGCGTCGATCGTTGCAGACTCTTCCGTCTTCCGGAACTCACGCGGGTCCGCAGGTCGCTGCTCGTCGAGCACGTCCATGAGGCCCAAATCGAGCAGAATGCTGGCCACGGTGCAGTACCCCACCTTCGCACCAGGATAACCAGTCGCGACGTCTACTTCTGCAAGGCTCCCGTCAATAGCCACGACGAAATCGGGGAGTCGGGAAGGCGGCGCCGGAGCCACCGGGGGAATTGACCGAGGCTCGGATGTAGAGACGTATACTCGTGCCTTTCCGAGCAACTTCTGCACGCGCTCCGTCTTCGCAATCCTCTGGAGCGAGCGGTAGCCGGCGAACTCTCCGTCGTAAGGCATCACTTCACCTCGCTGCGAGTCTCGATGGAGAATCGCTCCACCTGTACAGGGACAACGTATGGGTTAGAGAGCGTCTTCACACGGATAAAGCCCTTGTCCTGTGCTCGGAGTATACTCGCCTCGAAGTCGGAGAAGTCGTAGAATTTATTCAACTCCTTCGTTTCATCAGTGTTGTTGAGATGGCCGATAAACCAGTTGGCCGTGTTGCGGAGAATGTTGCGCTGGATTGAACTAACTTCTTGGGTCGCATAGATGAGTCCGATTCGGTATTTGGCTCCCTCTTTCGCCGTCCTCACCCACACATCGGAGGTGTCTAGCTCGCGTGAGGATGGCAGAATATTATGGGCTTCCTCCACGTAAACCAAGACATGCGGAAAATCGGTCTCGCCGCTTCGAAACCGCCTTTGGTTGCTCTCGAAGATTCGGCGCATGACGCGATCCGCGGCTGCCTTGTTCAATTCTGGGTTTCCGCTAGACTGGTCAACGATGACTAGTCGACCGGCAGCGAGCTCGTGGTAGATATCATCAGCATAGTCGCTGGAGGTGCTGTCAGTATGCTGCTCCCGTACACGCCCGACCTGTCTTGAGCCATTTGGATAGGCCAGCATCTCCAAAATTTTCCTGAGATTCTCGTCCGCCCAAGACCCCGAGCTGCCTTTTGATATGTAATCCTGATCAAAAGCGCTGAATCCTGAGTCCCCGTCTTTGATAAATGCGCTGAGCAGGCGGCCGGCCTCGGCAATCTCCCCCCAGTTTGGGTTATTTTTTCGCAATATTGCAGCGCAACCCGCAAACTCAAGATTCGGCTTCTGCGTTCCCTTCTTTTTCCCTTTTGTCCCTGAAGAGTCGGTCGCGTGGACGTCGTCTATCTGGGAAGGAGACATCGCCTCCAAAAATTCTTTTCCGAAGAGACCATCGGTATTCGGCCTCACCCCCCCAGGCGGTTGCAAGCCTGCTCTGTACAGTAGGGCGCGGTAGAAGAGAACACGGCGTCGATACCGAGTCTCCGCCCCCTTGTCGCCGGGAGTAGGGGGTTCGAAGGTGACGTCGCGGAAGTTTTGGATGTACTTGGCCGAGTCATCCCCCAAGGCAGCATCAATAATAGACTTTCCAATCTGGAGGTTTTCATCTACGTGGAAGTTAAGCAACATCAGCCGTCGCCCCGGATCATTCGGGTGCGCTGTGATGCCGTAGGTGACGACATCCTTCTTCAGTTCCTCGTGGAGTTGCCTAGGACCGCATGCCCATACATTCTTGAGCGCGCTGGGGTTGCGGTTCTTGTCGTGATCTTGGGCATTCTCATTCGCGTACTCGCCATTAGGGTCGAAGACTACCTGCCCGATCCTCCGATTCGAGCCTTGCCATCGAAGTTCGAAAATCGACTTGAGGATGATCTTGGTTGTGTTCGACTTACCCGTCCGTGTCATGCCGAAGAGAGCTGTCTTCTGTCCCAGCAAGTCCACAGGAGTGATGGCGAACTGCACGTCCCCAATCTGCTGGAAGGGTCGGTTCGTAGACGCGTAACGAATCTTCCCGACATACACGAGGGAGTCGTCGCCCTCGCGATGAGACAGCGGCTCCCGAAAATTCACGATATGCGAGAGAACTTCTGCGCGAGGCTTGTAAACCTTGAGTCCTCGGTTCGGGTAGTAGTTGCTCAAGTCAGCGCCAAATGAGAGGGCGTACTTCGGTAAGCCATCCTCGTTAAGATTGGTCACGTAGAAGGTGCCCACTACTCGGCAGTTGACTCCCGCGTAGCTGAGGATGTTGTGAGTAGTCGGATCCATCACAGACCGGTCATCCCAGTTTTTATCCAGCTCGCCGCTGACCCTCTGGGCGTTTTCCACTCTCACCCGCAGTGCTTCTGCGCCATTCGGCAGGTCCGCGTGATCGAGAACGCGAAGGAGGATCACCGAGGCGTCCTCCTCTCGCACGTCGGTGGTTTCTGAGGGAACTAAGCGAGTTGCGATGAGAAACGAGAGAGCAGGAATCCCTCCGACCTTTTTCCGGTGATGGTCATGGATTTGGACGAGCGCTTTCTCGTAACCAAGAGAATAGACTTCCCCAACGTAGGTATCTGCGTCGACAAGCGAGTTAAGGAGTTTGGCGGCTCCGCGCAGCGCGTCGTCCAATTGCGGCTCTTCAATTCGCCGCCCAACACGATCTATCAATCCCGGCATTTCCCCTCCAAAGAGGTGGGCTGGATATGCGCATCCTCAAACCACCGATGCATAGTATAGGGTGCCTCTCCGACAAGGATACAGGAAAATTCCACCCCTGCGCAATTCATCTACAGGTTAGGCACGAGCAATGTTGCCGCGCCCCCTTGTTGATGGGCAGATGGGACGGCTGACTGATGCCGAGCATTGAGAGTGCGCGGTAGCGCACCACTCGGCGTGAATGCCCATCACCGGAATAGCGACAGCAAGAACTCGTCGTGATGGCTTATGGCAGTATGGCTCGTCGGGTCCAAGACGCTGTGGCAGGCGGCAAGCAGATTGGCGCATCGCCAGCTTCTTCGCTCACAGAGCGGCCTCACAGCGCTTCCATCTAGTGTTGTGTTTCGTGAAGCGGAAGTACGACCCGACGAACGTATCTCAGTTCGGGCAGAACAGCAGAACATATGCACTGCTGGCGGCAGCGGGGATAGGTCGCTCACCAACTCAAGGAGTTGGTCCCAGAGGTTGTGAGGAGCTTCCATGCGCCCATTGCGTCTCGGAACAGCTGCGCGACCCGCCCAACGCAGAGAGAGCCGCGCCCCGCCTTGCCATAGGAGCCCATCGTGAGACTCAGGGCTTGAGCCTGACGTAACGTCAGGGTTCATCCTGGGGCCAGGATGGGAGGACACGGGATGCGAATCGGGGAGCTGGCCAGACACGCCGGGCTGACGGTGCGGACGCTGCACCACTACGACGCCATCGGCCTGCTCAAGCCCTCGGCCCGGTCCGAGGGCGGCTACCGCATCTACGGGCCGGCCGACGTCGCGCGGCTGCACTCCATCCAGGCCATGCGCCAGTTGGACCTGTCGCTGGAGGAGATTGGCCGCCTGCTGGACGGAGGCGGCGCCACCCTTCCCGTCATCGTGGAGCAGCAGCTGCGGGCGCTGGACCGGCAGATTGAGCAGGCCCAGAAGCTTCGCACGCGGCTGGGGCTGCTCCAGGTCCGGCTGTCGGAAGGGCACGTGCCGGACATGGGCGACTGGCTCGGCACCATCCGGTTGATGACCACCTGCGACAAGTACTTCAGCGCCGACGAGCTGAAGACCATCTTCGGCAACTGGCAGTACATCGCCGCCGACCTGCTGGCGCTGATGGCCCAGGTGCGGCAGGTCATGAAGGCCGGCGTGCCGGCCGACAGCCTGGAGGTGCAGCCCCTCGCGCATCGCTGGATGGCGCTGATGGGGCGATGGATGGATGGGAACATCGAGCTCATCCACCGCTGGGGCGACATGTACAAGCGCGAGCCGTCAGCCCTGTCCAACAAGGGCCCGGACCTGCACATGATTGCGTACATCGACCGGGCCATCGAGCTCCGCGTCGCCGCGCTCTGCCGCCACCTGAGCGTCCCGGAGCTGATGCGCCTGAAGCGCGTGCAGCCCTCCGAGTGGGACGAACTGTCGCGGACGGTGGGCGAGCTGATGCGAAAGGGCGTGCAGCCCGACAGCGCCCGGGGCCGTGCGCTCGGGCGGAAGTGGCTGGAGCTGATGGACCGCGTCGCGGGCCATGACGCCGTGCTGCACGGGAAGCTGCTGAAGGCCTACCGGGAGGAGCCGCTGGTGGCCGCCGCGTCGACGCTCGACGCCCCGGGGACGAAGTACCTCCAGCGCGCCGTGAAGTCAGCTCTTGACCCTGACGTTACGTCAGGCCGGAGGGTGCGTTCCGCAAGGAGCCAGAGACCTCATGGCGCAAGGACGTAGCGACGCGGCCCCCAAGGGCCTGTTCAAAGACCGCAACTTCACCTGGATGTTGAGCGGCAGCATCATCTCGATGGTGGGCGACCAGTTCACCCTCGTCGCCCTGCCCTGGCTGGTGCTGATGATGACCGGCGACACGCTGGCCCTGGGCCTGGTGCTGGGCGTGATGAGCGTGCCACGCGCGGTGTTCATGCTGGTGGGCGGGGCCATGGTGGACCGCCACTCGCCCAAGCGGGTGTTGATGTGGACCAAGCACGTGAGCACGGTGCTGCTCCTCGTGCTGGGCCTCCTGGTGTTCATGGGTGGCATCTCCCTGTGGGCGCTCTATCTCCTCGCGTTCGGCCTGGGCCTGGCCATGGCCTTCAGCATTCCCTCGGGGACCTCGCTGCTGCCGCGCGTGGTGCCACTCCAGCACCTCCAGGCCGCCAACGGCGTGGTGCTGGGCCTGCGCCAGCTGTCGATGTTCGCGGGGCCCCTGCTGGCCGGCGGGCTCATCGTCCTGTTCGGTGACGGCCAGAGCGGGCGGGTGTCGGACCACCGGGGCCTGGGCGCCGCCTTCCTGTTCGATGCCGCGAGCTTCGCCCTGTCCGCCTGGACGCTGTCCCACGTGAGGCTCACCGCGCTCGCGGGCCCCGCCGGGACGGCCGTGGGCCAGAAGGTCTGGCACGCGGTGGCGCAGGGCCTGCGCTGGTGCTGGAGCGACCGCGAGCTGCGCACGTGCTTCATCTACTGGTCGGCCGTCGCGCTGCTCATCACCGGGCCCATCCAGATTGCGCTGCCGGTGCTCGCCAGCCAGCTACCCGGCGCGAGCGCGGCGGGGTTCGGCCTGCTGATGGGGGCGCATGGTGCCGGCACGCTGGCGGGAATGGCCATGGCGGGCGCACGGCCCGGCCTGCGGGCCCGCAACCTGGGCACCACGCTGTTGCTGGTGGATGCCGCCGTGGGGCTGCTGTTCATCCCCATGGGGTTCATCACCGGGCTGTGGCAGGGCGCCGCGCTGCTGGTGAGCATCGGCCTGCTGAGCGGGTTCATGCACGTGGCCGTCTTCACCTGGATTCAACGCCGGGTGCCGCCCGCCATGCTGGGCCGCGCGATGAGCATCTTCATGTTCATCTTCATGGGGCTGGCGCCCCTCTCCGCAGCGGCGACGGGCTGGGTGATGCGCGGGGTGGCGCTCAGGCAGGTCTTCATCGTCAGCGGCGGCGGCCTCGTCGCGGCCGTGCTGGTGGCGCTGGCCACGTCGCGCATCCGCCACATCTCGGATGCGCCCACGCCCACGCCGGCTGGCGGGCGCTGAGCCCCCGCCCTTCCCGTGCCGCCGGGCGCGAATCCGGCGGCACGGGAGCAAGACGCTACGGAGCCGTCACGAGCACATCGTCGTAGGTGGCGACCCCGTTCGCGTAGAAGCCCACCTTGCCCGCCGTCAGGCCCGTGTCCGTCCCCTGCACGCGGAGCACTCCGTCCACGTAGCCCTGGAGGGACGTGCCCTGGACCACCAGGGAGAGCGTGTGGAACGCCGTCGTGCTCGCGGTGAACGGCGCCGACTGCACCGTCACCGTGGAGCCGGCGACCTTCTTGTTCAGCACCACGTTCCCGTTGTGGAGGACGAGGAAGTAGAAGTTGTTGCCGTCCACGTAGCGGGCCACGAGCCCATTGCGGACGCTCGTGGAGCCCGTCTTCACCCGGGCCGAGAAGGAGTAGTCCGTCCACGTCGCCTGGCCGGCCGTGACGATGTACGTCGCCGACGTGGAGGTCTGCTGCCGGGCCGCCGCCGAGCCATCCGTGACGATGGCCCAGCTTCCGTTGCCAGAGGCATTCGTCCAGCCCCCCGCCGGGAAGCTCGAGTACGACGCGAAGTCATCCGCCAGCAGCGCCGACCCGCCGCCCGCAGGCGTCGTCACGCTCACCGGGCTGCTCGCGGGTGAGACATTGCCCGCCGCATCCCGGGCGCGCACGGTGTAGCTGTACGTCGTCGCCGGGCTCAGCCCCGTGTCGCTGCAGGACAGCGAGGCCACCGTGCACACGGTTGTGCTCCCCCGGGACACCACGTACGCCGTCACGCCGACATCATCGGAGCTCGCGCTCCACGTCAGGTCGACCTCGCTGCTGGAGGCTGCCGTGGCGCTCAGCCCCGTCGGGGCCGTCGGCGCCGTCGTGTCCACGCTGGAGACGGTGACGCGGAGGTTGTCGAACGAGGCCGCGTCGTTGCGGCTGCCATAGCCCACCTTCCCGGAGGTGAACGTCGAGTCCGTGACCTCGGCCGCCAGTACGCCGTCCCGCGACACGCGGAGCGTGGCCCCGGTGCGCTGCACCTGGATGGAGTAGTCGACTCCGGTGCTGATGACGCTGGTGAAGTCCGCAATCTGGGTGATGGCGCCGGCCTGGACGCGGAAGAGGCCATGGGTGTTGGCGTCATTCCCCTCGTTGAAGCTCGCGAAGTAGTAGTTCGCCGTGTCCACGTAGCCGAACACCACCGAGAAGTCGTCGAAGGTGCCGCTGGTGCCCGTCGAACGCGCGGTGGTGGTGAGCGTGAAGTCGCCCGACACGGTCGTGGCGTGCACCGCGAGGTTGCCGTTGCCCTGCGCCACCGTGCCCGCCGCCGGCGAGGACAGCACATAGCGCCCGCCGCTGACGGCCCAGGTGCCACCCCGGACCACCGTCATGCCACCCGCCGAGCTGTCGAAGGACTCGCTGATGAGGGCCGGACCCGTCGTCGCGAGCGTCGTCACGCTCACCGTGGGGGACGGCGCGGACTCATTGCCCGCGGCGTCGCGGGCCGACACCCGGTACGTATAGGTCGTGCTCGGCGTCCGGCCTCCGTCTCGGTACGACAGCCCGGTGACCGTCGCCACCCTCGTGCCGTCGCGGAACACCGAGTAGGACGTCACCCCGACGTTGTCGGAGCTGGCGCTCCAGGACAGGTCCACCTCGCTGCTGGACGCCGCCGTCCCGGTCAGCCCTGACGGAGCCGTCGGGGGCGTGGTGTCCCCACCGCCGGAGCACGGCGCTGTCGGCGTGCCCACGGAGTTGCCTGTCAGAATCGGCGCCGAGGCGTCGAACGTATTGCCGCAGAAGGTGTCCTGGGCCGCGCTGTGGTCATTGCGGATGAACGCGCCCACCGCCTCGCGGAAGGTGTTGTTGGTGGCCGAGTTGCCGCCCTTGTCGTAGCCGCCGGAGTCGGACTTGAGCTTGAGCACGTAGCTGCGGCTGCCGGAGAAGACGTTGGAGTCCAGCACGTTGTCGTGGCCCCGCAGCTCGACGAGGCTGCCGAGGAACTCCAGCGGCTCGTCGTTGTAGCGGCAGTCGTTCCTCGCGAACGTGTTGGCGTGCGCGTTCTCCTTCACGTTGAAGCACTCCGAGCCGAACGTGTGAATCGTGTTGTCGTGGATGTGATTGAACGCGCTGTGGTCATTCGCATACATCGGCTGGCTGGTCGACTTGGGGCTGGTGCCGATATAGACGCCCTCGCCGTTGTGGTACGGGTCGCCGTCCCCATCGTCCTTGGCGAACATCCCGCACCACTGGATGACCGAGTGGGCGACTTCGTTCCCATCCGCGTTGTTGCGCATTCGGATGCACTCGCCGCCCGCGCCGTTGAGGAACATGTCGCGAATCACCACGCCGGTGATGTCGCGCGACGCGTCCGACGAGCCGATGTAGATGAGCCGCCCATCGGAGATGAGCGCCTGGTTGTCGACCTTGAACTGGCGCGCGCCCGACAGGCTCGTGGGGTACGTCTTGTTGATGAGCTTCTCCTGCCCATCAATCGTGAACCCCTCCAGCACGTAGTGGCTGTGGTCGATGTTGAAGACGCGGCTCGTGCCGAACAGCACCGCCTTGTAGCGGCCCGCGCGTGCCTTGCCCGTCTCCGGCCCCTTGAGGGTGATGGGCGCCGTCGCGGTGCCCGCCCGCTTCGTCACCGGCCGCTCGCGGTAGATGCCTGGGGCCAGGTGAATCGTCGTGCCCGCCGTCGCCTTGTCCAGCGCGGCCTGAATCGTCTTGAGCGGGGCCGTGGAGGAGGTGCCGGCGTTCGAATCAGAACCGCTCGGGCTGACGTAGAGGGGCGCGGCGCCCGCGACGGAAGGCAGCACCGCCAGCAGGGCCAGGACCACCGCGAGGCGAGAGGGTGAAAACAGGTTCAAGGAAGCTCCGGGGGTGAGGGGCAACGAGTTCCAGCATTACCCGGAATGCGCGCTGTACGCCCTTGGGCCCCCCGAGGTGCATCCCGATATGACGTCCGGTTCACCTTCCGCCGCCGCGCGTTGCCTGGGCCGCTTCGCGCCGTAGGCCTCGCGCGCTGAAAGCCTCCGGAGCCCCGGGCGCCTGCGTCAGGCGCCCGGGGCTCCTGTCACTGCGGGGACGGACTGTCACAGGGGTGAAAACAAACCCGTTGCTATCTTCCTCCGTTTCCAAGTATCCAGGAATTTGCAGGCTTTCACGGGATGACCCATTTCACCGATGACTCCTAGAAACCTTCGTTGGACCGCGATTGCAGGCGTCTTGCTCCTCGCGGCGGCCGTGGCGCTGTTGCTGCCACGGGGCTCCTCCCCTTCGCCTGAACACAGCGGCGCCGAGGCGACCTCGACGTCCACCGCCCTGAGCGCCGCGGGCGGCCTGGCAACGGGCCCCAGCGGGACGGTGCCTCCCGAGGAGGGCAAGCCGAAGGACGAGGTGATTCCCATCCCCGGCTGCTGGGACGGGCTCCAGGAGTTCGACAGGACCGCGTCCATGGAGTCGCTGCGCGACGCGCTCCTGGCGGCCATCGCCAACCGGGACCGCTACCTCGCGGCGTACCTGCAGGAGCGCCTCACGGAGCTGGTGGGCAATGACCCGGCCCGCGCGCTCCAGGTGCTGGAGTGGTCCAAGGGCACCAGCCAGCCGGAGCTGGGCATCTACATGTCCGCGCTGAAGGCCGCGCCCGCCGTGCACGACACGAAGGTGTCCGGGCAGCTGATGAAGCTGGGCGAGGACAAGGGCTCCACGCTGGAGGCCCGCTCCGCCGCGCTGGACGCGCTGGAGACGCAGAAGCGGATGGCGCCGTCGGACCTCAAGCGCCTGAAGGCCGTGGCGCTGGACGAGACGGTGGACTCGGTGGCCTGGGTGGCCACGCGCACCATGGGCCGGGTGATGAAGGAGGACTACGAGCGCACCGGCACCTACGCCCCCTACTGGAAGGAGCTGCTCGACATCAGCGGCAAGTCGGACGACATGGCCGTGCGGCTGCTGGCGCTGGAGATGCCGTCGTACTCCAACCCCCTCATCGGCGACGAGTCCTTCGAACAGCTCGCCCACACCCTGAAGACGGACCGCGAGCGCGACGTGCGGGAGATGGCCGCCTTCCGCCTGGGCGTCACCAGCTCGCCGGACAAGGCGCTGGAAATCTACCGTCAGGCCTTCGACCAGGAGCCCGACGTCTGCGTGCGCTGGGCCATCTTCCGCTTCTCGGTGCGCGTGGCCGGCGCGGGCGCCCTGCCCCTGTTGCAGGAGTTCGCCACCAAGGACCCGCGCTTCCAGCAGGACTTCACCGACTTCAGAGACCTCTACGCGTCGGGCACGGTGGACTTCGCCCGCATCTGGCTGGGCAAGGCGGAGCGCCACTCGTGCCTCGTCGAGGAAGGAGCGCCGCACTGATGGACGCCACGACGATGAAGCCCCTGAAGCGCGCGGCGCTCCTGTCCGCCCTGCTGTGGCTCGTCCCCGCCCCGGCCCTGGCCACGGGCCCCCAGGCGACGCCGCTGAAGCAGACCACCTGCACCGTGGAGGGCATGCTGGACGACGTGCGCGCCGCGCTGAAGGGCGGCTCGCCGGCCCTGCAGCGGTACGCGAAGCTGCGCCTCAAGGAGGCCGCGCTCGTCATGTCCGCGGAGGCGCTCCAGGCCGCCGTGGCGAGCGAGCGAGACCCGGCCGTGCTGGAGGCGCTGGGCGCCGCGCTGTCCACCAAGGCCAGCAACGCGGAGAACCCCGCGCTGGTGCAGCCCCTGCTGGCGCGGGCCAGCGGGGACTCGGACCCGTCCGTGCGGGCGGCTGCCGTGCGCTCGCTGCGCGCCACCCCGTCCGTGGAGTTCATGGAGAAGAACGGCGGCGTGGTGACGTACGAGCAGCTCATCCGGGATTCGTCCCCCGAGGTGCGCGCGGCGGTGGCGGACAACCTCGTCGCGGAGAGCGCCGAGGTGTACAGCGGCCATGACCGCAAGGTGTCCGAGGCGGCGGTGGCGGCGGCGGCCGCGGCGGAGGACCCGACGGTGGCGGCGAAGCTGCTGGGCGAGGTCTCCATGGAGGCCGTGGGCCCCGGCGCCGTGGAGCAGGTGACGAAGC
>JBKGHK010000210.1:0-14704 GCA_046520375.1 Pyxidicoccus sp. 3LFB2
TCCCCCTCCGCGTGACATGGAGCCCCAGGACGCCGGCCCCCCGTCACAGGCGACGTCGGACGACAGCCCGGCGCCCCCGGGAGCGGAGTGCCGGAGCGACGCGGACTGCACCATCACCATGGTGCCCGAGGGGGAGTGCTGCGCCCGGCTGTGCACCGGGCGCGTGGTGACGGCGACGGAGGCCCGGTCCATCGACGCGCGCGTCAGCGAGTGCGACGCGCGCGGCCGGCCCTGCGTCGTTCCGCCGTGCGCGCCCCCCAGGACCCGGCAGGTGCCGGTGTGCACTGGCGGTCGTTGTGGCATGCGGAAGGTGCCCCGGGAGATTCCATGACTTCCCTCGGGTCCCAGGCTCCGAAGTACGCTGTACACGCAGCTGGTGGTTCTTCCACGCCCCTCGGGAGGGACACATGAAGCGGTGGAGTGCGGTGCTGGCAGTGGTAGCGCTGTGTGCGGGCTGTGATGACAAGAAGTCGTCGTCGTCGGACAGGCCCACGCGTGCGCAGTTGAGGAAGACAGGTGCGGCCACGGTGGAGGTCATCCCCTCGGAGGGACAGCTCCCCTACTGCATGCTCTACACGGTGTCGGAGAAAGGCATCATCCGGCAGCTCACGCTGACACGGGAGAATCGCTCCATCCGGTGCGACCCGAACAAACCCATCGCCAACACGAGCTTCCGCATCCCCGCCCAGGAGGGGAAGGTGCGGATGTACATCTTCTTCTCCGACGACCGCGTCCCCGCAGGCCCGGTGGCGCAGCAGCTCTATGACTTGCGCGGTCAGGAGCGCATCAACGCCATGGACCTGCGCCTGCCCGGACGCGTGTTCGTGGAGACGCTCGAGTTCAGCCCCGAGGACTCGGCGCCGCCCGTGACGGGCGCGGTGGTGGGCTCGCACGGTGAGGTGGACGCCGGCCTCAACGGCAACGGCACGGGAGCCCCGGTGCTGCCGGACGGCGGCACCCTGGGAGGCCCGGGCGCCTCGGACGACGCGCCCTGAAGTCACTGCCGGGGGAGGCGCTCAGGGCCTCCCCCGGTACGGAAGTCCTACGTCAGAACGCCTCGCGGGCCATGGCCAGCAGGTCGGCCTCGGTCACCTTGCGCGGGTTGCTCTGGTGCGAGGCGTCCTGGAAGGCCTTGTCGGCAATCTTCGGCAGGTCCTTCTCCTGCACGCCCGCGTCCCGCAGCCGCGCGGGGATGCCGACGGCCGCGTTGAGGCGGCGCACCCGGTCGATGGCGTTGCTCGCGAGCACCTCCTCGCGCGCGTTGGACGTGTCACCCATGGCCACCGCCACGCGGGCCAGCCGCGCCGTGCACACCGCGCGGTTGAACTCCATCACCACGGGCAGGACGATGGCGTTGGACAGGCCGTGGTGCACGCCGGAGATGGGCGTGAGCGCGTGCGCCAGCGCGTGGCAGGCGCCCAGGCCCTTCTGGAAGGCCATGGCGCCCTCCATGGCCGCCACCATCATGTCCGTGCGCGCGGCCAGATTGCTGCCCTCGCGCACCGCCGTCACCAGCGAGCGGCCCACGCGGTGGATGCCGTCGATGGCCACCGCGTCCGCCAGCGGGTGGAAGCCGTTGGCCAGGTAGGCCTCCAGGCAGTGGGTGAACGCGTCCATGCCCGTGGCCGCGGTGACACCGGGCGGCAGCCCCAGCGTCAGCTCCGGGTCGCAGATGGCCGCCCTGGGCAGCAGGTGCGGGCTGAAGATGACCGTCTTGCGGCCCGTGTCCTCCAGCGTCACCACGCCCGAGCGGCCCACCTCCGAGCCGGTGCCCGCGGTGGTGGGGATGGCGATGAGCGGCGGCAAATCGTCGCGCACGTACTGGTCGCCGCCCTTCGCGTCGTCGTAGCGGCTGAGCGGCGGCTCGTGCGTGGTGAGCAGCTGCACCAGCTTGCCCGCGTCGAGCGCGCTGCCGCCGCCCAGGGCGACGATGCCGTCACAGCCGCCCTTGCGGTAGGCCTCCAGGCCGGCGAAGACGTCCCGCTCGGTGGGGTTGGGCTCCACGCGGTCGAAGACGGCGCACTCCAGCCCGGCGCCCTTCAGCACGTCCAGCACGCGCGTGGCCAGGCCCGCCTTCACCACGCCCGCGTCGGTCACGAGCAGCGGGCGCTTCATCTTCAGGCGCTGCGCCTGGGCGGGGAGCCGCTGCAGGGCCCCCGCGCCGAAGACGATGCGCGTAGGCCACGCCATTTCCGTGACGCGTGGCTCGGTGGGGATGTCGAACGGCTTCATGACTGCTTCCTCCGTCGTGCTCATCAGATGAGCTCCAGGTAGCGCTCAAGTTCCCAGTTGGTGACGGCGCGCTCGTACTGGCGCACCTCCCACTCGCGCGTGCGCACGAAGTGGTCCACGAAGCCATCGCCCAAAAGCTCCCGGGCGCGCTCGCTGTTCTTCAGCAGCGCCACCGCGTCCCGCAGATTGCGGGGCAGGGGCTTCGCATCGGCCTCCGTGTACGCGTTGGCGTTGCAGGCCGCGGGCGGCTCCACCTTGTTGCGGATGCCCCACAGGCCCGCGGCCAGGCTCACCGCCATGCCGATGTACGCGTTCATGTCCGCGGCGAGCTGCCGGTACTCAATCCGCATCGCCTTGGAGTTCTCACCGATGACGCGGATGGCGGTGGTGCGGTTCTCCAGGCCCCACGTCGCGGTGGTGGGCGCCCACGTGTTCTCCACGCTGCGCTTGTAGCTGTTGATGGTGGGCCAGTAGAGCGCCGTCAGCTCCGGCATCAGCTCCAGCTGCCCGCCGATGTAGTGCCGCATCAGGCGGCTCATGCGGTGGGGCGCGTCCTCGTCATGGAAGAGGTTCTTCTCGCCCTTCAAGTCCCACAGCGACTGGTGCACGTGCCCCGAGCACCCCGGCAGCTTCGCGTTCACCTTCGCCATGAAGCACGCGGTGAGGCCGTGGCGCGCACAGATTTCCTTCACCACCGTCTTGAAGAGCGCGGCCTTGTCCGCCGACTTCTCGATGTCGTCGTAGCGGATGGCGGCCTCGAACACGCCCGGGCCCGTCTCCGTGTGGAAGCCCTCGATGTCCAGCCCGAAGCCGTTGCACCCGTCGATGAGCGCGTGCACCAGCGGCGCGTTCTGCGAGGTGCGCAGCCACGAGTAGCCGAACATGCCCGGCGTCAGCGGCGTCAGCTCCTGGAAGCCCTTCTCCTTCAGGCTCTGGGGCTGCTCCTTGAAGATGAAGAACTCGTACTCGGCGCCGAAGCGCGGCAGGTAGCCCAGCTCACGCGCCTGCGCCGACACCTTCTGCAACAGCTGCCGCGGGCTGGCCTCGAAGGGCGAGCCGTCCGCGTTGACGAAGTCCAGCAGGAAGGCCGCCGTGTCCGGCTCCCACGGAATGACGCGCCCGGTGGTGACGTCCACCTTCGCGTGCATGTCCGGGTAGCCCGTGTGCCAGCCCGTCACCTTCGTGTTGTCCAGGAGCTCGTCGCCCAGGTCCCACCCGAAGACGACGTCGCAGAAGCCCAGCCCGCCCTTGGCGGCGCTGAGGAACTTGTCCATGGAGATGTACTTGCCGCGCCAGATGCCATCGATGTCGATGGCGCCCACCTTCACCTTCTTCACGCCCTTCTCGTCCAGCCAGCGGCGCAGGGTGTCCATCCCGCTGGCGTCTCGGGGGGCATTGCCCCGGGCGGTGCTCTCCCGCTCCTTGGTGGTGCGCGCTCTCCGGGCCATGGCCGGATGCGTGAGGACCTTCGCCTTGGGACGCGTGGGCATGGGTTTCTTCTTCCTTCTAGCCACCGTGGTCGGTGGCCTCGTCGAGCAGCCGGTCGATGTGCAACTTGAGGGCGCAGAGCCGAGCAGAGAGCGAGCAAGCGTCGGTCATCGGGAGGCCTCGGGTCACACAGGCGTCCCACCCCCAGTGCTCAGGAGCGGACACGCGTGGCACGAGACGTTAGGAACGAGGCACGGATGCGGCAACCTGCGACGGTGAAGAACGTCCTCTTGCTGAAAGCGGGCGACGCGGCCCCCTCCGTGCGGCTCTCGGTGGGCGACTACGAGCGGTGGTTTCTGCAAACCATCGGACTGTCCGGCTACCGCTTCGACATCCTCCCCGCGCACCGGAACGCACCCCTGCCCCCCAGCGCGGACGGGTACGACGCGGTGATGATGACGGGCTCACCCCTGTCGGTGACGCAGCTGGAGCCGTGGATGAAGCGCGCCGCGGACTTCATGGTGGAGGCCGGCGAGCGGGGCACCCCGGTGCTCGGCGTGTGCTTCGGCCAGCAGCTGCTCGCGCATGCGTATGGCGGCCGCGTGTCGCGCAACCCCCAGGGCCGCGAGACGGGCACCGTGGAGGTGACGCTCACCGAGGAGGGCCGGAAGGACTCCCTCTTCGACGGCCTGCCCGAGCGCTTCGCCGTCCAGGCCACCCACGAGGACATCGTCTCCCAGCTCCCCGAGGGCACGCGCGTGCTCGCGGGCAACGCCAACACGTCCACGCAGGCGCTGGCCTTCCGGCCCAACGTGCGGGGCGTGCAGTTCCACCCCGAGGCGACCACGGACGCCATCCGCGCCATCATCCTGGCGCGCAAGGAGGGGCTGGAGCGCGACGCCGTGGCGCGAGGCGCCGCCCCGGGTGAGAAGGTGCCCCGGCTGCTGGCGGGAATCCTGCCCACTCCCGCCGGGCGGCAAATCCTGGTGAACTTCCTGGAGCGCTTCACCTGACCCACACCGAGGCTCGACTTGCCGCGTCCCACACCGTTGACTGGCCTCCTCGTCGTCTGTGTCCTCTTCACCGCCGGCTGCTCGGAGGGGGACCTGTGCGCGCAGGCCCCGCGCTGCGACGACTCGGAGGCCCTCAACTGTGAAACCGCCTGCGCCGTGGGCCCCTGCTCCACCGGGCCCACCGTGCAGGACTGTGGCGAGGGCGCCACCTGCACCGTCGTCCCGGGCAACCGCACCGACTCGCGCTTCTACGCCTCCCGCGCGGTGTGCGCGCTGGAGCGCACGGCCTGCAACCCCGTGGACGCGCCGCCTCCGGTGTGTGAGGGCGACCGGCTCGTCACCGGCTGCAGCGCCTACCTCCGGAACATCCGCGTCCCCTGCTCCCAGGCGGGCCTGTACTTCGCGCAGGTGCCGGCGTGCTGCCGGGAGCCGCCGGGGACGGCGGCACGGACGCGGCACCCCGGACGCGGGGACGGGCGATGGTGGGATTCCCGACGCTGGCGTGGGCGGCACCGACGCCGGACGTTGAGCAGCGCGCGTTGCCCGTGCGGGCGGGGCGGGCAGGCACAGCGGGCGCAGGGCGTGCTCCCTATCGTGTTCGCATGCGGCGCTCCTTGCGCCGGGGTGCGACATGAATCCTCTCGTCCTGAGTTACCGCCGATGGAGACGTCAGCTCCGGGACCTCGCGGGCTACGTCCACCTGGACCCCAACGCCAACCGCATCGTCCGGAAGACGGACTTCACGAACTGCCAGAAGCCGGTGCTCCTGCTGTACGGCTTCTTCAGCACCCGGCGCGTCTTCGAGGTGCTGGAGCACCGGCTGCGGCGTGACGGTTACTGCGTCTGGTCCATCCACCTCGGTGGGGCGATGGACCGCTTCAACACCTACGGCATCGACGTGCTGGCCCGGAAGGTGCGCGAGAAGGTGGAGCGCATGTACACGCGCTTCCCCGGCATGGGGCCGCTCACCATCATCGGCCACTCGAAGGGTGGCCTCATCGGCAGCTATTACGTGAAGCGGCTGGGCGGGGACCAGCGGGTGCGCAGCCTGATGACGCTGGGCACCCCGCACCGGGGCTCGCGGCTGGCGTACCTGGGCTGCGCCACGCTGGGCTGGTTCAGCCGCAGCATGTGGCAGCTCACCCCCGTGTCGCCCTTCCTCAAGGAGCTTCGGACGGGCGCCTTCCCGCGCGACGTGCGCCTGGTGTCCGTCTACTCGCGAGACGACGGCGTGACGCCCTGGCCCTCCGCCATGGTGGACGTGGAGGGGCAGTCCAACGTCTTCAACGTGGAGGTGCCGGGCGTGGGGCACGGCGAGCTGCTCACCCGGCGGGCGGTGTACGAGGTCATCCGCCGCGAGCTGGCCCTGGGCTATGGCGAGCCTGCCCCGGCGCCGCTGCTGCGCATGCTGCCGCAGCCGGCGACGGCGTCCTGAGGTAGAGGAGACGGCATGCCCTCGCGCTGGGACCACCTCTTCGACCTCAAGCCCGTCACGCTGCTGGAGCACCTCCTGGAGGAGGTGGCGCGGTTGCTGGCCAAGGACCTGCAGCAGTGGCCCCCGCCGGTGCAGGAGCTGGACCTGGACACCGGAGGCAGCTTCGCGCCCCTCTTCACCGAGCCCCGCCCGCGCCCCGCGCCCGCCGTGTACACGGAGGCGCTGCGCCTGGCCCGGTGGGAGCTGGCCCACGAGGCGGACGCCTACGACGAGTACATGCGCAACAAGCGCTACCTGGAGCGGGGCCTGGGGCCCGACGACCGGATGCCGCTGCTGTTCCTCAGCCGCTGGCTCACCGAGCAGATGACGGGCCTGGGCGAAGCCACCGGGGGCCGCGTCAAGCGCAAGCACATGCGCGAGTGCCTGGACCGGCTGGAGGCGAAGCTGCGGCTCGGGGTGAAGCCCCAGGCCTGAAGGCCCGTCACGCCTGCCTGCCCGTTCCACCTGTAGAGCTACAAGGACTCCATAGCGCCGCGTGGAGGACGGAGGGCGCTCCGGGAAGCGCCCGCACTTGTCAGGGGAGGGGCACTGCCGTAAGCCCGTGCCCATGCTGCATCCTCTGGACACCTCCAGCGCGACAACCGCTCCCACCGACGACCGCCGCAAGCGACTGCTCATCCTGGCGGGGCTCTGGCTCGCCGTCGTGGTGGCGCTGGTGGCCTTCCGCTCGGTGGTGATGCCGTTCGCTGGCGCGGCGCTCATCGCCTACCTCGTGCAGCCGCTCGTCGCGCGCATCACCCGCTTGAAGGTGGCGGGCCGGCCCGTGCCCCGCTGGGTGGCCATCCTGCTCATCTACGCCGGCTTCTTCGTGGCCGTGTACCTCTTCTTCGTCGCGCTGGTGCCGCAGCTCTACCGGGAGATGGCCCGCGTCAGCCGCGATGCGGTGGCCTTCGCGAACACGCTCACCCCGGAGCACGTGCAGGAGCTGGCCCAGCGCGCCGAGACGTGGCTCAGCAACCGGGGCATCCCCGTGGCCCTCTCCAACCGCGCGCTCGAAGGCGCCGACGCCGCGGGCAACGCGGGCCAGTTCAGTCTCGCGCTCGACCTGGAGCAGCTGCTGGGCGACTCGGTGAAGCGCGTCTCGTCGCTGGTGCAGGAGAACCTGGGCGACATCGTCAACGTGTCGCGCAGCATCGTCGCCGGAGTGGCCGCTGGCGTCTTCATGCTGTTCTTCGTGTTGATGGTGGGCGCGTTCTTCTCCATCGACGCGCAGGCCATCCGGCACTACTTCGGGACGCTGGTTCCCCCCGAGCTCGCCAACGACGCGCGCCAGCTCGTCGAGCGCATCGACCGCTCCCTGGCCGGCGTGGTGCGCGGCCAGGTCACCATCTGCATCGTCAACGGCGGGCTCACCTTCGTGGGGCTGTTGCTGTTCGGCGTGAAGTTCGCGTTCCTGCTGGCGACCATCGCCACGCTCTTCAGCCTCATCCCCATCTTCGGCACCATCCTCTCCTCGGTGCCCATCGTCCTCATCGCGCTCGCGGATGACTTCCGCAAGGCGCTGGCGATTCTCGCGTGGATTGTCGGCATCCACGCGCTGGAGGCGTACTTCCTCAACCCGAAAATCATGGGCCAGGCGGCGCACCTGCACCCCGTCATCGTCGCCTTCTCCCTCATCGCCGGGGAGCGGCTCTTCGGGTTGATGGGCGCCCTCTTCGCCGTGCCCGTCGCGTCCATCCTCGTGGCGTGCTTCGACTACGCACGCCTCAAGGCACAGCCGACGGCCGTGGCCGCGGTCCAGGCCGACACGGCCAGGCCTCCCGCGGCGTGAGGCTGCGCCGGAGCCCCCCGCTGCCTTGATGGGCACCTGGGCGGTTGAAGCACGTGAGGGACGCCTTGCCCCTGGGCCACCCGAGCAGAAACCGGGTGCCAGAGCCGAGGCACCGTGTCCCCATCACCGATGGCAGTACCTGTGAGGAGCAGCGCAATGCCGCCCTCACCAGGACAGGACCTGTGAGGAGGGGCGCCAGCCCGGCGCATTCCGCATACCGACAGCGTCGAGGACGTGACAGGCGCCGCTCACTCGAGCGCGGCGCCTCTCCGGCCCGGCCTCTGCCACGGCGAAGGACACGCCCGAGGCTCGGCCCCTCACCCGTCGGGCCTCACGGACGGGCGCCAGGCACGCCCGCCAGAGGCTCAGCCCTCAGGGGTCCGCCGTACAGGCGGCGGAGCAGCGCGACTCGCGGCACGTCGGGATGCAGCGGCCACAGTCGATGGAGTTGGCCGGACAGCCGCCGGTGCAGCTGACGCCGCGGCAGCTCGGGCCGTCCTCCGCGTGGGTGACGGCGGTGCCCTGGCCGCAGCAGGCGTCGGCCACGCAATCGTCATCTGTGTAACAGGTGCGATTGGATAGCACCGGCGGCGGGTCATCCGTCGGCGGGTCCAGGGTGCCAAGGTCGCACCCCGCCAGGGCTCCGGGTGTCATCCCCACGACAAGGGTGAGCAGGCGGACAGGCAGGGTGCGTCGCATGGCGCTCCTTTTCCCGGTGGCTTACCGGTTCATCGAGCCGAGGAAGTCGGCGTTCGACGGCGTCGGACGCATGTGCTTGAGCACAAATTCCATCGCATCAATCGGCGTGAACGGATGGAGCACCTGACGCAGGGCGGTGATGCGGACCAGGTCCCCCGGCGTGAGCAGCAGCTCCTCCTTCCGCGTACCGGACTTGTTGATGTCCAGTGTCGGAAAGATGCGCTTCTCCATCAGCTTCCGGTCCAGGACGATTTCCGAGTTACCGGTGCCCTTGAACTCCTCGAAGATGACCTCGTCCATGCGGCTGCCGGTGTCGATGAGCGCGGTGCCGATGATGGTCAGCGAGCCGCCCTCCTCGATGTTGCGCGCGGCGCCGAAGAAGCGCTTCGGCTTGTGGAGCGCGTTGGCGTCCACGCCGCCGGAGAGAATCTTGCCGGACGCGGGCACCACCGTGTTGTAGGCGCGCGCCAGACGCGTAATCGAGTCCAGGAGGATGCAGACGTCGTACTTCTGCTCGACGAGGCGCTTGGCCTTGTCGATGACCATCTCCGCCACCTGCACGTGACGCGTGGCGGGCTCGTCGAACGTCGAGGACACCACCTCGCCGCGCACGCTGCGCTCCATGTCCGTCACTTCCTCGGGGCGCTCGTCCACGAGCAGCACGATGAGGTAGACGTCCGGGTGGTTGCGGCTGATGGCGTGCGCGATGTTCTGCAGCAGCACCGTCTTGCCGGCCTTCGGCGGCGCGACGATGAGGCAGCGCTGGCCCAGGCCGATGGGGCAGAACATGTCGATGATGCGCGTGGTCATCTCCGACGACTCATGCTCCAGCTTGAGCTTGCGCGTCGGGTAGAGCGGCGTGAGGTTGTCGAACAGGATGCGCTCGCGCGCCGCGTCCGACATCGGGTCCGCGAAGTTGACCTTGTCCACCTTCTGCAGCGCGAAGAAGCGCTCGCCCTCGCGGGGCTGGCGGATGGGGCCCGTCACCGTGTCGCCAGGCCGCAGGTTGAAGCGGCGCACCTGCGACGGGGACACGTAGAGGTCGTCCGGGCTGGGCTGGTAGTCGCTGTCCGCGCTGCGCAGGAAGCCGAAGCCGTCGCTCAACAGCTCCAGCACGCCCTCCGCATGGACCTCGAAGCGCTTGTCGGCGATGCCGCCCAGCAGCGCGAAGATGAGGTCCTGCTTCTTCAGCCCCTGGTAGCCCTCGATGCCCACGTCGTGGGCCATCTTCGCCAGGTCGGTGATCTTCATCCGCTTCAGGTCGTTCAGCTTGATGACCTGCATCGGCGCGCCGTCGCGGGTGACTTCCGTGAAGGCGGGGGCCTCGGGGGCCTCGGGAGGAGGCGGCAGGGTGGCGGCCGGCTGCTCCTCATCGCCCCCGGAGATGCGCGCCTCCTGGATGTCGTCGTCGCGCACGGGACGGGAGATGGGGGTGAGCACGGGGCGGGGCGGCTCGGGGGCCGCCTCGGGCTCCGGGGCGCCGTCATCGTCCCGGCGGGCGCGGCGGGCGCGGGCGGGCTTCTCCGTCTCCTCCCGATCAACCACCTTCGCAGCGGCGCGCTTGCGGCGAGGCTTCTCGACGTCCGCCTCGACCGCGACGACGTCAGGTGCGGCGACTTTTTCTCTCGAAGTACGGGCTTTACGCATGGCTGTAACGCTTCGGGGGGAATGGGGCGACCGAGAAGTCAGACGGGGGAATGCCGGGGAAATGTCCGCGCGGCCCTCGGAAGCACCTTCCAGGAGGACGGCCCCGCCGGAATCCCTGAACGGGACTGCGCGGGCGAGAGCCTGTTGGTTGGGAAGAGATGGCGCCGGGGAAACACCTGCGCCATGAACCGCCGGGGACGTTATTGACCCCCTCCGGACCTGTCAAGGCATCCTTGCTGTCCGGAGGCCCACCCCTTCCTGATGCCCAACAAGGGTTGGAAGCGGCACATTTCCACCGGGCCGTCCGGAGGCCTGGCGGGTCCTGGCGCCTGAATCAAGGACGCGGCGGGTCACCGCGCGGAGCCCCGCGCCCGGATGCAACAGCCCGCCCCCTCCTCCCCTTCCCCACCCCACCTCCACCGTCGCCCCGGGCGGGCTTGCGCCAGCGCTCCCAGGAGGTGGGCCCGTGCCCCGCGCCGCCATCGGTGCGGGGCCTCGGGCGGAATGGAACGTCCGTTCCGCGAGCGGCCCTACCCCCGAGGTGGTGGGCGCGGGCCCGCTTCAACGCATCTCCGCAAGGGCATCACGCCATGTCGGTGAGCCGCTCTAGATTGCGCGACGCGAGATTCAAGGTAAGGACCGCACACCGTGGACGACTTCAAGAAAGCCGAAGCCCGAGCCCGCGAGCTCCGTCGTGAGCTGGCGCACCACAACTACCGCTACTACGTGCTGGACTCGCCGGAGATCAGCGACGCGCAATACGACAAGCTGATGCGCGAGCTGCAGGGGCTGGAGGAGCAGCACCCCTCCCTGCAGACGCCGGACTCGCCCACCCAGCGCGTGGGCGGCGCGGCCGTCGAGGAGTTCGGGGAGGTGGTCCACCGCGTCCCCATGCTCTCGCTGGCCAACATCTTCGACGACGAGGGCCTCCAGGAGTTCGACGAGCGCATCCGCAAGCTCCTCGGGCTTCCGGGCGTCACGTACGTGTGCGAGCCCAAGCTGGACGGGCTCGCCATCTCCCTGCGCTACGAGAAGGGCCAGTTCGTCCAGGGCGCCACGCGTGGCGACGGCACCACCGGCGAGGACGTCACGTCCAACCTGCGCACCATCCGCAGCCTGCCCATGGAGCTGCTGCCGCAGAACGGCGTCAAGGTGCCCGGGCTGCTGGAGGTGCGCGGCGAGGTGTTCATCCGCAAGGCGGACTTCCAGAAGCTCAACGAGAAGCGCGAGGAGGAGGGCGAGCCGCTCTTCGCCAACCCGCGCAACGCCGCCGCCGGCAGCCTCCGCCAGTTGGACCCGAAGGAGACGGCCGCGCGCCCGCTGTCCGTCTACCTGTACGAGTGCGTCCCCGGCGATGGCGTGCCGGACTTCAAGTCGCACATCGAGAAGCTCGAGTACCTCAAGACGCTCGGCCTGCCCATCAACCGCTACGTCCGCGCCGAGGGCATCGACGGCGTGCGCAAGGCGCATGACGACTCCCTCAAGGGCCGCCACGCGCTGCCCTTCGAGGTGGACGGCATGGTGGTGAAGGTGGACGACGAGGACCAGCGCCGCCGCCTGGGCCAGGTCTCCAAGAGCCCCCGCTGGGCCGTGGCCTACAAGTTCCCTCCGGAAGAGGAGTCCACCCTGGTGGAGGACATCGGCATCCAGGTGGGCCGCACGGGGGCGCTCACCCCGGTGGCGCACCTGAAGCCGGTGAAGGTGGGCGGCGTCATGGTGGCGCGCGCCACGCTGCACAACGAGGACGAGCTGCGCCGCAAGGACGTGCGCAAGGCCGACACCGTCTTCGTGCGCCGCGCGGGGGACGTGATTCCGGAAATCGTCTCCGTCGTGCTGTCCAAGCGCCCCCAGGACTCCACGCCCTTCGAGTTCCCCAAGCACTGCCCGGTGTGCGGCGCGGTGGCGGTGAAGGACGAGGACGGCGCCATCATCCGCTGCACCGGCGCCTCGTGCCCCGCGCAGCTGGCGGAGAAGCTCCGCCACTTCGCCAGCCGCCTCGCCATGGATATTGAAGGACTGGGCGACAAGCTGGCCGCGCAGCTGGTGGCCACGGGCACGGTGAAGACCTTCGCGGACCTGTACGCGCTCACCCGGCAGAAGCTGCTGACGCTGGAGCGCATGGGAGACAAGAGCGCGGACAACCTGCTTGCGTCCATTGAAGGCTCCAAGCAGACCACCCAGCGCCGCTTCCTCTACTCGCTGGGCATCCGCCACGTGGGCGACGCCACGGCCAAGGCGCTGGCCGAGGCCTTCCCGGACGTGCGCCAGCTCTTCGATGCCAGCCTGGACGACATCACCCGCGTGAAGGACGTGGGCCTCGTCATGGCCCAGGTCATCCATGCCTTCTTCCAGGAGCCGCAGAACCGCGCGGCCGTGGAGGAATTGCTCCGGGCGGGCGTCTCCCCTGCCCCGCCGCAGGTCGCCACCGGCGGCCCCTTCGTGGGCAAGACGGTGGTGCTCACCGGGGCCATGACGGGGATGACGCGGGAGCAGGCGAAGGAAGAAGTCGAACGGCGGGGTGGCAAGGTGGCCGGAAGTGTCTCGCGCAAGACCGATTTTCTCGTTGCCGGCGACGATGCCGGTAGCAAGCTGAAGAAGGCCCAGGAACTCGGGGTAAGAATCCTGGACGAGCAGGCGTTCCTGCAGCTGTTGCAGGCCAACGCGAGAGGGTGAGGCTTCCGTCCATGAGTGGCACGCGGCGGGTGACGCTGCGAATCCAGGGCAAGGTGCAGGGCGTCTTCTTCCGGGAGAGCGCCCGCACCGAGGCCGTGCGCCTGGGCCTCACCGGCTGGGTGCGCAACCGCTCCGACGGCGACGTGGAGGCCGTGGTGGAGGGAGCGCCCGCCTTGCTGGAAGAATTCATCCGCTGGTGTCACCAGGGTCCAACCCAGGCTAGGGTGTCAGGCGTGGAGCGTATGGACGGCGAAGCCACTGGCGAGTTCAGTCAATTCATCGTGGAGCGCACGTCATGACGCCCTACGCGCTGGCATCCCTGCCGGCCATGCTGGGCATCCGGGCCGGGTCCAAGGTCTCCGTCATCAACCCGCCGCGGGGCTTCGTGCAGAAGCTCAACCCGCTGCCGGATGGGGTGGAGTTCCTCATCACCGCGCAGACGGGCCTGGATGTCATCCTCTTCTTCACCTCGGACGCCCAGGAGCTGGTGCAGCGGCTGCCCGCGCTGGCGCGCGCCATGGCCCTGACGGGCGGCATCTGGGTGTGCTGGCCCGGCGGCGAGGGCGTCAAGACCACGCTCTCCGAGGACTTCGTGCGCCACGCGGCCCTGGACATCGGGCTGGTGGACAACAAAATCTGCACCATCGACGCCACCTGGACGGGCCTGAGGCTCGTCCGGCGGCCCCGCGGGCGGCTGGACAAGCCCGAGGGCCGCAAGCAGGCCCCCGCACAGGCTTGAGGCCCGGCCGGCCAGGCGCCTGCTTCTGCCAATCAGTGGATGGATGACTGTTTCTCGGCTTTACACAGCGGGCTGGGAGTGAAAAACTCCCCGTGTTTCTGGACGGTTGTGTGACGCTCCGCGTTGTCGGAGGTCAGGTCCGGTAGGGATTTTTGACGGGTTGCGTCTCCGGTCTCATCCGGGCGCGCCGGCTGCACCGAGGCTCCAGTCGCCCCCCCAAGGTGGCCCACGACGGGCACCGACCGGGTGCGGATAGAAGAGCGGGCGGCACGCGCGTGGTGGAGGGGCTCGAACGCTGAGTGAAAACAAGGCCTCGCCCGGCACGGTGCCGGTCGCAATGCGGGGCGACATGAACTCGGAGGAGCAGGCGGTGGTCCCCTCGGTCCTCGACAGCATGACGCGAGCCTCACCCGGACGGTCCGGACAGGCTCGCTACGCTGGAGGTCCGCCGGCGGCCGCCTCTCCCTTCGCAGCGTGCTCGGAGGCGCGGCGTCTTGCCGCCTCCCGTCCGGTGAGGTCCGCCCTACCGCGCGCGCGTGCAGGATTCATCCATGAGCAGCATCCTGGTCATCAACGCCGCGGGTCGCGAGACTCGTGTGGCGCTCGTCGAGGGCGGCCACATCGCGGAGTTCTACCTCGAGCGTAAGAAGGACAAGGGAGTCGTCGGAAACATCTACAAGGGTCGGGTCGTCCGGGTGCTCCCGGGCATGCAGGCCGCCTTCGTGGACATCGGCCTGGAGAAGGCCGCCTTCCTCTACGTCAGCGACGTCGTCTACGACCCGGACTTCGCGCGCGCCCAGTTCGAGCTGACCGAGGGCGAGCACGAGGACGCGCCGGAGGTCCCCACCGAGTCCGAGGCGGATGCCGCCGAGGCCGCCACGTCCACCACCCCGCCGCGACGGCGGAGGTGGAGGAGCTGGCCGGCGAGGCCGCCGCGCACCTGCCCGTCTCCGAGGCCCTGCCCCGGGGACACCGTCATGGAGCTGGCGGCCAACGCGCCGGCCGTG
>JBKGHK010000211.1:0-14692 GCA_046520375.1 Pyxidicoccus sp. 3LFB2
CCCCCGGGCCCGGCGCGGCGCGCCCCGGGGACGGTTGGCCCCGGACTTCTCCTCCGGCTCGTCGGTGGTGCCCTCGACGTCGCGCAGGAGCGCCTCGTCCAGCACCACGCGGGGCTGCGTGTCGTCGCGACGCCGCTGGACGCGCGGGTCGGTGTCGCCATCGCGCACGACGCGGGGCTGCGTGTCGTCGGTCCGCTCGGTCCGGGACGGCCGGGCAAAGCGCGGGTGCGTGTCCACCTCGCCGAGCCGGGCCGGGTCCTCGGCGTGGCCCATCTCCTCCGGGGTGAGGACGGGCAGCTCCGCCTCGTGTCCCTCGTCCGTGTCCTGGGCGGACGGCGAGTCCCAGGACGCGTCCTCCTCGGAAGGGGAGCACCGCCACCTTCACGGAGGGGCCCGGCTTCGCGTGGGCGGGAAGGGCCCCCAGGAGGAGGGCGAGCAGGAGCGCGGTCCGCATCATGTTGGCCCGCACAGTACCGCGCCGGACGCGGCGGGGTGAGCGCCTCGCGAATCGCTTCCCCCCGCCGGGCATCCGTGGAGAATGCCGGCTCCTGGTCGGCCGTTGCCCAGGCGGAGATTCGATGCGCTTCGTTCACTGCTCCGACGTCCACATCACCGACGACTACTCCGCCATTCCCCTGCGTCGGCTGGGCTGGCGGCGCTGTCTGGCCCTGGTGGAGCTGACCCTGGGTGGCCGCGCGAAGCGGTACCTCCGCGCCCCCCAGGTCCTCTCCGCCATCGTCCGCGAGGCCGAGGCCCACGCGGTGGACCACTTCATCCTCTCCGGAGACCTCACCGCCTACGCGCTCGAAGGGGAGTTCGCGGGGGCCCGCAAGGCGCTGGGCCCGCTGGCCGAAGACCCGCGCCGCTGCACCGTCGTCCCCGGCAACCACGATGTCTTCACCCCGGGCAGCGTCCGCACCGGCCGCTTCGCGCGCCACTTCGGCCAGCTGCTGGACAGCGACCTGCCCGAGTACCGGCGCGAGGGCGCCTATCCCTTCGTCCGGCTCGTGGGAGACGAGGCCGCCGTCGTGGGCCTGCTGTCCACCCGGGCCGCCCCCCTGCCCGCCTTTCCCTACGGCTCCCTCGGCGAGGCCCAGCTCGAAGGCCTGGCGGCCCTGCTGAGGGACCCCCGCCTGGACGGTCGGGCGGTGCTGGTCATCGTCCACCACGCGCCCTTCGACCGGCTGGGCCGCCCGGACCGGTGGAACCATGGCCTGCGGGACGCGGAGGCCCTGCTGCGCCTGTTGCCCGGCCCGCGCTTCGCCGTCCTGCACGGCCACATCCACCAGCGCTACCACCACCCGGCCACCACTGACAGGCCCCACATTTTCGGCGCCGGCTCCTCCACCGAGGCGGGCCATGAGGGCTACTGGGTCATCGAGGTGGCCCGGGGGCAGGTGGTGGGCGGCACGCTCCACACGCCCTCCCTGTGACAGGGCGGGCCAGCGGCGGTAGAAACCCGTTCATGCCGAACGCGCCGCACCCGCAGCCGTCGCCCAGCGACCTCACCTTGGAGGAGTACAAGTCCCTCCGGGCCCTCCAGCGCGCCGTGGATGACCTCCTGGAGGAGAGCCTCCGCGAGCGGGAGAACCTCACCCAGTCCTTCCGCCGCTGCTTCCCGCCCATCCTCCAGCTCACCGGCGCGCGGGCCGTGGCGATTACGACGCGCGACGAGGAGCTGGCGGAGCAGACCTGGAGCGAGGGCGACTGGGGGGACCGCTTCCCCGGCCTGCTCCTGGAGGGCGCCTCCGGCGCGCGGCGCGTGGAGGGCGACACGCTCGTCACCCAGCCGCTGGACGTGGCCGGCACGCGCGTGGGCACCTTCGGCCTGCTGTTTCCCGGAGACCACACCTCGCCCGAGGCCACGGCGCGCGTGCTGCGCGTGCTGGACACCGTCGCCGAGCAGCTCGACACGGTGCTGTGCCTCGTGCACACCGCGTCGGAGAAGCACCAGCTCATCCTCCAGTGCAACGCCCACCTGGCCAACCCCGTCTTCGAGGCGGGCATGGACCAGGCGGTGCTGACGCTGGCGCAGCGGGTGCGGCTGCCGGGCTTCCTGCTGCTGTACCGCGACGCCGTGCAGCCCCAGGTGCTGCACTACCGCACCTATCGCAACGGGCACCTGGAGTTCGAGAGCGGCGAGCAGCCCGGCCCCGTGCTGGAGAAGGCCATCCGCCAGCACGGCCCGCGCCTGCTCGTGGGCGAGGAGTCCGCGCTGCGGCAGCTGTTCGCCGGCCGCACCACCGAGGCGGTGCTCATCTCCGGCGCGGCCACCAGCGAGCCCTTGGGGAAGATTGTCGTGTGGAGCGACGAGGGCTTCTCCGCCTACGCCATGGACCTCATCCGGGTGTTGGCGTCCACGCTGAGCCAGCGGCTGCTGGACTACAACCGCGAGCGCATCCACCTGTCGCAGTTCTTCCCCACCTCCGTCATCGACGCGCTGTTGCAGGACCCGAACTACGCCCAGCACCTGCGCCCGCAGGACCAGGAAATCGGCATCCTCTTCGCGGACATCAACGGCTTCACCCGCATCTGCGAGCACGGCTTCGACAGCCCGCGCAACATCGGCCGCTTCGTGGACGAGTGGAGCGAGCGCGCCGTGGGCTGCATCTGGGAGCACGGCGGTGTTTTCGACAAGATGGTGGGCGACTGCGTCATCGGCCTCTTCGGCCCGCCCTTCTTCAAGGGCAGCCGGCTGGAGCGCGCGCAGGCCGCGGTGCGGGCCGCGTGTGACATCCAGGACTTCACCGCGTCACTGGGCGCGCGCGAGGAAGTGGCGGCGCTGTGTCAGAAGGTGAAGCTGCCCGGGCTGGGCGTGGCGGTGGGCGTCAACCTGGCCAACGCCAACTGCGGCCTCTTCGGCCCCAACCGGCAGTACACGGCCTTCTCCAGTGGAATGAACCAGACGGCGCGCCTGCAGTCGCTGGCGGGCTTCCGGGAGACGCTGGTGATGGAGAGCGTGAAGGACGTGCTGGGCGGCTCGCGCGAGCCCTTCGTGCAGGGCCTGCGCTTCGGTCCCCTGACGGAGACGCCGGTGAAGAACGTGGCGCAGCCGCTGCGCCACTACCAGTTGTCACCGCTCAAGCCGTGAGCTGACGGCCTGAGCCGTGACTTCAGGCCTTGAGGTGCGGGGCCGCGTAGCGCCGGGAGAAGTGAATCCACCGGCGCTCGTCGACCTCGACCTGCCACTCGGAGTTGGGCGTCAGCGGCAGCCGCTGCTTGAGGAAGCCCTCCAGGTGGTCCGCTGCCTTCACGGGCGTGAGGCCCGGCGCCCGGAAGGCGACGTGCAGGTAGACGTCCAGCGTGGCGCCCACGTCCACCGAAGCGCAGATGCGCAGCGGCCCCACACGACGTTGGTACACCGTGTTCTGCCCGGGCCATGCGGCCGGGTCCGTCTGCGAGACTGAGAGCCAGTTGAACGGCTCGAGGATGAAGTCGAGCAAGTCACTGCTCGCGTCGTCCAGCGTTGCGTGCTCCTGGATGGAAAGCATCGCCCACCTCCCCGGGGAAGCCGATGGAAAGAATGTGCCCACGTCCATGTCGCGTGCAAGGGCCCCCCTTGGGTTTCACCAACGGTGTCCGTCATCGACAGGACGCACACACGTCGGTGGCGGGGGGGCGGGATCTCACTTGCCCTGCGTCAACCCTGCTCCAGCGCACGCAGCTCGTCCGCGGAGAGCTTCACCGCGGCCGCGGCGGTGTTCTCCTCCAGGTGCTTGACGGAGGAGGTGCCAGGAATCGGTAGCATGACGGGCGAGCGGTGCAGCAGCCATGCAAGCGCGAGCTGACCCGGCGTGACGCCATGGCGCTTCGCTGCCTGGATGAGGGGGCTGGCGCTTCCCGTCAGCGCGTTGGCGCCCAGGGGGAAGTAGGGCATGAAGCCCAGGCCCTCGCGCTCGCACTCGGCCAGCACGTCGTCGCTGTGCCGGTCCGTGAGGTTGTAGCGGTTCTGCACCGAGACGATGGGGACGATGCGCCGCGCGGCGCGCAGCTGCTCCACGGAGACGTTGGACAGCGCGACGTGGCGAATCTTCCCCTGCTCACGCAGGCGCGCGAGCGCACCCACCGAGTCCTCCAGCGGCACGCGCGGGTCCACCGCATGGAGTTGGTACACGTCGATGCGCTCCACGCGCAGGCGCTTGAGGCTGCCCTCCAGCGCGCGCGTGAGGTGCTCGGGGCGGCAGTCGCGATTCCAGCTGCCGGGGGCGGGGCGGAGCAGGCCACCCTTGGTGGCGATGACGAGCCCGGCGGGGTAGGGGTGGAGCGTCTCACCGATGAGGCGCTCGGAGACGTCGGGCCCGTACGAGTCCGCGGTGTCGATGAGCTGCACGCCCAGCTCCACCGCGCGGCGCAGCACGGCCTTGGCTTCAGTGGGGTTCTTCGGCTCGCCCCAGATGCCCTCGCCGGTGATGCGCATGGCGCCGAAGCCCATGCGATTGACGGTGAGGTCTCCCAGCTTGAAGGTGCCCGCGGCGGCGGCGGGCGTGGTAACGGGTGCGGTGGACATGGGCGGCGCACGCTACCCGACGCGGGTGACACCCGCGCGCGCGGACCGCCCCACCCTCAAGGGCTGGTAGGAAGTGAACGGCGCGAAGGTCGCTCCACGGCGGCCTTCAGTTGCCCACAGCCCGCGTCGATGTCGATGCCCCGACGTTGACGCACGGTGCTGGGCACCGCGTAGGAGGTGAGCACGTCCTGGAAGGCGCGCACCGACTCGGGGCGGCTGGGCCCGCCGTCGTAGCCCACGGTGGGGTTGAGCGGGATGACGTTGACGTGCGCGTCCATGCCGTGCAGCAGCCTGCCCAGCGTGTGCGCGTGCTCGGGCGTGTCGTTGCGGCCGGAGATGAGCGTCCACTCGAAGAAGATGCGGCGCTTGCGCTTCTCGCTGTAGTAGCGGCACGCGTCCATCAGCTCGGCCAGGGGCCAGCGGCGGCCGGCGGGGACGAGCGCGGCGCGCTCCGCGTCGGTGGCGCCGTGGAGGCTGACGGCGAGCTGCACGGGGCGCTCCTCGTCCGCCAGCCGACGGATGCCGGGCACCACGCCCACGGTGCTCAGCGTGAGGAAGCGCGGGCCCATGGCGAGGCCGAGCGAATCCACCAGCACGTCCAGCGCGGACATCGTGTGCTCGTAGTTGTGCAGCGGCTCGCCCATGCCCATGAGGACGACGTTGCGCAGCGTCTCGCCGGACTCGCGGAGGATGCGGTTGACGTGCAGCACCTGGCCCACGATTTCGCCGGGCGTCAGGTGGCGCGACAGCCCCATCTGTCCGGTGGCGCAGAAGACACAGCCCATGGCGCAGCCGGCCTGTGTGCTGAGGCACACGGTGGCGCGCCCCTTGAAGCGCATCAGGACGGTCTCAATCGTCTGGCCGTCGTCCAGGCGCAGCAGCAGCTTGTGGGTGTAGCCGTCGCTGCTGAAGCTCTCGTGGTGGGTGGCGAGGTGGCCCAGGCGGGTGCGCTCGCCCAGCGCGGCCCGGAGGTCCGGGCGCAGGCCCTCCACTTCGTCCAGCGAGCGCACGTGCTTGCGGTACAGCGCCGTCCACAGCAAGTCCCGGTGGTAGGCGCCGAAGCCCCAGCCGGAGAGCAGCGCGCCCAGCGCGGGGCGCGTCAAGTCGTACAGGTTGGTGGGCGTGTCGGACGGCATGACCAGGGACGGAGATAACACACCGGGCGGGCGTGGCGCTCCCCGGAGTCTCACAGGCCCGGCTCCGAACCCACGCTGCTCATGGGGATGAAGCCCGCCGCCAGACAGGCGCGGACGGAGCCTTCCAAGGCCCAGGTGTGGGCGGCCCCCGCCCCCGCCCCTGTGCCAGGCGGGCAGGCCGGCGAGCCCCTCCGCCCTCGTGCCGGAGCAGCCGGCCGTGCCCAACCTGAGCCCATATGGGTCTGGCCATCCAGCAGGAGGAATTCCGCCCGGAGGACTACGAGCGCTTCTCCCGGCGGCTGAAGGAGAGTCTGGAGGCGCTGCGCACGGTGCTGGCGCGCCCGGGCTTCGGGGTGGGGGCGTGCACCATCGGCGCGGAGCTGGAGCTGTGCCTCGTGGACGCGGCGGGCTTCCCGCTGCCCATCAACCGGCAGGTGCTGTCGCAGACCGTCGACCCGCGCGTGACGCTGGAGCTGGACCGCTTCAACCTGGAGGTCAACCTGCGCCCGGGGCCACTTGCGGGCAGGCCCTTCACCGCGCTGCGGGCGGAGTTCCGAGGACACCCTGGGCGAGGTGCGGCGCGCGGCGGCCACGCAGGGCGCGCGGGTGGCCGTCATCGGCATCCTCCCCACGCTGCGCGAGGCGGACCTGGGCCGTGGCGCGCTGACGGGGCTGCCCCGCTACCGCGCGCTGTCGGCGCCATCCGCGCCGGCGCGCCTCGCCCTTCCACGTGTCCATCCACGGGGAGAAGGAGGCGCTGGCGCTCACCTGGGACGACGTGACGCTGGAGGGCGCCAACACGTCGCTCCAGTACCACCTGCGCGTGGCGCCCGGGGACTTCGCGCGGCTGTACAACGCGGCGCAGCTGGCGACGGCGCCGGTGCTGGCGGTGGCCGGCAACTCGCCGCTGTTCCTGGGGCGGCAGCTCTGGGAGGAGACGCGGGTGGCGCTGTTCCGCCAGGCCGTGGACGACCGGGGCGAGCCGGGAGAGGGCGGCTTCCATCCCCATGCGCGCGTGACTTTCGGGCATGGCTGGGCGCGCGAGGGCGCCTATGAGCTGTTCGCCGAGTCGGTGGCGCTGCACCCGCCGCTGCTGCCCGTGCTGGGCCGCGAGTCCCCGCTGGAGCGCGTGAAGGCGGGCGGACTGCCGGGGCTGGACGAGCTGCGGCTGCACCAGAGCACGGTGTGGAGCTGGAACCGCGCCATCTATGACCCGAAGGACTCCGGCCACCTGCGCATCGAGCTGCGCGCCCTGCCCGCGGGGCCCACCGTGGTGGACATGGTGGCCAATGGCGCGTTCCTGCTCGGGCTGACGCTGGCGCTGGCAAAGGGCGTGGACACGCTGCTGCCCGCGCTGCCCTTCGTCCACGCGTGCGGCAACTTCATCCGCGCCGCGAGGCAGGGGCTGGACGCGGAGATGTTGTGGCCCGCCGACGCGGCCCCCAGCCCCAGGCCCGTGTCCGCGGTGGAGCTGGTGTCGCGGCTGCTGCCCATGGCGCGCGAGGGGCTGGTGAAGGCCGGCGTGGACGGCGCCGAGGCCGACGCCATGCTGGGCATCATCGAGCGGCGCGTGGCGCTGAGGCGCACCGGCTCGCGCTGGCAGCGGCAGGTGCTGGCCTTCCTGGAAGCCTCGGGCATGCCCCGCCAGGACGCGCTGGCGGCCATGCTGGAGCGCTACCTCCAACATGCCGCGACCGGAGCGCCCGTGCACACCTGGCCCGTGGAGTAGACGGCCCCGCCCCCCTCGCTGAAGGGGGTGGGTTGCGAGAAAACGCGCGGCGCGGTGAATATCCGCCTGCCGGGTCCGTCAGCGGGCTGGCAGTGCGCCCCGCGCCGTACCCTCAGGCCTTCCCCATGGTCCGCCTTCTCCGTCTGTTGCCGTTGCTGCTGCTGAGTGCGTGCACCACCCTGCGGGGCCGCGCCGATGCCCTGGCCCGCGAGGGCCAGTACGTCGAGGCCGCCGCCATCTACGACGACCTGGTGAAGAAGAGCCCCTACCGGCAGGAGCTCGTCACCGCGCGAGACGATTTGCGGTGGAAGGCGTTGGAGCAGCTGCTGGGCAACGCCCGGCGCTACCGCGTGGAGGGGCTGGACGAGCCCGCGGAGGAGGACCTCCTGCGCTTCCTCAACTACCGGGCCGCGTGGAACTCGAAGCTGAACGGGGCGCTGGAGAGCTCGCTGCTGGAGGAGATGGGCGGGACGCACCAGCACCTGCGCGCCCTCATCGGCGCTCCGGCCCAGCAGGGGCTGGCGCTGACGGCGGAGCATGCCCTGGCCCGCAAGCGGCCGCTGCTGGCCCACCGGGAGATGGTCGTCATCCAGAAGGAGATGGAGAACGTGGTGCTGCAGAGCGGCAAGGACGCCTGTCAGCGGCTGCGGACCGTCAGCACGGAGGACACGCCGCACTGGAAGGAGCTGGTCTTCCGCTACTGCAACCACTGGCGCGAGTACGCGCCGCAGCCCCCCGCGCCTTCGGAGCTGTACGGGCCGCCCGGGTTCCAGGGCGACGTGTCCGGGCTGAACGAGGCGCAGCTCCAGCGGCTCCAGGCGCGGCTGGTTTCGGCCTTCGAGGCCTCGCCCTGGTTCTCCACCGGCGCCACGGCGCGGCCGGAGTTCTCCCTCGCCGGACGCTTCTCCACCGAGCGCGACAGCACCTCCGTGGAGCTGACCGCGCCCTACACCGTGCAGGTGCCCTACACGGACCACGAGGAGCGCACGGAGACGATTGAGGAGCCGTACACCGAGGAGGAGGAGTACACGGACGGCGACGGCAACAAGAAGACGCGCACCGTCACCAAGACGCGGACGTACACGCGCACCTATACCGTGCCCGTCACCAAGTACCGCGACGAGACGCGGACCTTCGAGTACCACGCGCTGCGCCTGTCGGTGGACCACCGCGTGGCCCTGTCCGCCACCGGCGTGCTCGACTCGCGCCGCGCGCCCCTCTCCGCCGTCCTGCAGGACCAGCTGTCCGAGCACGGCTACGAGCACGACGTCAGCTTCAGTGACGCGAACGTGTCGCCGCAGCGCGCGTCCTTCACGCCGCCCCAGGTCTGGCTCGAGTCGCGCGTGGAGGAGATGGGCCGGCGCTTCTCCCAGCAGTTGGTGGCGCACTGGCGCGACTCCTACTGCGCCCCTCCCATGCTCACCCTGGACGCGGCGGCGCGCTGTGCACGGGCCGGCACCGAGCTGCCCACCCCTGCCTACCGTGTCCTCTCCGAAGTCCTGGGGGATGACGCGGCCCGCGTCCCCCAGCTCTTCGCGTCTCCGTAAGCCGGCGTACATCGCGTGGACGGGGTGCCGGTGTCATTCAGGACGGGGTGGATTGTTCTGGAATTCTGACGTGAAATGACCAGCCAGGTGGGGTTGACCGACATGTCAGACCCACCTCGTCTCATAGGGCATTCCACCCAGAGGAGCGTGTATGCATCCAGCCGATGTCCGAAGTCGTCTCTCCCGTAGGACCCTCGCGATGTGGATGGCTTCTTCCCTGGCGCTGGCCGGGTGCGGCGAACCGGGGACGGAAGCACCGGTGTCCGCGCCGCATGCCTCGGAGTCGCAGTCACTGCGGGACGGCGCCGACGAGGAGTCCGCCAGCGAGCGGCGCATCGTCGTGTACCAGACGACGTCGCTGCAGCTGTACACCGTGGACAGGAAGGGCAACCCGCAGCTGGTCGCGGAGCGCAGCGGCACGCCGGTGGTGTCGCCGGATGGCGACAAGGTGGCCTACGCGAAGCTCCCGGACACCTGGAATGCGGGCGACCCGGTGGTCCAGGCCGACCTCTATGTGCTCGACTCTTCGGGCCGGTCCACGCGGTTGACGCAGGGCCAGGACGACACCGAGCCCGTCTGGACGCCGGATGGCGGCAGCCTGCTGTTCCAGTCCACCCGTCGCTCGGGCATGGCGTCGCTGTGGAAGGTCCGGGCGAGTGGCTCGGGTCTGGACCAGGTGACGAACGAGGACGTCGTCCGCAACAGCCCCTCGTACATCCCCAACCCCGCCTCGAGCAGCACCGTGCAGTGGGCGCCGGCCGGCCGCCGCATCGTCGTGTACAGCACCACCAGCCTGACCAACGGCGAGGTGCGCGTCATCGCCTTCGACCGGGCGCTCAACGTGCAGCAGTCGTTCAGCCTGGGCCTGGGCTACGCGCCGCAGTGGACCGAGCATGGCACCGTCGTCTTCACGCAGAACATCGCCGGCCAGACCTACTCCGTCGAAGTGGGCGTGGACTGAGCCGCACGGAAGTGACGCGGGCCGCGAGGCCCTGAAGCAACGCAGCAACGCAGCAGGGTGAAGTGAAGTGGCCGCAGGCGGGCCGGCGCGGAAGCAGCGGAGCGCAGGCGCCCGAGGGGAGGGGCAACGGAGGCCCTCTCACGCCGCGGCCCGGCTTCACGTCCCGACGCGAGGGGCTTCCTCGCGCGGGGCCGGGCGGCCGGACATCTACCTTTTCATGCGCCCTCGTCCTCGGCGCCCCGGCGCAGGCCGAGCATGCGCCGCAGCTCGCGCGCGGACTGGCGGCTCACCTCCACCGAGTGGCCCCGGGCGGTGCGCGCCAGGTAGCCGCCCGTCTCCAGCGGCTCCAACCGGGTGACGTGCGACAGGTTGAGCAGCGCCCGGCGGTGGACGCGGTGGAAGCGCTCCGCGGGCAGCTTCTCCGCCAGCTCGTTGAGGGTGAAGTCGGTGAGGAAGTCCCCCTGCCCGGTGAACACCGTCACCAGCTCGTCCTCCAGCGCCGCGTGCGAAATGGTGTCCGGGTCCACCAGGACGATGCCCTGGCGCGTGGGGATGGGCAGCCGCGCCAGCCCTCGCGCCGGCGGGGCGGACGTCGCGGGCTTCTCCGCGGCCGGGGCGGGCGGCTGCCCTGCCGGAGTCCTCCAGGCGCGCGCGCGCGCGCTCCAGGGCCTTCTGCAGGCGCGCGGGCTCCACGGGCTTGAGGACGTAGTCCACGGCGCCGTGGTTGAAGGCCTCCACGGCATGCTCGGCGTGGGCGGTGCAGAGGATGACGCGCGGGCGTCCCTCCGGCAGCAGGGCCAGCGCGTCCAGGCCGCTGAGGCCGGGCATGTGGATGTCCAGCAGCACCACGTCCACGCCCCCGGCGCGCACGGCGGCGAGGACGGCCTCTCCGTCCGCGGCCTCGCCGCACACCTCGGTGTCGGGGAAGGCGGCCAGCAGGCGGGACAGGCGCTTGCGGGCGAGCAGCTCGTCATCGGCGACGAGGACACGCAGGGACGGGCTCACGTGAGGACTCCAGGCAGGGGGCCCGAGCGGGGCAGGGTGACGGTGACACGGGTCCGGTCTTCGGTGCTGGCGAGCACGAGCCGCGCCCGGCCGCCATAGGACAGGGCCAGGCGGCGCTCCACGGTGGGCAGGCCGGCGCTGCCCTCGCGGGGGCCCTTGGAGGCGCCGGGGTTCTCAATCGCCACCTCCACCTCGTCGCCGCGCACGGTGATGTCCAGCGACAGGGGGCCGCGGTGGCCGGCGGCGGGGCCGTGCTTCACGGCGTTCTCCGCGAGCGGCAGCAGCACCAGCGGCGGGACGGGCACGTCGCCCGTGCCGGAAGGAACGTTCATTCCAAGCTGGAAGAGGTCCGGGTCTCTCAAGAGGTGCAGGTCGAACAGGGTGCGGATGAGCTCCAGCTCCTGGGCCAGCGGCCACGTGGCGCTGCGCACGCCCGCGAGCACCGAGCGGAGCATGGTGGACAGCTTCAGCACGGCGGCCTCGGCCACGGCGCCGTCCTCGCGGCACCACTCGGCGATGGCGTTGAGCGTGTTGAAGAGGAAGTGCGGGTCCAGGTGGCTGCGCAGGGCGAGCAACTGCGCCTGCTCGGCTTCCAGGGCGTAGCGCGCGGCGCGGGCGCGCTCACGGGTGAGGCTCTCCTCGAAGCCGATATCGCGGCCCAGGCCCCAGCCGCCGACGAGGAAGAGGGCGCCGCACACGGCGAGGTTGGTGGACTGGGTGAGGAAGGTGGGGCCCATGCCCAGCAGCTTGGGCAGGACGAAGCCGGAGGTGAGCACCACGCCGCTGCCCACGGTGGCGTAGAGCACCAGCCGGACGCCGCCGTGGCTCAAGTCCAACCCCTCCGGGAAGAGGACGCGGTAGGACACCGGGGCCACGGCCACGAAGAGCAGGCACATGAGCACGCCCAGGTGGAGGGCGAGCGGCTCGCGGCTGAAGCGCGCCTGGGCGGCGACCAGCGGCGCGCACACCAGGAGGATGGGCAGGAGCCGTCGGGGCTCGACGAGGGCCCTCAGGGTGGCGCGGACGATGGAGGCTTCCGACTGCTCCGACATGCTCCAGCGGAAGCCTACACCGCCCTGGCGCTCAGCGCGCGGGGCCCGGGTCCACCTCGGTCTCCAGGGCGTCGAGCACCAGGCTGCCCGCGAGGACGACGGGGAAGAGGACGATGGCTGCGATGACGAGGACGGGAGTGGGGAGGGCGGACATGGGGGGCTCCTGGCTCCGGGAAGCATGCCGCGACAGTCTGACGTGGCTTCCCCGGCGGTGCGGGCGCCCCCGGCCCGAGCAGTCGATTCCCGGCAATGAGCGGTCGCCGGCCCTGTGTCCGGCTACGTCAGGCCCGCCAGCGCGTCCGCCAGCTGCGCGCCATTGCGGATGCAGTCATTGAGGCCCACGCCTTTGTAGGCGTTGCCCGTCAGGTGCAGCCCGGGCCAGCGCTGGAGCGCCGCGTCGAGGGCGGACACCCGCGCCAGGTGGCCCACGTTGTACTGGGGGATGCCAAGCGGCCAGCGGATGACCTCGGTGAAGGCCGGGGCCGCCGTCACCCCCGCCAGCGCCTTCAGCTCCTCGCGGGCCAGCGCCACCAGCTCCGGCTCCTCCCGCTTCACCAACTCCGGCTGGCGCGCCCCGCCCACCATGCACGTGTAGAGCACCCGCCCGCCCTCCACGCGGAAGGGGAACGTGGTGGAGGCGTGGATGGCGCCCAGGAGTTGCCGTTTCTCGCCCGAGGGCACGAGGAAGCCAAAGCCATCCGGCGCGGGCGTCGTCCCCGCGTCGAAGCCCAGGTGCACGACGGCAATCGGCGCGTATTCGATGTCCGCCAACTGCGTGGCGAGCGGCGCGTCCAGCGGCCGCAGCAGGCGCTCCGCCACATGCGAGGGCACCGCCAGCACCACGTGCTCCGCCGTCAGCTCCGCGCTCCGCCCGTGCTCATGCACCGTGAGCCGCCAGCCGCCGTCCACCCGCGCCAGCCCCTCCACCGTCGCGCCCACGTGCACCACGTCGCCCAGCGCCGCCGTCAGCGCGTCGATGAGCGTCTGCAGGCCGCCCTCGAAGGTGCTCAACGCCCCGCTCAGCTTCGGCGGCGCCGCCACGCCCCCGGTGACACCCGCACCCGCGGGCAGCGCCTTCTGGGCTGTCTTCTGGGCCTTCTGGGCCTGGATGGCGCCGAGGATGAGGCTGCGGTGCTCGCGCTCCAGCTTCACCAGCGGCGGGAAGGTGGCGCCCACGCTGAGCCGCTCCACGTTGCCCGCGTAGATGCCCGTCTGCACCGCGTCCAGCAGCACCTCCGTCGCGGTGCGGCCCAGGTGGCGGCGGCCGAAGTCCGCCAGCGACTCGTCGACACCCTGGGGTGCACGGCCGGTGAACAGCTCGCCGATGACGCGCAGCCGTGCGCCCAGCGGAAGGATGTCCGAGCCCAGGAACGCGGGCGGTGATGCGGGCACGGACCGGAGTCTGCCTCGCGTGTAGACATAGCGACGCTTCGCCGCCGGGTCCGCCACGCGGATGCGCCCCTCCAGGCCCAGCGCCGCCGCCAGCTCCCGCGTGGCCGGCTCGCGGTCCAGGAAGCTGTTCGGCCCCTGCTCCACGAGGTACCCGCCCCGCACACGCGTCCCCACCGCGCCTCCGAGCCGGGAGGAGGACTCCAGGAGCACGCAATCCCTACCATGCGAGCGCAACCTGTGCGCCACCACCAACCCGGAAATCCCACCTCCCACGACGGCGACTTTCATTGGTTGTTCCTCTGACAGCAGTGCATTGAAGCCCCAACGTGCAAGCCTCGCCCGAAGAGCAGGGCTTCCGGTGACCACCTTGCATTCCCTCTTCACACTCCTCACTCGTCAACAGGTGCGTTTTGCCAACGCAGTCCATTCGGCGCGTTAATGCACCTCATGCGCTACGTCATCACTGGTGCGAGCAGAGGTATCGGTCTCGAATTCGTTCAACAGCTCTTGCGACGCGGAGACACCGTCGACGCGGGAGTGCGCTCGCCCGAGGGGGCGCGCCGGCTGGAGCCGCTGGCGCGGGAGCTCGGCAATCGCTTGCGCATCCACGCGCTGGACGTGGAGAGCGAGGCGAGCATCCGCTCCTTCGCAGCGGATGTCTGTGCCTCTCCAGTGGACGTGCTCATCAACAACGCGGGCGTCTCCGGGCTGTGGTGCGGCTTCTCGGACGTGGACTACGCGGACCTGGCCCGCACGCTCGCCATCAACGCGCTGGGGCCGCTGCGTGTCACCCACGCGCTGCTGCCCGCGCTGCGCCGCGGCGCCGTGCGCAAGGTGGCGCACGTCAGCTCGCGCATGGGCTCGGTCACCGACAACACGGAGGGCGGCGCCTACGCGTACCGCATGTCCAAGGCCGCGCTGAACATGGGCGTGCGCACCCTGGCCCATGACTTGCGCGCCGAAGGGCTCACCACCGTGCTGCTGCACCCCGGCTGGGTGCAGACGGACATGGGCGGGCCGCAGGCGCCGCTGCCGGCGGCGGACTCCGTGCGGGGCATGCTGCGCATCATCGACGGCCTGACGCCCGAGCAGAGCGGGCGGTTCTTCGACTACCAGGGCGTCGAAGTCCCCTGGTAGCGGCGAGGGCACCGGGGCCCCGGAGCTACGAGGGCTACGGGTAGAGCATCTCCGTGCGCCAGCCGTCGCCCTCGCGCAGGTAGACGTGCCGGTCATGGAGGCGGCTGGGGCGGGCGTGCCAGAACTCGATGCGGTCGGGCACCACGCGGAAGCCGGACCAGTGCGGCGGGCGGGGCACCTCGCCCCCGGCGTGACGGGCCTCCACCTCGGCCACCCGCGCGTCCAG
>JBKGHK010000212.1:0-14669 GCA_046520375.1 Pyxidicoccus sp. 3LFB2
TCGCGTCGTGAGCGCGGGCTTCGCGTTCAGCCCGTCTCAGGCAGCTCGCGCTCCAGCGTCTCCGCCGCGTGGGCGTCTCGCGACACGCCGAAGCGCTGGCGTGAGCAGGCCAGCAGCTGCCCCGCGTAGACGGTGTCCTCCAGCGCGGCCTTGAAGTCGCCCCGCTCCGCCAGGAGTCTCGCCCGCTCGTCCACCAGCCGGGCAAGGATGCGCGCCTGCTCCGCGTGCGCGAACAGGCGGACCACGGAGCGCGCGTCGAAGCAGACCAGCGTGTCGAACTCCATGCCCAGCGACAGCGTGCACGCCTCGCGGATGCCCTGGAGACACTCGTCCAGCGAGGACTGCGCCCTCGCACGGGCGATGTCCGGAGCCAGCCGGGCGAGCTCGCGCACGGCGTTCAGCGTGAAGACGTAGCGCAACACGGGCATGCGGAAGGGAACTACACCCCAGGCCCGGCGATTCATCCAGTCCCCCAGACAGGCACCCCTCGTGAAATCCTACCGGCCCACTTCAGCGGGCCCGGTGAAGGACGGGGCGGTGTGGACCGTGCTCCGCCAGGCGCGCCAGACTCGCCGGCATGCACCTGACGCGTGTCGCCCTGTTCGTCGTGCTCCAGTCGCTTGCTGCCCAGGCCGCCGAGTACCGGGTCGGCCCCGGCCAGACGTACACCTCCATTGGCGCGGTGCCCTGGGAGTCACTCGTGCCGGGGGACACCGTGCTCATCCATGCCCGGCCCACGCCGTACGCGGAGAAGTGGGTGCTGGGACGCCGGGGCACCGCCGCCGCGCCCATCACCGTGCGGGGCGTGAAGGACGCCGCGGGCAACCTGCCCGTCATCGTCGGCGAGGGCGCCACCACGCGCTCGCAGCTCAACTACTGGAACGAGGAGCGCGGCATCCTCAAGATTGGCGGCGCCAACACGCCCGCGGACACGGTGCCCGCGTACCTCGTGGTGGAGAACCTGCACCTGCGCCGGGCACGCGGCGCCTTCACCGGACGCAATGGCGCTTCCACCTACGCCGCCAATGCCGCCGCCATCTTCATCGAGAAGGGTGAGCACATCACCCTGCGCGGCAACGTGCTGGAGGACAGCGGCAATGGTCTGTTCATCGCCAATGCCTCGTCGGACGTCACCGTCGAGGGCAATTACATCCACGGCAACGGCAACTCCGGCAGCATCCTGGAGCACAACGCGTATACCGAGTCGCTTGGAATCACCTACCAGTTCAACCGCTTCGGGCCGCTCTGCTCCGGCTGCGGGGGCAACAACCTGAAGGACCGCTCCGCAGGCACCGTCATCCGGTACAACTGGATTGAGGGCGGCAACCGGCAGTTGGACCTGGTCGAGTCCACCAGCGCCACGCTGCGCGCGGACCCGTCCTACGCGCGCACCTTCGTATACGGCAACGTGCTGCTGGAGCCGGATGGCGCCGGGAACCAGCAGGTCGTCCATTTCGGCGGCGACAACGGCACCCTCTCCACGTATCGCGGCAGCCTCTACTTCTTCCACAACACCGTGGTGTCCTCCCGTACGAACCGCACCACGTTGCTTCGGCTGTCCGACAACGCGCAGACCGCGCATGTCACGGGCAATGCCGTGGTGGTGACCGCCGGGGGCAATGCGCTGTCCCTCACGGATGCGGCGGGCACGCTGCGCCACGGGGGCAACTGGTACAAGCCCGGCTACGTGTCCAGCTTCGGCACCGTCACCGGCTCCGTGGTGGATACGGGCGGCAATGTCACCGGCAGCGATCCGGGCTTCGTCAGCCTGGCGGGTCAGGACTTCCACCTGACGGCGGGCTCGGCGCTGCGGGGCAAGGCGGTGGCGCCTCCCGCCGAGGCCAGTGGCCATCCCGTGGACTGGCAGTACAGGAAGCACACCGCGAGCGAGCGACGCACGCAGGCCAGCCCGTCCCATATCGGCGCGTACGGTGACGCTCCGCAGCCCGGGCCCGGGGATACGGATGGCGGGACGGTCGACGCTGGGACGGCCGATGCGGGGACGGGCACAGCTGACGATGCGGGCACTCCCGCTGATGCAGGCACTCTCGCTGATGCCGGCACCACGCCCGGCCCCGGAAACCCGCCGGGCTCGGATGGAGAGGACGACGGCGGCTGCGGCGCGGCGGGCGGCGGGTTCGCCGGGCCGCTCGCGCTCCTGATGCTTGGGGCTCTGGGACTGCGTCGGCGGCACGGGCGCGCCTCGTCGACACCGAGACGCGCCCGCGAGTGAGAGCGTGGGACGGTCAGCCCTCACGGCCGGGCCAGCAAGGCCTCTGGCACCTGGACCGCAGCATGTGGAGGCGCCACCACTCAGAGAAGCGTCCCGCAGTCACGCGGTCTGAGGCCTAAGCCACCCGGGGTAAGTTCTGTCAGAGGGCCTCGCCGCCCAAGCCGAAAACTCGGGCTTCTGCGCGGTTCCCCCTGAACGAACTTAGTCTCGGTGGCTTAGCAGGGAATCCACTCGGCGTTGACCAGACCGCGGCGGCCGTCGTTGCACATCAGGGCCGAGTAGTAGTTGCAGTCGTAGGACACCGGCACGAACTGATGGTGGCCGTCCCGGCACCAGGCGTAGCAGCACGTTGCCGCCGCCTGGACCTGGCCCTCGGCCTCCGGCGCCACGGCCGTCTCCGTGCCGGGGGTCTTCTCCTCCACCACGGGCTCTTCCACGGGCCCACCACAGGCCACGGCCAGAACCGTCACAGCACCCAGCAACGACGCACGCACCACGCGAACACCCACAGCGGAAAACCTCGCAATCACTTCCATGCTCATGGTGTCTCCAGGGAATCGGGGGGGGGTGAAGCCGGCGGAAGGTCGTGCGTGCGGCCTCGAATCGCCATCGTGACTTCCCACTACTCCCTGGCTTGAGAGACAACGCCCGGATGGAGCCCCGTGATGACGTCTGCCCCGCGCCCCGGCGCCGCACTCCAGTGGAACAGCCGTTACTCCGTGCAGGAGTACGTCTTCGGGACACAGCCCAATGACTTCCTCGTGGAGGCCACGCCGTCGCTGCCTCCCGCTCCCGCGCGCGCGCTCAGCCTGGGTGAGGGAGAGGGACGCAATGCCATCCACCTCGCCTCGCTCGGCTACCAGGTGACGGCGGTGGACGCGTCGGACGTGGGGCTTCGCAAGGCCGAGCGACTCGCGGTGGAGCGCGGCGTTTCGGTGGAGACGGTGGTGAGCGACCTGGCCGACTTCACCCTCGCGCCGGAGACGTGGGACGTCGTGGTCATCATCTTCTGCCACCTGCTCATGCCGCTGCGGCGACAGGTCCACCGTGCCGCCGTCGCGTGCCTGCGGCCCGGTGGCGTGCTGGTGCTCGAAGCGTATACGCCGGCCCAGCTCGCCCTGCGCACGGGCGGGCCACCCATGCGCGAGGCGCTCTACACCGCCGAGGAGCTTCACGAGGACTTCGCGGGGCTGGAGCTACCCGTGCTGCGCGAGTTCGAGCGGAAGGTGGTGGAGGGGAAGCTCCATACCGGGCGGGCGGCGGTGGTGCAGGTGCTGGGGCGCAAGCCCGCGGGGTGAGCCGGCCCGAGGCTGAAGCGATTCCATCCTGGGCGGTGGTGAGGCTGGCGCTGGCGCGCAATCCCACTGGCGGAGACGGCTCGGGCTGGAGCGATTCCACCTCGGGCGGCGGTAGTGCGGTGCTGGGTGTGAACCCACCTTGGGAGACGGCCTGTCGGGTGTTGCTCCCGCGAGCCGTCACTTCGTCACCATGGTGACACCTCCGCGTGTGGGTGGCCCCTCCCACGTGGCGGGGCCGCGAAGGGGCGGTGGTAGGCTTCCCCTCCTGGCACCTCCGTGAGCACGAGGTCCGGTCCGCTACGTCGAGATGAGGAACGCCCCATGAAAGACCTGGACGCCATCCTTCGTGCCCGGCAGCGCGCCCGGGGCCCGCTGGTGCTCGCCACCGTCGTGGCCGTGTCCGGCTCGTCGTACCGGAAGCCCGGCGCCCGCATGCTGATGAGCGAGGACGGCTGGCTCGCCGGTGGCGTGAGCGGCGGATGCCTGGAGTCCGACATCGTCCGCAAGGCCTTCTTCTGGACGAGCACCGGCCCTCGCGTGCTTCGCTACGACTCCACCGGAGACTCCGCCGAGGAAGAGGGCAGCCTGTCCTTCGCGCTCGGCTGCAACGGCGTGGTGGACGTGCTGCTGGAGCGCTGCGAGCCCGGCCCCGTGGATGCGCTCGCCTTCGCCGCCGAGGCCCGGAACGCGGGACGGCGCGCCGTCGTCGCCACGGTGTACCGAGGCCCCACCCATGCCGTGGGCTCGCGACCTGCTGATGCGCGAGGACGGCTCGGAAGAGGGAGACCTGTCGGGCGCCCTGCGAGAGGCCGTGCGGGATGCGGCTCGTGCGGCGCTGGAGGCGGGACGCACGTGGAGCGGCCCGTGCGGCGGCGCGGACGTGCTGGTGGAGGTGGTGCAGCCTCCCCACCCGCTCGTGCTGTTCGGCAGCGGCTTCGACGTGATGCCCGTGGTGACGCAGGCCGCGGGCCTGGGCTGGCAGGTCACCGTCGTGGCGGACCGCCCCACGGAGACGCTGCGGCGGCGCTTCCCCCTGGCGCACGCGGTGATGTCGGCGAAGGCCCGTGACGCGGTGGATGCGCTGGCCCTGTCCCCGCGCACGCTCGCGGTGCTGATGACGCACAGCCTGCCGCAGGACCGGGAGCTGCTGCCCCGGCTGCTGCCGCAGTCGCTGCGCTACCTGGGCATCCTGGGTCCCCGCTCGCGCACCGAGAGATTGCTCGCGGAGCTGTCTCCCGCGCCCACGCCCGCGCAGCTCGCGAAGCTGCACGCGCCCGTGGGGCTGGACCTGGGCGCGGAGGGCGCGGAGGAGATTGCGCTGTCCATCGTCGCGGAGCTGCAGGCGGTGGTGGCGGAGCGCGAAGGCGGCAAGCTGCGCGAGCGGCAGGCCCCCATCCATTCGGAGGCTTCGCCTCCGGCACGGAAGCTGGCGTGACGGTCGGCGCGGAGTCGGCCCCGGCGCGCCCGTCACGCGTGGCCCTGCATGCGTCCCTGAGATTCGCATGACGGTGGGCGTAGAGGAGGACTCGGCGGGCCCGTCACGCGTGGCCCTGCATGCCTCCTTGAGGTTCGCATGACGGTGGACGTGTCGGACCCGGCGCGCCCGTCACGCGTGGACCTGCATGCATTCCCGAGGTTCGCATGACGGTGGGCATCGTGGTCCTGGCCGCGGGCGGCTCGTCGCGGCTGGGCGCCCGAAGCAGCTCGTGGTCCACCAGGGGAAGACGCTGGTGCGGCGAGCTGCGGAAATCGCCCTCGCGGCGGAGTGTGGCCCCGTGGTGGTGGTGCTCGGCGCGCAGCGCGACACCGTGGCCCTGGAGCTGTCCGGACTGCCCGTGCACACGGTGGCGCATGCGGAGTGGGCCGCCGGCCCCGGAGGCTCGCTCGTCGCCGGAGTGCGCGCACTCGGTGGCACCGTGGACGCCGTGCTCGTCATGCTGTGCGACCAGCTCCGTGTGGACTCCGCGCACCTGCGGGCCCTGGTGGAGACGTGGCAACGGACACGTGCGGACGTGGTGGCTTCCACCTACGAGGAGACCCGGGGCGTGCCAGCGCTGTTCTCCCTCGCCGTGTTCCCGGAGCTCGAAGCGCTTGGTTCCGAGCAGGGCGCGCGCGGTGTGATTGCCCGCGAGCCCTCGCGTGTCGCCGAGGTTCCCCTGCCCGGCGGCGGCGAGGACGTAGACACGGCCGCGGACCTCGCGCGCTTGAAGTGAGCTGAACCCCCGTGCGGTGTGCACCGCTCGAGTCCCCACACCTCGGGCCTTTATTCTCCGAAGCCGCGCGCCTCGCACGCCAGTGACTGCCCAGCGAGCGGACTGCCAGACGGGTTGCGGACACCCGTTGCCCCCTGACGCCGACGTCCCAGTCTTGCCGAGGACCCGCGAGCCTCCGTGCGCCGCGGGACCTTCGTGACACCGGAAAGACACCCCAGCGAAAAAGTCACCGTCACGTGACACGCATTCGCACGTTCAAGGAGACGTACGCCATGGCGAACAGGGACTACGAGAATCGTCGATACCTGGGAGACGAGCGGGACCGGTGGGGTGCCCGCGAGCGAGACGTCGACGACGGCTACCGGGGTGGCGACCTGGGACCAAGGCAGGAGCGCGGCCCGTGGCAGGGCGGCCAGGGGTACTCGGGCGGCGGCTTCGGTCGCGGCTTCGAGGACCAGGGCCGGGGCTTCCGCGAGGACACCCCGCGCTACTCCCGTGACTTCAACCGCGACTACGACCAGGGCGGCGGTTACAACTACAACCCAGGCGTCAACTTCCAGGGCAACCCCGGCGGCATGGGGCGCTCGCAAGGCTACTCCGGGAACGACTGGCCCGGTCGTCCTCCGCCGTACGCGGGCTACTCCACCGGCACGGGCAACTACGGAGGCGGCACCTGGTCCGAGCGCGACGTGGGCTACGACCGCGGCCATGACCGGGGAGGCTTCGGCACCTACGTGGCGCGTGACAGGACCGAGGGACTCCAGGGCCGCCGCGACTTCGACGAGCGGGGCCCCGTGGAGCGGTTCGGCGACAGGTTGCGCGAGGGCGTGCGCAAGCTGGGCAAGGGCCCCAAGGCGTACACGCGCTCGGATGACCGCGTCCGCGAGGACATCTACGACCGGCTCATGCACGGCTGGGTGAATGCCGAGCACGTGGAGGTGCAGGTGAAGAACGGCGAAGTCACGCTGACCGGCTTCGTCGACGAGCGCCGCGACAAGCGCACCATCGAGGACATCGTCGAGGAGGTTCTCGGGGTGAAGGACGTCCACAACCAGCTCAAGGTGGGCGGCCCCGAGGTGCTCGGCGCCACGCCCACCGGGACGCCTGGCACGACGACGACCAAGCTCCCCCGCCAGTAGCGCGGGACCTCGGAGCCCTTCCAGCTCCCCGCCCTGGCGCGGGGAGCTGCCGTGCCCCCATCCCCCACCACTCCCCTTCCGGGGCAGCACCCGGCCTTCGTGTCCCTGGCGGCCCCGGGCTGTGGCCGCATAGGGTGGCGCCATGGAGCGTCGTCCCATCCTGGTGTTCACCGACGGTGCATGTTCCGGCAACCCTGGCCCCGGCGGCTGGGGCGTCATCATCGTCATGCCCGACGGGCAGGTGACGGAGCTGGGCGGCCATGAGCCGGAGACCACCAACAACCGGATGGAGCTGACCGCCACCGGCAAGGCGCTGCGCCACCTGGAGGGCACGCCCGGGCCGCTGCACATCCTCACGGACTCCACCTACGTCATCCAGGGCATCACGAAGTGGGCCTTCGGGTGGAGCAAGCGCGGGTGGAAGACCGCCGAGGGCGGTGACGTGGCCAATGCCGCGTACTGGAAGCGGCTCATGGCCCTGGTCGCCCAGCGCAAGCAGAGCTTCCCCGACGAGGCCGCCATCGAGTGGAAGTACGTCCGCGGCCACGTGGGCGTGCCGGGCAACGAGCGCGTGGACGAAATCGCCGTCGCCTGGTCCAAGCGCCGCCCCATCGAGCTCTACTCCGGGCCCCTGCAGGGCTACGGCATCGACGTGCACACGGTGCCCGACGACACCTCCGTTCCCGAGAAGAAGCCCGGGGAGAAGAGCGGCTCCAGCAAGGCGTACTCCTATCTCAGTGAAGTGGGCCGCACCGTGAAGCGCCACGCCACCTGGGCCGCGTGCGAGCGCCGGGTGAAGGGCGTGGCGGGCGCCCGCTTCAAGAAGACGCGGAGCGCCCAGGACGAGGCCCAGGTGCTGGAGGAATGGGGCGTCCGGGCCCAGGACGTCCAGGCAGAGGACTGAGCGCGGCGCCGCGTCCGGGCCTCCGGGCTTCCGAGCCTGGCTACTTCTTCAACGGGAAGTAGCCCACCTTCGTGACGATGGCCTGCCCCTCGGGAGAGAGGGCGAAGTCGATGAAGGCCTTCGCCGCGCCCGAGGGCTCGCCGCGCGTGTAGAAGAAGAGGTCTCGGCTGAGCGGGTACAGGCCGCTCTGGATGTTGGCCTCGCTCGGCGCCACTTCCTCGTTGCCGACCTTCACCGCCAGCTCGCGGATGCCCTTGCCGTAGGCCGCGCCGCCAAAGCCGATGCCGTGCTTCTCCTTGCCCACCGCGTTGACCACGGCGGCGGTGCCCGGCAGCGTCAGGGCGCTCGACGTGAAGTCCTCGCCCTTGAGCACCTCGTCCTTCACGAAGACATAGGTGCCCGACGAATTCTCACGCGAGTAGACGACGATGGGCGCGTCCGAGCCGCCCACCTCCTTCCAGCTCTTCACGTCCCCCAGGTAGATGGCCTGAAGCTGGTCGATGCTCAGCGCCCGCACCGGGTTGGACTCGTGCACGTAGAAGGTGACGCCGTCGCGGGCCACCGCCGTCTGCTTCGGTTGCACCTTGTGCCGCGTCTGCACCTGCTGGGCCTCGGCGGGTTTGATGGCGCGGCTGGACATCGCAATCTCGGTGGTGCCGTTGAGCAGCGCCGCGATGCCCGTGCCCGAGCCTCCGCCCGTCACCTGGATGCGCTGGTCCGGCTTCGCCTTCATGAAGGCCTCGGCCCACTGCTGGCCGAGGATGACCATGGTGTCACTGCCCTTGATGGTCAGCGCGTTGCCGCTGGCCTGTGGGGCGCTGGCCTCCGCCTTGTCCGCACCGCCCGCGGGCGCTTTCGAGTCCTTGTCCCCTCCCTTGCAACCGGTGACGAGCGCGAGCAGCGCGAGGGTGAGCAGGGAGGCGAAGGCGTTCTTCATGAGGGCTCCAGGAGCAGAGTTGGGACGGAGGCGCGGCGCGCCGGACCGCTGACATTCCCACGACCCTGTCGAGGGAGGACGGGCTCCGGATGTCACGATGCGGCTTCCGTTCTGTCCACAACTTCGCCACGGCTCCCGGCACCGGGGCGCCGGGGTTCGCGGAGGAGGCCGGCAACCTCGGCCGCCTGCGCCTCAACGAAGGCTGAGCGGCTCAGGCCCGGGGCGGCAGGTGGGCCAGCAGCCGCTCCAGGTCGGGCTGCAGCTCATCCGGCGTGGCGCTGGCCAGCTCCTCCGGGGAGTGCGTGCCCCACGTCACGGCGTAGGTGCGCAGGCCCGCGGCCTGGCCGGCGCGCAGGTCCAGCGTGGTGTCCCCCACCATCCACAGCCCCCCGGTGCCCAGCGCCGCGAGGGCGCGGTGGAGCACGTCCGGCGCGGGCTTGTGAGGGAAGCCATCCGTGCCCTGCACGTGGTGCAGCAGGTCCGCCAGCCCCAGCGCGTCCACGAAGCGCCGCGCCATGTCGCTGCGCTTGGTGGTGGCGACGGCGAGGAGGTAGCCCCGCTCGCGCAGCGTGCGCAACACGCGCTCCACTCCCGGGAAGGGACGTGAGCGGTTGAGGAAGTTGCGCGGGTAGTGCTCGCGGTAGGCCACGCACAGGGCGGGCACGTGCTCGGGCGCGAACTGGTTGTACATGACATCCAGCGGCTGGCCGATGAGGGCCCGCACCTCCGCGTACGCGGGCACCGGCAGCCCCAGGTGCGCGAAGCCATGCATGAAGCTGTCGATGATGTCCGGCAGCGAGTCCACCAGCGTGCCGTCGAGGTCGAAGAGGATGCCACGGGGGTCGGTCGCGCTCACACGCCGTTCCATACGCCCCGCGGGCCTGCCGTGCACGTGCGTTGTACGCGCGCGTCCTGGCCGGGTGGACGCCCTGGGTTGTCCCGGCACGCTTCACCACGCGAGGTGAGGTGCTCGCGGTGGAGGTGGGCCTCATGGCCACCGTCGCCGTCACTGGCGCGCCAATCTTTCCGGCTCGCCTGGCCAACGCATTTTGCTGCGTTACGGTGAAAAGGACTTGAACCCTCGCAGCTCGAATCGAGAGGCACGCATGCAGGCAAGGAACTTCATCGGAAGCGCGCTGCTGGCCGCCGGAATGCTGATGTCCGGGGGCGCCGCGGCAGCTGAAGCGAACGCGCCGGGCCAGGCCTCCATGAGCGAGGAGGCGCTGCTCGACAGCACGGGCCAGGACTACGAGTACACGTACTACAGCGACCCGACGATGGCCGACGTCGTTGGCGGCAGGGGCCGGCTGTCTGGCGCCTGGTTCCGCTGGGGCACCACGTCGTCGTACTACGACTTCACCTCGGGCAGCTTCTACTGAGGCGGCCTGGCTGAAACGCACCGCGGCCCGCTCCGGACACCTTCCGGGAGCGGGCCGCCGTGTCACTGCTGAAGCCTAGTTGTCGGTCGCGTCCTCGACCTTGTCACCGGCCTCCTCGGCGGTGTCTTCAATCTTGTCGCCGGCCTTCTCGGCGGTGTCCTCGACCTTCTCGCCGGCCTGCTCCGTGTCGCTCTTCGCGCTGTCGCGCGTGTTGCGGGAGCAGCCCGTGCCCAGCACCAGCGCGCCCAGGGCCAGCGCCAGCAGCGTCTTCGCCTGCATGTGTTCCTCCTCGTGCGGGGCGCCAGGGCGAAAGGCCCCGGCGCCTGAGTGTGCGCGCCAAGATAGTCACGAGCCTCCGGGTGCCAAGTGACTCCTGGCGTGTCGCGCGCACGCGGGGCTCGCCGTGTGCGGGGCTACAGGGTTGTGGCAGCCGAAGCAGCCCGCCCCGTTCGCGTTGGAGCGCGCGGGAATGCCGGGCGGGCATCCGCTGTCGGTAGGGCCGGATGCCCGCCCGCCGGAGGAGCTGGACATGACGAGACAGGCCCCGCCACGGATGGCTGCCTTGCTGGTGGTGCTGGTGGCCCTGACGGGAGGCGCCGCACCGGCGCCGCTGACTCCGGAGCAGGAGGCGGCCATCACCCGCGCCGTCGAGGAGGAGCTGCGCGCGTCCGGCGCTCCCGGCGCGGCCGTCGCCGTGATTCGGGGCGGACAGACTGTCTACCTGCGCGCCTTCGGGGTGCGCAGCAGCGAGGAGCGCACGCCCGTCACGCCGGACACGCTGTTCCGCCTGGGCTCCACCACGAAGATGCTCACCGCCCTGGCGACGCTCGACGCGGCGGCGAAGGGGCGGCTCGGCCTGGACATGCCGGTGCGCGCGTACGTGAAGGACGTGCACCCGGCCCTGGGCAGGGTGACGCCGCGCCAGCTCCTGTCGCACACCGCGGGCCTGCGCGAGGCGTCGCCCTCCGTGCAGTCGAAGGACGACGAGGCCCTGGGGCGGATGGTGCGCGGCTGGAAGGGCGACTACCTCTTCGCGCCTCCGGGCGACGTCTTCTCGTACAGCGGGCCCGGGTACTGGCTCGCGGGGCTCGTGCTGGAGCGCCTCCACGGCAAGCCCTATGCGGACACGATGCGCGAGACGCTGTTCCAGCCGCTCGGCATGGAGCGCAGCACGCTGCGCCCGCTGGAGGCCATCACCTCCGACTTCGCCCAGGGCCACGAGGAGAGCGGCACCGTGCTGAAGGTCGTCCGTCCCATGGCGGAGAATACGGCGATGTACCCGGCGGGCTCGGCGTTCTCCTCCGCTCGCGAGCTGGCGCGCTTCGCGTCCCTCGTGGTGCGAGGCGGCCTGGACGGTGAGCGCCGCGTGCTGTCCGAGGCAGCCGTGCGGGACTTCTTCACCGCGCACGCGCCCCTGCCCGGCGTGGGGCCGGAGGAGGCGCGGTATGGCTTCGGCCTGGTGCGGCTCCGCCTCGGAGGGACGGAGGTGTTCGAGCATGGCGGCGTGCGCCGGGGGTACGGCTCCCACGTCCGCTTCCTGCCGGAGCAGCAGGGCGCCGTCATCCTCCTCACCAACAAGAATGGCGTCACGCTGCGCCAGTCGCTCGACGTCATCTCGAAGGCGGTGTTCGCCCTGCCGGAGCAGCCGCCCCCTGCTCCGGATGCCCCGCCGCTCACGGACGCCGAGGCGGGGCGCTACACCGGCACGTACCGCCACGCGGACCTGGTGAGCTTCGCGGTGTCGTGGGATGGGAAGCAGCTCGTGCTGACGACGGATGCCGCGAAGCCGCTCCAGCGCGTGCGGCAGGACAGCTTCCGGACGGCGGACGGGCTGGAGTTGGTGTTCCTCTTCAAGCCAGGACAGCCGAAGGCGCGCTACCTGCATCTGGACCTGCTGACGGCGGTGCGCGCCGGACGCTAGACAGGGACGGCGTCAGTCCAGCGTCTCGGGGACGAGCGCTCCGGCAATCTCCACCCACTTCGTGGCCTTCGTCAGCTCATGGTCCAGCCACGAGGCCGCGTTCTCCTCCTCCACCTCGTCCCAGGTGAAGCCCGGGCCCTCCGAGGGGGGCAGCGGGTTCTCCCTGCGCCAGCGCGCGGCCATGGCACGCGCCAGGTCCGAGCGGCTCCGGGACAGCGCCACCACGAGCGCCATGGCCCCCGGCTCCCGGCCCATTCCCTGGAGGGCCGCCGCCAGCTCATGGTGACACCAGGGCCGGTCCAACACGAAGAGCACGGCGGTGATGCGCTGACGCTCGGCGGGCACGGAGGAGCGCAGCGCGAGCCGGACCAGCTCCCGCGCATGCTCGTGCGCATGCTCCAGCGCGAGCAGGGCGAACTCTCCGATGAACGGATTGCCTCCGTAGCCCTTCACCGGGTCCACCCGCGCGAAGGCGAGCATCGCCTCGATGACACGCTCCCGCTCGATGCCGCGCTTCAGGAGGTAGTGCGCGGCGGCGTGCATGGGATAGGGGTGGTGCTCCGCGGCGGACAGGCGCTCCAGGGCGAGGCGCAGCACGGCGTCACGGCCCGCGGCACCGGGCATCCTGTCCAGCCGATTCACGGCCTCCGCCGTCGCCGAGGACACCGGGCCATGCTCGATGAGCCGCGTGCAGGCACGGACCTGCTCTTCGTCCGTGGAGAGCGACTCCAGGGCCTCCAGCGCGTCACCCGCCGTCCAGGGGCTGCCGGCATGCGCGAGGAGCCAGGTGCGCCGGGCCTGGCGCACCGCCTCGGCCTTCGCCTGGAACACCGCTCCGCCCGGACGCTCCGCCAGCGCCTCGAAGTCGCGCAGGTGCGCCAGACACTGCGCGGTGGCCTCGTCGCCCGACAAGTCCAGCGCCACCGCCGTCTCCGCGAGTTCCTCCAGCCGGGCCGGGAGCCGGATGACGTTCTGCCGCTGGGGCTGACCGAAGAGTCCCACCGCGCGCAGGTCATCGATGGCCGCCGCCAGCAGCGACACGCCGGGCAGCAGCGCCTGGAGGCGGGCCTCGGGCAGCTCGGGCTCGGTGAGCGATTCGATGCGCTGGGCGAAGAAGTACGCGTCGATGGACGCGCCCTCCTCGTCATGGAAGTCCACGTCGATGAGCTCGCCCGGGCCCTCGAAGCAGCAGCCGATGCCGTGGAAGTTGTAGCGCCAGCCCGCATACCCCGGCACGTCGCCTTCTTCTTCGTCGACGTCACGTCCGTGGATGCGCTCCTTCACCATCTGCATCACCCAGCGCTGCCGGCTGACCTGACGAATCAGGCACAGCAGGAGCCAGGCATGCGCCACGGAGGGCGCCTCCCCCTCCTGGAGCAGGGCCTCCGACGTCGGCGCGGGCGCCTCCGACACCACGGCCCGCACCTCCGCCTCCAGCTTCCGCGCGACTTCCACGTCCAACACCGGTGGCTCCTCTGGCTACCGCGCCTTCACGCAGCGCTGTGCGCTTCCGAAGAACTTCTCCCACGCGTCACGGTCATGCGCGGGGAGGAAGTGCAGCCCGGGGGCCTGCTCATGCAGCTGGGAGAGCCGCGCCACCTGCTCTCGCGCGGCCCGCGCGTCCGTGTCCGTGAAGAACTGGAGCAGCGTGCTCTTGGGCAGGCGCCGCTCCACCGACTCGACGAGGTTGACGGTGTCGCCCACGTGCACCAGCCGCCGCTCGGGCGAGAGGTTCACGAAGGTGGCGATGCTGCCCGGAGTGTGGCCGGGAATCCGCGCCACCACCAGCGCGCCGTCCCCGAAGACGTCGAAGCTCTCGTCGAAGTTCTCGTAGGGCCGGGGCAGGAAGGCCATGGCCGTCATGCGCCCCTCCACCGCCTGGGCATGCTCGGGAAAGACTTCCTTGCGCGTCCGCCAGCTCTCGATGAGCGCCTTCTCCTCCGCCGGCAGCAGCACCGGCACCTGCCGCAGCTCCACCATGCCGCCCAGGTGGTCCAGGTGCGCGTGCGAGGGGATGAACCACTTCAGCCCCTCCGGAGAGGCGCCCACCTGCTGGAACGCCGCCGCCAGCGTGGACCTGTCACGCAGCCCTCGCAGCGCCGACTCGCTGAAGAAGCGCGTGAGCGGAGGGCTCTTCTTCACCTCCTCGTGCACGTTCGGGCTGTAGCCCGCGTCGATGAGCACGTCGCCCTGGGGGTGCCGCACCAGCAGCCCGGAGGCCGTGTTCCGCCAGGCGCCCGTGCGCGTGAGGCCCGCCGTGCCCAGCTGGCCCCAGACGTCACTCCGCGACAGCTCCAGCCAGCAGACCTCCACCTCGGGCAGGGCCTTCAGGTCCGGCACGGCCCGGGCATGGGACGGCGCGGGAGGCAGTTCCGCGGTGAGCAGCTTCACGCCGCCCACCAGCAGCCCCACGCCACAGAGCGTCGCCAGCAGGCGGCCCCAACGAACCCTGAATCTCGACATGCGCCGTCCTTACCACGCCCGGAGCGTGGGGCGCCCGAGGCGCCCCGCCTCCTCGGGCTGCCTGCCGGAGATGGCACACGCGCACGGCCCGTGCGAGGCATGTCGCGGGCAGGCGCGCTCGGACGCCCGCTTCACACCCGCGCAGGCAGGGGCGGCGGAGGGAGGCTCTCGTCCGGAGCGAG
>JBKGHK010000213.1:0-14600 GCA_046520375.1 Pyxidicoccus sp. 3LFB2
CGCTTCGCGGGCGGGCCGCTGGGCGCCGCGGAGGACCGGGTGACGGCGGTGGCCGCGCTGGAGTCGCCGGACCTGCTGCTGCTGGGCACGGACCGGGGGCTGGTCCTCACCCGTGCGAGCAATCCCTCCTCGGGAGGACGTCCGGGCGTCATCGTGGGCCAGCGCCTGCTGGAGGGGCGCGAGGTGCGGCACGTCGTCGTCTCCCCTGCTTCCACCGCCACGCGGGTGAAGGCCTGGGCCGCGACGTCCGCCGGGCTCGCCGAGGTGACGGTGCAGGTGGAGGACGTCTTCGAGCCGGCGCTCGCGCAGGTGACGGTGACGCTCCACGTGCGCCCGCGGTGCCCGACAAGGACGTGCTGTCCGTGGCCGTGGGCCCCGAGGGCCAGGTGTTCGCGGGGACGCCCCGGGGCTTCAGTGCGCTGGGACGTCCTGGCCCGGCACTGCGTGGCGCTCCGTGGGCCCTGCCCGACGAGACGGTGCATGCGCTCCTCTTCGAGCGGCAGGCCTCGGGCACGGGCAGCCGGGATGTCCTGTGGGCCGGCACCGGACGCGGGCTGGTGCGCTACGACATCCAGGCGGACATCGTCACGCTGTTCACCGAGCGGGAGGGACTGCCCGACCCGGACGTGCGTGCACTGCTCGCGGGGCCGGAGGGCGTCCGCTACATCGGCACCGACAAGGGCGTGGCGACGTACTCGGGACCGTAGTCGGGAAGCGCGTGCCCCTCGCCGATTCGGACTGAACAGGCGAGGCCACGACGGGCCGCGGAGTCCGGGAGCACAGGGCTGGTCGCTGCATCAGCCGCCGGAATCCGACGGTGCCTGGTGATTCAGCGTTCGGTGCCGCGCGGCGCCAGCACCAGCCCGTCGCGGGAGAAGCGCTCTACCGAGTTCCTCAGCTCCGCCTCGGGCATGCCAGTGGCCGCCGCAACGTCCGCGGCGGAGAGCCCCTCCACCGCCATCTTCAGCACCAGCAGCGCGGGCGGCGTGGCCTCCACGTACCAGGTGACGAGGTGCTCCGGGTGACGCCACAGCAGCGCCAGCTCCTGCCCCGCCTCGGGCTCCGCCCGTGCCCCTCGCGCCCGCACGTACGCGCAGAGATGGAAGGGATGCTCCAGCACGGCCAGCGTGGGGTTGGCCGTCAGCCGCTCCACCCGCTCCGGCACGGCCTCCTCCGAGGCGAACACCGCGAAGTCCGCCCACTCGAAGCGCGCCAGCGCGGGAACGAAGGCCGCCAGGCCTTGTGACACCGCGGCGTCCGCGACAAAGGCCGGGAAGCCCTCCGCCAGGTGGTTCAGCTCATGGTGCCGAGCGGGCCGCGTCAGCGTGTAGCCCTCCACCAGCGCGCCCCACGCCTCCGCCCCCACCCCCCCGCGCACGAGCGGGAAGACCTTCTCCAGCACCCCGCGCACATGCCCGCGCACGAAGTCGCCATACACGGCCACGCGCCCGCGCGGCGCATCCCAGCCCGGGTGATCCGCGTACAGCCGCTCCAGCGACTCCGCGCCGGGGCGGGCGAGGTACGTGCCCATGCTGTCGAAGAAATGCTTCAGCGCCGGCTTCATCGCCCCGCCACCTCCCGCAGCGCGCCACGCGCCACGTCCGCCTCGTCCAGCACCGCGTCCAGCGAGGGGATGTCCTGGTCCCACTCGATGAGCGTCGCCACCGGGCCGGTGCGCTCCAGGACGTAGCGGTACAGCGTCCACACGTCGCCGCAGACGCGGTCGCCATGCGTGTCGATGATGACGTCCGGGTAGCGCGTGTGGCCGGCGAGGTGGACCTGCACCACCCGCTCCAGCGGCAGCGCGTCCACGAAGGCGCGCGCGTCGTACCCGTGGTTGAGCGCGTTGACGTAGACGTTGTTCACGTCCAGCAGCAGCCCGCAGTCCGCCTCCTCCACCACGTGCCGCAGGAAGTCCGCTTCCGACAGCGTGCCGCCCGGCATGCGCGCGTAGTAGCTCGGGTTCTCCAGCAGGAAGGGCCGGCCCACGCGGGCCATCACCTCGCGCACGCGCGGCACCACGTGCTCCACGGCGGCCTCGGTGAAGGGCAGCGGCAGCAGGTCATGCAGGTACACGCCGTCCAGCCGCGAATAGCAGAGGTGGTCCGAGAAGAACGGCGCATCCACCCGCGCCACCAGCGCCGCCAGCCGCGTGACGTAGTCCACGTCCAGCGCATCCGGCCCGCCGATGTCGAGCCCCACGCCATGCGGCAGCACCGGCCACCGCTCCGCGCAGGCGTCCAGGGTGCGCTGCGGCCGGCCGCCCAGCGAGAGGAAGTTCTCCGGGATGACTTCCACCCAGTCGAGCGCGCGCGCGGTGCGGGGCAGCTCCTCGTAGAAGCTCCGCCGCAGCCCGATGCCCGCGCCCAGCGGCTTCAGCCCATGTCTGCGCGCGTACGTCACCACCGGGGCACTCCTCCTCGGGAGGCAGGAACGACACGGGCGGCGGGAGCATTCCCCCACCGCCCGGACGACAGCGGGGCCCCGGCTCTCGCCGGGCCCCGCCTGATGCGCGACTACTGCTTCTTCGCGCCGCCGCAGGAACCGGAGCCGCAGCTGCCCTCGGCGCCCTTCTCCGGCGTGGCGGCCGGAGCGGCCTCCTGGGTGCCCGTCGCCTCGGTGGCCGGCGTGCCAGTGCTCTCGGCGCCCGTCGTCTCGGTGGCCGGCTGGGCCTCCGCGGACTTGGTGGACGCACAGCCGGTGGCCAGCGCGGACAGGGAGAGGGTGCCGACGATCGCCGCCAGGGTCTTGACGTTCATGGTGTTGCTTCCTTTCGGTACTGCTTGGGGGGTGGACTACAGCGCTACCTCCCGCCGGGGCCGGGGGCCTCGTGCGGAATCTGAAACGCATCTACGGCTGTCAGCGGTGCGCGGATGCATCTGGTACGCAGCTCCCGTCCGCCGGTTACAGCGTTTTCCCGCGAGTTCCGTTCAGAAGCCGGCGCCGCGGGTGCGCCGACCGTCCAACGCTTCACGCAACAGGCTGTCCCGGGCCGGCACCAGCTTGACTTCGCCCGTGTCCGTTCGGACGCCCAGGGCTTCTAGCAAACCTTCCACCTCCGCAAAAGAAGGTTGCCGGAGATGTCGCTCCACCAGCGCGTCGAACAGCGGCTGCCCCGCGACGGAGTCCACCGCCGCGCCGAACGCGCCGAACGTCGACGTGGAGCCGCGCTCCGCCAGCAGCTCCAGCACGTCCTCCAGCCGGCGCGTGTTTCCGCTGACGCGGCGCAATTCCACATCGAGGTGCAGCGCGAAGAGAGCGCCCGTCCAGTAGACGCCGAGCGCGAAGGGACTGCCCGCCACCACCTCCTCCATGGTGCGCCCGCCAGCGTGGGCCCGGCCGCGCGAGAAGCCGTCCACCAGTTCTTCCCATGCCCGCTCCGCGCTCTGCCGTCCCGAGCGCGCGCGGGCCACCTCCGTGTAGTAGGTGGCCAGCCCTTCCGACAGCCAGGGCACGCGGGGGATGAGGACAGGGTGGGTGAGGTGCAGCAGCTCGTGCACGGCCACCCAGTCCCGCGCGAAGGCGGAGGCCTCCGTGTCCTGCCCCACGAGGATGGAGACGCTGGGCGGCGAGCTCCACTGCACCATGCCGAAGAGGCTGGAGCCTCGGCGCGAGGACACGGGGATGACTCGCACGGAGATGCGCGGATGGGGAAAGGCGCGGCGCACGGTGCGCACCTCCTCCGCGGCCTGACGCAGCCACGTGCAGATGGCCGCGTCGTCCAGGCGCGTGAAGCGGCCGAGGATGGCCACGTCCAGCACCGCGTCGGGCAGCTGGACCTGGCAGCGGCGCCCACCGAAGCCGTGGAAGCCGGAGTCCACCAGGTCCTCGCCGCGCAGCCGGTAGAGGCCGCCCTCCCCTGGCTGCCATGGCAGCAGCGCGTCCGCGCCCTCGACGTACAGCTCCACGCGCAGCTCCGGCGTCACCACGCGGGGGCGGATGAGGTACTCACGCCCGGCGACGTGGCGCGCGTCGCCCTCGCCGATGCCGCTGAAGAAGCCCGGCCCGTGCTCGCGGATGCGGGCGTCCAGGGCGTAGCGGTAGCGCAGGAAGCGCGTGCCGGAGGGCAGGCTCACTCCGCCCTCGCGGACCCGCAGCGAGCGCACCTGGCCGTCGTCGCTCCAGAGCTGGACGGTGTCCACGCCTCCGGGCTCGCTGAAGAGGAACTCGCGTGGGGAGCCGCGCACGAGCACCACCTCCACGTCGATGGCGTGCTCGGGCTCGCGCACGTAGGTGAGGTTGTAGCGCAGCGCCGCCGGGTCTCCCGTGGGACGAGGCCGCGCGGACGACTGGCAGGACAGGTGCGCGAGCGCGAGCAGGATGATGAGGGCCGGATGTGCCCAGACCATCCAGCGAAGGGCCCGAGCACTGCCGCCAGCCTGGCTGCGTCTGCATTCCACGGTTCACCTCGAAGCGCTCGGTCAGCGGACGCGAGAATACGCCTGGCGATGCGCCGCGCCTTGCGCCGGGAGGGAACACTCCGCCGCCCACCCACCTCGAGGCCGCGTGTGACGCGGGTGGCTCCCGAGAGGCCGGTGGACTCAAGAACCGGGAACGTTGATTCCGTCCACCTGCGCCGTTCCCGAACGGGACAGCGGCGCAGGGTACCCGAAGCCGGGGCCCTGCCGCAGGTGGACAACATTCATGTCCGAGGGCGTAGAGTCATGTGCCATGCCTGTACGCATCCGCACTCCCGAAGGTGAGCTGTCCTACGGTGGCCTGGAAGAGGTCCGTCAGGCACTGTCCACGGGACTGGTGGACTCGACGGACCAGATTCGCACCGCCGAGACAGAGCCCTGGCGGCCGGTGAGCGAAGTCGTCGGCAGGCCGGCCCGGCTGCGCTGGAAGGAGCACTTCCACTGGTACGTCCTGGCCGCCGTGCTGGTGGGGATGTACCTGGCGGGGTTCGGCATCCTCTGGCTGCTGCTGGTCGTGGGCGCGCATGCGCTCTGGCGGAACACGATGCGCCGGGGCCCGCGCGGCGGCCTCCGGTGGTGGTGAGCCCCCCCGGGCTTTCCCGGCCAGGTCAGCGCATGACGCGGGGCCCGCGCTCAGTGTGACTTCTTCCCCGTCACCGGAGCCGGCTCCGTCCCCTCCCCGCCCGCGAGCAGGAACTCCCGCGCCGCCTCCAGGATTTCATCCGACAGGGGCAGCCCCTTCGTCGCCCGGGCCAGCGTCATGGCCCCGATGAGGGACGTCACCGTCGCCAGGGCCCGCTTCCGCGCGGTGACGCCGTCCTCGCCCGGCACGCGCGCCGCCATCTCCGCCACCAGGCCCTCCACCCCTTCGGCGAAGGCCTCGCGCGCCTCCGGAGTCCCCCGAGAAAGGTCCGACAGCACCGACGGCAGGATGCACCCTGTCTCCATGCTGTCGCGGATGTGCCGGTTGAGGTACCGGCGCACGAAGTGGCTCAGCCACTCCGCGCCCCGCAGCTCCTCCAGCCCGCCCAGCCACCGTTCCCCGTTGCGCTGGAAGAAGGCGCGCACGGACTCCGCGAGCAGCGAGTCCTTCGAGGCGAAGTGGGCATAGAAACCGCCCACCGTCAGCCCCGCGGCGCGCATGACGCGCTCCACGCTCGCGCCCTCGAAGCCCTGCTTGCGGAAGAGGGTCTCCGCCGCCGCCAGGATGCGCTCGCGGGTGGCCTGCTTGTGCTCCGGTCCGTACCGCATCGCCTCGCCCTCCTACTCACGGCCTCCCGAGCCCGGGGGCCGGAACAGCATGCACGTGGTGGTGGCGTGGGCATACAGCTTCCCCGCCGCATCCGTCAGCTTCGCCTGCGCCGTCGCCACCCTCCCGCCCACATGGATGACCTCTCCGGTGCACGTCAGCCGGCCCGTGTCGTGGGCAATCGCGCGCACCAGGTTCACATGCAGCTCCAGCGTGGTGTACCCGGACCCCGCCGGCAGCGTGGAGTGCACTGCACACGCCAGTGCCGAGTCCAGCACCGTGGCCGCCAGCCCGCCGTGCACCGTGCCAATCGGGTTGTAGTGGTACTCCGCCGGCTCCACCACGAACACCGCCCGCCCCTCGTCCACCTCCACCGGGGCGAAGCCCATCAGCTCGGCGATGGGCGCCCCCGGCACCTCGCCCCGGATGATGGCGCGCAGGTACTCCAGCCCGGACAGCGTCTTCGCCGCGGCCACGCCCTCGCGCGGATCCCTCCACGTCACCGTCCGGGTCCGGCTCCCTGTGCGCTCCTGGCTCATCGGTGCTTCCTCCCAATTGGAATGATACCCGTCATTCAATGAATCCCGGGGCATGCAACGGTCAGGCTTATCTGCTTGCCCGGATGACATGATACTCATAATACAAAGCCCCATCAAGCGCACGCGCGGAAGCGGGCAGGCCGGCATGCCCCCCTTCGCGTGCGGGGAGAGGGAGCCATGCAGAAGCGACGAGTCGCGGTGACCGGGATGGGGCTCATCAGCCCCTGTGGTACGGGGGTGGAGAAGAGCTGGGACGCGCTGGTGGGCGGGCGCAGTGGCGTGGGCCCCATCACCCTCTTCGACGCGAGCCGGCTGGACTGCCGCATCGCCGGCGAGGTGAAGGACTTCCAGCCCGAGGACTACATCGACCGGCGCGAGGCGCGGCGGATGGACCGCTTCGCGCAGTTCGCGGTGGTGGCGGCGGACATGGCCCTGGCGGACTCGGGGCTGAAAATCACCCCGGAGAATGCCGAGCGCGTGGCGGCCATCATCGGCTCCGGCATCGGCGGCATCTCCAGCCTGGAGGAGACGTACCGCAAGGCGCTGGAGAAGGGGCCGGACCGCATCAGCCCGTTCTTCATCCTCCAGATGATCATCAACCTGGCGCCCGGCTATGTCTCCATGCGCCACGGAATCAAGGGCCCCTCGTGGTCCACCAACTCCGCCTGCTCCACCAGCGCCCATGCCCTTGGCGAGGCGATGCGCGGCATCCAGCGCGGCGAGTTCGACGTGGCGGTGGCCGGCGGCTCCGAGGCCCCCATCTCACTGCTGGGCGTGGGCGGCTTCGCCGCGATGAAGGCCCTGTCCACCCGCAACGACGCCCCCCCAGGAGGCCAGCCGCCCCTTCGAGCGGACCGCGACGGCTTCGTGGTCTCCGAGGGGGCCGGCATGCTCGTGCTCGAGGAGTGGGAGCACGCCCGCGCCCGGGGCGCGCGCATCTACGCGGAGCTGTCCGGCTATGGCGCCAGCTCCGACGCGCACCACGTCACCGCGCCCGCCCCCGAGCACGAGGGCGCCCAGCGCAGCATGCGCGGCGCCCTGAAGGACGCCGGCCTCACGCCCGCAGACATCGGCTACATCAACGCGCACGGCACCTCGACGGACATTGGCGACGTGCTGGAGATGGAGGGCATCGCCCGCGTCTTCGGCGACGCCGCGCGCACCGTGGCCATCTCCTCCACCAAGTCCATGACGGGCCACATGAATGGCGCGGCCGGCGCCGCCGAGGCCGTCATCAGCATCCTCGCCCTCACCCGCGAGTTGCTCCCGCCCACCATCAACCTCCAGCGCCAGGACCCGCGCATCACCCTGGACTGCGTGCCCAACACCGCCCGCCCTGCCCGCCTGGACGCTGTCATGAGCAACTCCTTCGGCTTCGGCGGCACCAACGTGTCGCTCGTCTTCCGCCGGGCCGCTGGATGATCCACCCCTGGGTTCCCCCACCAGTGGAAGCCTTCACTTTGTAAACCGTGAATTCTCGTTTACTGGCGCGCAGCCTTCCGTATAGCGCAGTGCGCCAGTAAAACTTTGACAAGCCGCGACGAAGCCACAAGCGAGCACAGCGGCACACCGCACCAAAGTACTGTGATTACATGCGCTTACGCGCAATTCTACAGCTCCACCGAGGCAGTGGACAGCTGTTCCGTCGCCCGCCATACAGGGGTCCCCCCGGCCAAAAACGTTGATTGCAAATCGGTAAATCGGTTTGCAGAGTGGACCTAGGTCCAATCAGCGCGAGGTCTGGCGCGCTCCCTGAGGGCCTCGACTCGGCCATGAACGACAACGCACTGAACGCCAACGTGGGCCTGAAGCTCCGGGGGCTGCGCCTTGCACGCAACATCAAGCAGGCTGACGCGGCCAAGGACCTGGGCGTGTCCCCCGCGTACCTGAACCTCATCGAGAAGGGGAAGCGCGTCATGCCCTTCCCGCTGCTCTGGAAGGCGCTGCGCTACTTCGACCAGGACCCCGAGCAGTTCATGTCCACGCTGGGCGAGGGCCGCGTGGACGAGGCGCTGGCGAAGCTGCTGGACGAGCCGCTGCTCAAGAGCCTCGACATCGACCCCGAGTCGCTCCAGTCGCTGTCCGCCGAGCCGAAGCTGGCCGGCACGGTGGCCGCGCTCTTCAACCTCTACAAGAACACGCGCACCCAGCTGGAGAACGTGCTGGCGCAGCTCAACGTGGAGGAGCGCACCCGCGCGCAGGGCGGCGCGCAGAACGGCACGGTGCCGGGCGTCCGCTTCGACTACTCGCCCTTCGACGAGGTCAGCGACTTCCTGGAGAAGCACCGCAACTACTTCCCGGAGCTGGAGGAGCAGGCCGAGGCGCTGCGCCGCGACGTGCGCCTGGAGCGCCAGCTCACCAGCGGCCAGCTCATCCGGCTGCTGGAGGAGCGCTTCGGCTACCGCGTCCTCTTCGACGACCCGGCGCCCAGCGGCTCGTCGGTGGTGCGGCGGTTGGACCCGGAGGAGAAGACGCTCACCCTGTCGCCCTTCCTCACCGAGCAGCCGCTGAAGTTCCAGATTGCCGCGTCCATCGGCCTCTTGGTGATGGACCGCGAGAAGCTGGTGGAGCGCATCATGGTGGCGGGCCGCATGCGCCACGGTGAGACGGAGCGCCTCATCAAGGTGAACCTGGCCAACTACTTCGCCGGCGCGCTGATGCTGCCCTACGGGGACTTCTTCAAGGAGGTGCAGCGCACGCGCTACGACGTGGAGCTGCTCTCCAGCATCTTCGGCTCCACCTACGAGACGGTGGCCCACCGGCTCTGCAACCTGTCGGACCCCAAGCGCCCCGGCATCCCCTTCCACTTCCTGCGCGCGGACATCGCCGGCAACATCTCCAAGCGCTACAGCGGCACCGGCATCCGCTTCGCCACCGGCGGCGGCTCGTGCGCCAAGTGGGCCGTGCACCTGGCCTTCCTCAACCCGTCCCAGATTACGCGGCAGTACTCCATCATGCCGGACGGGACGACGTACTTCTGCTTCGCCAAGGTGCAGCTGCAGCCCATTGAAGGCTCCATCGTCAAGGGCACCGCCTACTCCATCGGCCTGGGCACCCACGCGGAGAACGCGAAGTACCTGGCCTACGGCCTGCCCACCACGGACCTGCGCAAGGACGCCATTCCGTCTGGCATCTCCTGCCGCTTCTGCGAGCGCACCGACTGCAACCAGCGCGCGGCCGCCAGCTACCGCTTCGCCTTCGCCTTCGACGAGTACACCAAGAAGGACTGCTTCTTCTCCCCGCTGCTCGTCCACGAGAAGGCCGACAAGGAGAAGGAGCGCGGCCACCCCATGGGGGAGAATGGCGGCCCGGCCCACGCCCATGGCGGCGGGGTGGAAGTGCTGCCGCTCAATGGCGCCCTCGGGGTCACCGTCAACGGGACTCACGGGACTGAGAAGGACGATTCGTTGGACAAGCCGTCCCGGCGCCGCAAGGGTGGCGACGCCTGAGGTCGACATGCACGCTCCCGACGACACCCAACGCGCCCACATCCTGGACGCCATCCAGAAGCAGAAGAACGCGCTGGCCCCGCTGCGCATCACCGGCTCTCCCACCGAGGTGGGCCAGGGGCTGGTGAGCCTCGCGGAGCTGCACGGCCTGCTCGAGGACCATGCCGCGAGCCGCGAGTGCTACGAGGAGGCGCTCGGCCTCTTCCAGCAGGCGAAGTACAAGCCCGGCCAGGCCCAGGCCCTGCTCGGCCTGGGAATCGTCAAGGCGAACTTCGAGGACCACCGCGGCGCGATTGAACGCATCGCCCAGGCGGCCATGCTCTTCAACGAGGCGAAGGACCGCGAGGGCGAGGCCCTGGCTCGCGCCTGCATCGGCGAGTCCCTGCGCGCCATGGGCCAGCCGGAGGCCGCGGAGGAGAAGTACCAGGAGGCCCTCATCCTCCTGCGCCAGACGCGCAACCCGGACCGCGTGGCGCGGCTGCTGCTCGACATCGGCGACATCCGCATGGAGAAGGGCGAGTACGAGCCCGCCCGCAAGCGCTTCCTGGAGGCCGTGCCGCTGCTGGAGCAGGGCGAGGACCCGGAGGCGCTCGCGCAGGGCCACCTGCTGCTGGGCGAGTCCGAGGGCCTGCTGGGCAACCACGAGGGCGCCCGCTCCCACCTGCTGCGCGCGGTGGAGCTCTACCAGGAGCTGCACGACCACGTGTACGAGGCCCGCGCCCGGTGGGATTTGGGCCTGTCCTGCTACTACCAGCAGGACTTCGCCGCGGCCCGCGAGCAGTTCGAGACGGTGCTGCCGTTGTACGAGGAGCAGGGCCGCGCGGACGAGGTCGCCAAGGTCCGCAACGTGCTCGCGCACTTCGCCGCGCGCGGAGTCTGAGCGCTCATCCCCGTCGCCGGGGAGAGCGCTCCGCCCTCACGTCACTTCAGGCCTGGATGCCGGCGCCGACGGCGATGGCCAAGAGGCCCAGCACGCCCGCGGCGATGACGGTGTAGCGCCACTCGCCCTTGAGGCCGAGCAGGGTGCCCGCCACCGCGAGCCGCGCCACCGGCGTCACCAGCAGCAGCGACGCCGCGCCCTTGCGGAGCATGTCGATGGCGACGTGCACGTTCTCCGACTGGGGCAGCGCCTCCAGCCCCAGCGACACCACGAACATCCCCCCGCTGAGCACCGCGCCGCCGCGCAGCACGCGGGCAATCCACCGGTCTCCCGCGACGGCCAGGTCCCTGCGCCGCGCCCGCCCCACCGGCGCCGTGTCCAGGCCGGGCTGGGTGATGGGCTCCGCGTCCACCTCGGGCGCCAGGGCATTCTGTGCCCCGGGCGTCATCACGTTGTGCGCCCCGTGCGCGTCCGCCATCACCGCCGCGGACACCACCGGTCCATCCGTGCCGGATGATTCCGGCTCGCTCACTTCACCATGCTCGGCCACAGTCCCGCCCCTCCCTTCCACAGCATCTGGCTCGCCACCACCAGCAGCACCACCGCGAAGAGCTTCTTCAGCACCGCCGTGGGCATCTTCGGCATCAGCCGGCCGCCGATGTACGCACCCACCAACACGCCCACCACCAGCGGAGACACCAGCGCCAGCTTCAGGTGCCCTCGCAGCGCATAGGCGGCCACGCTCGCGGCCCCCGTCACGCCAATCATCAGGTTGCTGGTGGCGCTGGCCACCTTGAAGGGCACCCGCATGCCGTAGCTCATCAGCGGCACCTTCAGCGGACCGCCGCCCACGCCCAGCAGCGAGGACAGCCCGCCCGCGACGAAGGAGCCGGAGATGCCCAGCGGGTAGTTCGTCGGCGCGTAGTCATTCAGCGTCGCCGGCTCCTGCTTCGGCGAGCGCAGCAGCATCATCTGCAGGGCGACATAGAGGGTGAACAGGCCGAACACCACCGCCACCATCGCCGGAGCCACCATCGCCGCCAAAAGCCCGCCGACGATGGCCCCCATCACCGTGGCCAGCTCCAGCGTCAGCCCCAGCCGGATGTCGCTCAGGTGGTTGTTCACATAGCCCGCGGCCGCCGCGCAGGAGTTGGCCACCACGCACATGAGGCTCGCCGGCACCGCCTCTTCCAGGGGGATGCCGAACACCAACACCATCGTGGGGACCAGGACGATGCCTCCCCCAATGCCAAGCATCGCCCCGAGAGAGCCCGCGAGGCCGCCCGCCACCATGAGGAGTAGGACCGTCATTCCTCGACGAGGATAGGAGCGGTCCCCGGGTTCGGACAGCGGCATTCCCCCCGTGGGCAGAATGCTCGCCAGGATGCCTGCTCTACGCGCGAGGAACTGTGAGGGTGCGTCAACTCACGACGACGCTACGCGGCACACGCGCCCAGCGTTCCCTCGGGGAACACCTCGAGGAAGCGCGCGCGCGTACGTGGCGTGAAGGTGCCCCTCGCCATGTAGCCGTGCAACCTGCGCAGCACGCCCCGCGCCGACTCCAGCGCCCCTTCCACCTCCGCCGAGTAGTCGAAGGCGTCGTTGCGGTACAGCTCCTGGAAGGACAGGTGCGCGTACGCCGGCAGCGCGCGCGCCCGGCCCATGGGGCTGGAGAGGAAGAGTCCGGAGATGTACAGCCCGCGCACCCAGCCATCCACGTCCGCCTTGGACGGGGCCTGGCCCACGCGCTCCTGCGATGACAGGCGCACCAGCTCGTAGATGCCGCGGCCGATGCCCCGCCATGGGAAGCCCGGACTCTTCACCACCTGACACTTCTCGCGCAGCCGGGGCGTGCCCAGCAGGTCCACGCCGTGCAGCTCGCGCAGGTAGAAGAGCGTCTGCGCCCACTCGATTTCACGGTGCGCGTCCCGTGCGCGCTCGCCCCGTCCGGCGGTGCCGGAGCACCAGTCCGGTCCACCACGGGGGTACAAGCCACGCCGGTCCATGCCACACGGTGCGTGAAGTAGCCCGCCAGCCAGCGCGAGCCCCGCCTCGTTGCCACCAGCCGCGCCGGTGGCCACGAGCTCCGCCATCTTCAGGCCGAAGCCCACCGGCGCGCGCTCGTGGTACAGGCGCGCGAAGGGCGGCAGCTCCCGCTCCGGGAGGAAGGCCGACAGCCCACCGCGCACGCCTTCACACAGCGGCAGGTCCGGCAGCGCCGCGCCGAAGCGCGCATACGGCAGGTCCTCCGCGAGCGCGCGCACCCAGTCCACCGGGAGGTCGCCCGGATTGGCGGCCATCCGTTCGATGGCGGTCAGATGCATCAGCAGCGTGGGCATTCCCCACACTGCTATCCAGTGCCTCTCATCATTGCAATGCTCGAATGAAATCGAGCGCTTTGCGCGCAACAGGGTGGGCGTTACAGTCCGCGGCCTTCCGCATCCCCTTCCATCCGTTCAGGAGCTCATCGGCCCATGAATTTCAGCTTCGTCTCCGGCGACGTCACGAAGGCAAGCGGCGAGCTGCTCGTCATCCCGCTCTTCGAGGGCGAGCTGGCAGACACCGCCCCGTCCTCCCTGGCCGCGGCCGACTCCGCCCTGGAAGGCCGCCTGCGCGGCGCCGCCACCCAGGAGGGTTTCAAGGCCAAGGCCGAGCAGTCCTTCATCATCCACACGCATGGCCGCGGCGGCGCCGAGCGCGTGCTGCTGCTGGGCCTGGGCAACCGCGCCCGCTTCCAGCCCGAGGTGCTGCGCCTGGCCGCCGGGCGTGCGGTGAAGGCCGCGCTGCGGCTGAAGGTGGGCTCGGTGGCCTTCGCCCTGCCGTCCACGGACGCGGCGGAGAGCACCGTGCGCGCGGTGGTGGAGGGCCTGGAGCTGGGCGCCTACCGCTTCGACAAGTACAAGTCCTCGGCCCGCGAGGACAAGAACCCGGCGAAGGTGAACAAGGTCGCCCTGGTGCTGCCCGAGGGCACCGAGAAGTCGAAGGCCCTGGAGGACGCGCTGGCGCTGGCCAGGCGCGTGGCGGACGCCACCAACTGGGCGAGGGACCTCGTCAACGAGCCGCCCAACGCGGTGACGCCCACGGTGCTGGCCGAGGCCGCGCGGCAGGCGGCGAAGGAAGGTGGCCTGGAGGTCACCATCGGTGGCCGGCGTGAAATCGAGAAGCTCAACATGGGCATGTTCCTCGGCGTCACCGCCGGGAGCACCGAGGAGCCGCGCCTCATCCACGTCGTCTACACGCCGAAGAACGCGAAGGACGCGAAGCGCGCCCCGCTGGCCCTGGTGGGCAAGGCGATTACGTTCGACTCGGGTGGCCTGTCTCTCAAGCCCACCGAGGGCATGGTGGAGATGAAGACGGACATGGCGGGCTCGGCCGCGGTGCTGGGCGCCATGAAGGTCATCGCCGCGCTCAAGCCGCCCTTCCCCGTGCATGCCTTCGTCGGCGCGTGCGAGAACATGCCCTCGGGCAACGCGTACAAGCCGGGCGACATCCTCACCTCGCGGCTGGGCAAGACGGTGGAAATCACCAACACCGACGCCGAGGGCCGCCTGGTGCTGGGCGACATGCTCACCTGGGCCGTGGAGCACAAGCCGTCCGCCGTCATCGACCTGGCCACGCTGACGGGCGCATGCATCATCGCCCTGGGCAACTACATCGTCGGCGCCTTCGGCGACCATGACGACACGATGAACGAGGTGCTCCAGGCCGCGCGCACCGCGGGCGAGGAGATGTGGCGCCTGCCGGTGACGGAGCTGCAGAAGGACGCGCTGCGCTCCGAGGTCGCCGACATGAAGAACTCCGGCGAGCGCTGGGGCGGCTCCATCAACGCCGCCCTGTTCCTCAAGGAGTTCGTCGGGGACACGCCGTGGGTGCACCTGGACATTGCCGGCCCGTCCAACAGCCCCAAGGAGCGCGGCTACCTGAGCAAGGGTGGCACGGGCTCGGGCCTGCGCACGCTGGTCGAGTGGGTGCGGCTGCGCACGGAGGCCATGGCCTCCAACCCCGAGGCCTACGAGCCGGCGACGCCCGCCCCCAAGCCCGCCGGCGAAGAAGGCCGCGAAGAAG
>JBKGHK010000214.1:0-14555 GCA_046520375.1 Pyxidicoccus sp. 3LFB2
CCGCGAGCAACGTGTCGAGGACGCGGGCCGGCGTGGGCGGTGGGCCCAGGGGTGGGCGCACCACGGGCAGCTCCGCGCTGTTCCACGCGAGCATGCCGCCTCGCAGGTTCATCACCCGCGTGAAGCCCCGCGCGACGAGCTGCGCGGCCGCCTTCGCCGAGCGCGCTCCGGAGCGGCACACCAGCAGCACGTCCGAGTCCCGAGGCCAGGAGTCGGCCACGTCGGGCACCGTGGCCAGGGGCACGAGCCGCGCGCCGTCGAGGTGGCCGAGGAGGCCGTCGAACTCGGAAGGCTCACGCACGTCCACCAGGAGCGCGTCCGGCGTGGGCTCGGCGGCGAGCTGGCGCACGTCCACGTCGCGGTAGCCGTGAGGGTGGGGCAGGGCGCTGTCGAAGAGGGCGCTCATGATTTGCCACAGGCGAGGTTGGCGGGAACGGCGACATCCAGCTTCTTCGGCGGCGGGAGCTGACGGCTCTGCATGAAGGTGATGAAGGCCTCCCGGCTGCGCCCGGCCAGGCGGGGGTTGTGACGCTTCTCCTCGCCGATGGTGGACGCGGTGTGCCCGGAGTAGTCATGGCCCGGGCACACCACCGTCTCCTCCGGCAGGGTGAAGAGGCGGCCGGTGATGGTGTCGTAGAGCTGCCCCGCGTCACCGTTCTGGAAGTCGGTGCGCCCGGTGGCGCGGACGAGCAGCGCGTCGCCGGTGAAGAGCCGGCCCTCGCACAGGAAGCTGAGGCTGTCGTCGGTGTGGCCCGGCGTCTCCAGCACCTTCACCTCCAGGTTCCCCAGGCGCACCACGTCGCCGTGCGCCACCTGCCGATTCACACACGGCGCGCCCCGGGCCGAGGCCACCACCGTGGCGCCCGTCTTCTGCCGCAGCTCCCCCGCGCTGGTGACGTGGTCGGCGTGCACGTGCGTCTCCAGCACCAGGACGAGCTTCAGGCCGAGCTCCTCGATGAGCTTCAGGTCCCGCTCCACCTGCTCCAGCACCGGGTCGATGAGCGCCGCCGCGCGGGTGACCTCGTCCGCCAGGAGGTACGTGTACGTCGAGGTCTCCGCATCGAAGAGCTGTCGGAACAGCATGGTCCACCTCAAGGCCGGTTGGTTCCCGATGCGGTACTGCCATCCGCATGCCAGTCACCGGTGCCGTGTGGACGTCGGCCCCAAGGATGGGGCTTCATCGCACGCCGCACGTCTCCTCCGTCCAGAGGGCGGTGCCGCCTCGCGAGGACGCGACGTCGCGCAGCCGGGAGGCCCCGTGGGCCCATGCCGCCGTGCGCTGGAACACCGTTCGCTGTAACGGGTGAAACACCGGGGTGAAACAGCGCGCGGCCTCAGGAGGCAATGCGGTTCACAGGGGACGGAGTGGGCCGATGGAGGGGAAACCCTCCGTGCCGCGAGGCATGCCCCGCGGCAGCTGACATCGTCGAGGCCGAGCCCGTCAGGCACGGCGGAAGACGCCAGGCCACCGTGCCCGGGTCAGCTGAGCGTGGAGCGGGGGCCCCGCAGGTCCGTGAGCCAGTTCGCCCCGACGCGTTCCGCGTCCGCAACGTCCGAGCGCAGCCCCGGCGGCACCGCGTGGAGCGGGAGGGTAATCGTGAAGCAGGTCCCATCCTGGGTGGAGCTCATCGCGGTGGCCCTCCCCCCGTGCGCTTCGGCGAAGCCTCTCACCAGGGGCAGCCCGAGGCCCCACCCCTTCTCCGCGCTCTCCCTCGCGGACCTCGAGCGGTGGAAGGGCTCGAAGATGTTCTGCAGCTCGTCCCCGACGATGGGATTGCCCTGGTTCTTCACCCGCAGCGTCACCTCCTCGCCGCTTCGGCCGAGCAGGACTTCGATGGGCGTGCCCGGCGCGCCGTACTTCGCCGCGTTCGAGGCCAGGTTCTCGACGATGCGCCGCAGGCCGATGGGGTCCGCCCGCATCTTGAACGTGCCTTCGGCCTTCAGCACGAAGCGGTCCGTATAGACGGACGCAAGCTCCTCCAGCGCCTGGACGGCAATCGCATGGAAGTCGCAGTCGCTCACCTTCAGGGACACGGGCTTTCCGGCCTGGAGGTGGCTCGCGTCCAGCAGGTCCTGAATCATGCGTTCCGCGCGGTCCAGGCTCTCGGTGACCCGGGCCACCGAGGTCTGGATGCCTGGCAGGTCCGCATGGCGTCTTCCCAGCAGTTGCACGGTCAGCTTCGACGATGTCAGGGGCGTGCGCAGGTCATGGGTCAGCGCCGCGACGAACGTGTCCCGGAGGTTCTGCTCGGTCTTCAGTTTGTGAATCTGATTCCGGAGGTTGATCTCCGTCATGATGGACGCCGTCAGCTCCCGCATCACCATGACTTCATGCTGGGTCCACTCGCGCACCTTGGGCTCGATGCAGCAGAAGGTGCCCAGCACGTGCCCGTCCGGGTTGATCAACGGGAGCACGATGATGGCGACGATGCCCCAGGGCCCCGTGGAGGGATGAAACCTCAGGAAGGGGTCGGCCAGGGCGTTCGAGGAGATGATGGGCTCGCCCTCGAGGGTGTACCGACACAGCGACGCGTCAATCGGCAGCTCCCGGGTTTCGCTGAAGGGCGACGGCAGGCCGAAGTCTGCTTTGAAGAACTGCTTGTCGGCATCCACCAGGGACACGATGGTCAGCGGGACGTTGAGAATCTCGGCCGCCAGCCGGGCGAGACGGTCAAAGGCCTCCTCCCGGGGCGTGTCCATCAGCCCGGTGTCCCGGAGCGCCTGCAGGCGGTTGGGGTCCGTGAGGCGGCGATTGCACCGCTGCGTCCGTCCAAGAGAGCCTTCGTCCAACTCGCCGAGGAACTTCATTGGCAGGGTTTTAACCCGGTGTGCCTTCAGGCGGGCACCCAGAGAGTCAGGGCAGGCTCTGTCGCTCGCCGACCAACCGTTGGGTCGCTGACAAGGCCAGGCCGGCGCACTCACGATGCGCGCGTCCCACCGGGCACGCAGGGTGTGTGTCATTAGACGGGGCCGCTCAACCGTTGCCAGAGCCCCCAATGTCTCGCAGGCGGCGCCACAGCGTGACGCGGCTGATGCCCAGCAGCCGCGCGGCCTCGGAGCGGTTGCCTCCCGCCTGGGCGAGCGCGGCGCGCAGTTGCTCCGGTTCCAGTGAAACGGCGGGAGGCGCGGGAGCGGTGTGCCGGGGCTCGGAGAACTCGGGCGGCAGGTCCGCCTCGCGCACCACGGGGCCCTCGCCGATGACGTAGGTGTACTCCATGACGTTGCGCAGCTCGCGCACGTTGCCCGGCCAGGCGTGCCCCTCCAGCAGGCGGCGGGCTCCGGGCGAGAAGCGCTCCACGCGCCGGGAGCCCCGCTGCTGCAGCTCGTCCAGGAAGCGCATGGCCAGCGGGAGGATGTCTCCCGGGCGCTCACGCAGCGAGGGCAGGAAGAGGGGCACCACCCGCAGCCGGTACATCAGGTCGGCGCGGAAGCGGCCTGCCTCCACCTCGCGGCGCAGGGCCCGGTGGGTGGCGGCGATGATGCGCACGTCCACGGGCACCGGCTCGCGGCCGCCCACGGGGATGACGGTGCGCGTCTCCAGGACGCGCAGCATCTTCGCCTGCAAATCGAGCGGCATCTCCGCCACCTCGTCGAGGAAGAGCGAGCCCCGGTTGGCCAGCCGGAAGTGGCCCGGGCTGTCACGCACCGCGCCGGTGAAGGCGCCGCGCTCGTGGCCGAACAGCTCGCTCTCCAGCAGCGTCTCCGCCAGGGCGGCGCAGTGGACGACGACGAAGGGGCCGGCGGCACGCGGGGACATCTGGTGGACCATGCGGGCGACCAGCTCCTTGCCGGTGCCGCTCTCGCCGCGCACCAGCACGGTGGCCTCGCTCGCGGCCACCTTGCGCACCTGGGCGACGAGCCGGTGCATGGGCTCACTGTCGCCCACGAGGCTGCCATGGGTGAGGGCCGCGTCCGCGTCATGCGCGGCGGTGCGCGCGGTGAGCTTCTCCACCTGCCGGCGCGTGGTGGCCAGCTCCAGGCCCTTGTCGACCTTGGCGCGCAGCACCTCGGGCGGGAAGGGCTTGGTGATGAAGTCGTAGGCGCCCTCCTGCATGGCGCGCACGGCCGTTTCGATGGTGCCGAAGGCCGTCACCACCATGACGACGGCGGCCGGGTCCAGCGTCTTGAGGGCCTTGGTGACTTCGATGCCGTCCATGCCGTCCATCTTCAGGTCGGTGACGACGAGGTCGAAGGGGGCCTTGCGGTACGAGGCGAGGCCGTCCGCGCCGCTGCGCACGGCGGCGACGGTGTGCCCGGAGCGGGTGAGGGTGACGGCCATGCCCTCGCGCAGGGTGTCGTGGTCATCGATGACGAGGATGCGCGCCATGGCGTTGCTCGATTTCTCCATGCACTGCCCGGGCGCCGGCCGCCCCGGGTGCGCCTGCATGAGAACACACCCGGGCGGCACCCTACACCGGCTCGTGGCGCCTGCACGCCTGCCATGCGAAGGCGCTGGCGCGGGGACGGGGGCGGCGGTACGTGAGCGGGCATGGACTCATCGGCTTCCACTTCCCTGCAGACCCTGCTCGCGCGGCATGTCCCCACGGACGACAAGGAGCGCGAGGACCTGGAGCGCATGCGCCAGTACGCCGCCACGCTGGAGGCGCCGTTCTCCCGCTCGCAGGTCACGGCCCACTTCACGGGCAGCGCGGTGGTGGTGGACCCGGAGGGCGGGCGGGTGGTGATGCTGCACCACGCGAAGCTGAAGCGGTGGCTGCAGCCGGGCGGGCATGCGGACGTGGTGGATGGCGGGGAGATGGAGGCCACGGCGCTTCGCGAGGCGCGCGAGGAGACGGGCTGCCGTGTCCACGTGCACCCCTCGGCGCCCCGGCCGCTGGACGTGGACATCCACACGATTCCCGCGCGCAAGGATGAGCCGGAGCACCACCACCTGGACGTGCGCTACCTGCTGGTGGCGGAGAACCCGGAGGCGCTGGTGCATGACCCGGCCGAGTCCACGGGCGTGCAGTGGCTCACCTGGGACGAGGCGCTGGCGCGCGCGGATGAGGCGCCGCTGCGGCGGATGCTGGAGAAGGCGCGGAGTGTGGTGGCGCCGGGGCGCTGAGTGGGCTCTGACGCCAGGCAGGGCTTCTGGAGGGGAATCGCTTTGAGGAGACTCTGGATACTGCTGGTTGTCCTGGCGACGGCCTGCGCATCGACGAGCGTCCCCCAGCAGCGATGGGAGACGGCGGAAGCGAAGGCCGGGGAGTGCGACGACCCGGGGGCGGACCGGTGCACCCTGTTCGTCTGCGGTGTGGCGGCGTGCGCCCTCTATTACTGCGAGGACGTGGGGCCGGGCAGTGTCGTGCGCGCACAAGCGGCGATGCCGATGCGGCCGCCTGTTGCGTCACCTGCGCCTGGAGCGGCGCGCCCCTTCCCGACACCCGTCAATCCCCAGCGCTACTGGGGCAGCATGCAGGGGCTCCCCGCGGATGCGGAGCCCATCTTCATCATCCCGTGGAACGAGACCAGCGAGCAGTACGCGGCCCGGCTCAAGAAGGAGATGGAGGACACGCCCAAGAGAACGTGGGTCAAACACCATGTGTTTCCCCAGGCGTTCAAAAAGTGGTTCACGCAAAGAGGCGTCAACATCCATGAGTGGACGCTGGTGATCGACAAGCAGGTTCACGAGAAAATCCACTACGGGGGCAGCGGAGGTCCCTGGAACGCGGAGTGGGACCGCTACATCAAGAAGAACCCGCTCGCGAAACGGCAGGACATCCATCTCCTTGCGGTGCAGATGATCTTCCGATTCGACCTGTCGGGCCCCGTTGCGCCGTACTACGGCAAGAAGTCCATTCCTCTGTTTCCCGTTGTAGAGGAGGACATCTACTGACCATGCGCCTGTTCAATCTCGACAAGGACTACACTTCCACGCGCTATCCGTGGAACCTCCAGGCCGACCATCGATGGTGTCTGCCCGGCATCCACTGTCCCACCTGCGATGAAGTCGGAGGAGGGATTGGAGAGGCGTATCCCTCTGCGGATCTGTCTGGGATGCCGGACCGCAGGAAGTTCGGAGCGCGAGTAGAAGAGGACTTCGCGGAGTTCACCCGGCTGAGGGAGTTGGTACGGCCCCTGGTGCCGGAAGGCGCGCCACTCGAGCCAGGAACAGAATTGGGGCCGCTGAAGGGAAGTGGGAGAGGCCCATTCCCGCAGCTCGTGCTGTTGCATTCATGGACGTTGCTCATCCAACGGGAGTCCCTGGAGCAGCTTCATGCCGAAGGCCTTCGCGGACTGCTAGGGTGCAAGACGGAGCTTCGCCTCCGGGACAAGAACCCGCCCGAGCTGCTGGAGCTTCAGGTCGAGCCCCGCGGAATGCTGCATCGTGACTGCCTGCCCCTGCGTCTCCCCCCGCCGTGTGAGACGTGCGGACGTCAGGCCTTCACCTTCCCAGAGGAACCCATCATCGACGCGGCGACCTTGCCGACGGATCGCGACCTCTTCCGGCTCGCCAACTTCAAGACGCAGCTCATTGGGACGGAGCGCTTCGTGGAGACAGTGCAGCGCCTGGGCTTCGAGGAAGTGGAGTTCCGCGAGCTGCCGAGCCGCTGACCGTGGCTACTCCCTCGTCGGCTCCTGCTTGAAGCGCTGGAGCGTTCCGTCCAGGTACCTCGCGCGGCAGGCCGAGCGCTGCAGCTTCCCGCTGGACGTCTTGGGCAGCGCCCCGGGCTTGACGAGCACCACCCGTGGCGGGAACCCGAAGTGCTCCTGCGCGGCCCGCTGCACCGTCACCTCCAGCGCGGTGAGCTCCGCGCCCGCTTCCGGTGTCACGGCGAGGACCACTTCCTCCGTGCCCTCCGAGCCACGCACGCTGAAGGCCACCACCGCGCCGCCTCGCACGCCGTCCAGGGCCCCCACCACGCGCTCCACGTCGGCCGGGGCATGCTTCCGCCCACCCACGACGAGCAAATCCTTCAGCCGGTCGACGATGAACAGCTCGCCCTCGGCGAGGTAGCCCAGGTCCCCGGTGCGCAGCTCCGTGCGCTTCTCGCCGCCCTCGCGCAGCTCATGGAAGTAGCCGGGCGTCACGGACGGCCCCGATACCGCCACCTCACCCAGGTGTCGCTCGGGCAGCTCGCGGCCGTCCTCGGTGGAGAGGATGCGCACCCGGTGCCCGGGCACGGCGCGGCCCACGCTGATGAAGGTGGTGCTGTCCGCGGTGCCCCGCTCCACGGGCCGTGCTTCCCCTCGCGCCGTGAGGGCCTCGCGCTCACGCTGTCGCAGCGCAGGGGCGCGTCCGGAGGCGCGAAGGACACGGCCAGCGTGGCCTCGGCCAGGCCATAGGCGGGGCGGAAGCTGTTGGCGCGGAAGCCCGCCGGCTCGAAGCGGCGGATGAAGGCCTCGGCCGTCAGCGGGTCGATGGGCTCGGCCCCGTCGAAGGCCAGCCGCCAGGAGGACAGGTCCAGCTCCCGCAGCGCGCTCTCGGGGATGCGGTGCGCGAGCAGGTGATAGGCGAAGTTGGGCGCGGGGCTGAACGTGGCCCGGAAGCGGTGGATGGCTCGCAGCCACGAGTCCGGGCGGTAGACGAAGCTCTTCAGCGGGGCGACGTAGGCGGGGATGCCCAGGTACACGCCCAGCAGCAGCCCGGCCACCAGCCCCATGTCGTGGAACACGGGCAGCCACGAGTAGACGGCGTCGCGCCCGTCCATCCGTCCGCCCTCGATGATGGCGCGGATGTTGGCCACGAGGTTGTCGTGCCGCACCACCACGCCCTTGGGCTCGCCGGTGCTTCCTGACGTGTACTGGAGGAAGGCGATTCCGCCCGGGCGACACCTCCAGTCGAGAGGCCGCTCCAGGGGCATGGGCTCGCCGTCGAGCTCCGCCAGTTCCACGATGGCGAGTGTCTCGTCCTCCAGCGCCCCGGACACCGCCTGACGGGCCCGCGCGTCGTCGACCACCAGCGCGCGCGGCCTCGCGTCACGGGCCACCGAGCGGAGGCGCGACTGGTACGACTGCATCTGTAGATCCGCCATCGACGGCAGCGGCGCGGGGATGGCGCCCAGCACCTGCGTGGCGACGAGGAAGGAGAAGAACGCGTCCGCTCGGGACACGCACAGCAGCACCACGTCCCCCGGCCCGACGCCCGCGCGCGCGAGCAGGGCCGCGGCCTGGTGGATGCCCTTCGCGAGCGCCGCGTAGCTGAAGGGCCGTGCCTGGGGCTCACGCCCGACGAAGCTCACCGCGTGGAGCACCGGCTGGTCCGGGGTCTGCTCCACGCGGAGGAAGAAGGCCTCGGGGAAGCTGAGCGCCGGGTCGGGCAGCCATGCCGTGACGGGAGGCTCGACCGCCGGGCGGGGGCTGCCAACGAAGGAGCCCGGGTCGTGAATCCTCACCGTGTTCGCCGGAGCCGCGGTGCCCGGGAGGATGGCGGGCCCAGGCTTCCTCGGCATCTTCGACGCCCCATGCTCAGCCGACATGCAGACCTCCGTCGATGGGGATGGCCGCGCCCGTCAGGTACGGCGTCTTGCAGGTGGCGAGGAACTCGATGACCTCGGCGACTTCGTCCGGTTGGGCGAAGCGACGCAAGGGGACGCGCGGCATGACGAACTGCTGCAGCGTGGCGCGCATGGGCGCGGCCATGGGCGTGTCGACATAGCCCGGGAGCACCGCGTTGACGGAGATGCCGTGGGGCGCCAGCTCGCGCGCGTGCGACTGCGTGAGGGCCACCATCCCCGCCTTCGACGCGGCATAGGGCCCGGCGAGGGCGGCGCCGGTGAGGCCGGCGATGGAGCTCACATGGACGATGCGCCCACCGGTGCGCGCCATGATGGCGCCGAAGTGCGTGGTGGTGTGGAGCGTGCCCGTGAGGTTGATGCGCAGCACGCGCTCGACGGCCGCCGCGTCGTCCTTCAGCGCGGAGATCTGCTGGAACACTCCCGCGCAGGTGACGAGCACGTCCACCCGGTGGTGGGCCGCGTCCACGCGGGCCGCGGCGCCGCGCACCGACTCCACGTCCGCCACGTCCAGCACCTCGCAGCTCAGGCGCGGCTGGTCCTTCCCAAGCTCCGCCAGGTCCCGCAGGGGCTGCTCGGAGTGGTCGGTCGCGACGACGTGCAGTCCGGCGCGCAGCAGGCGCTGCACCACCGCGCGACCGATGCCCCCCGCCGCCCCCGTGACGACGGCGACGCGGGGCTCAGACATGCAGGTCCCGCGGCGCGGCGGAGGCCTCTGTCTCGGCGCGGGACTCGGAGGCCAACAGTCGCTCGCGTTGTGCGGACAGCGACCGCGCCGCCTGCTGTCCGTCCAGCCCCTGCCCGGTGGGCGAATCGCCCTGGGCCTCGGTGACAGAGGGCCTGGCGGACACGGTCCACTGCGCACCCTGCCCGTCCCCAGCGGATGAAGCGTCCTGGGCCTCGACGGACGGCGTGGCGGACACGGCCTGCTGCGCTGACATGCCGGGCTCCGTGGCCATGGCCGGCGCGGGAACCGGACGGGCCGCCGGCTTTGCCTGTGGGTAGAAGTCGCGGCCCCGGGCGATGAACACGTCCAGTGCCTGCATGGGCTCGCGCGGCAGCAGGGCCTTCACGGCGTCCGAGGTGAGCAGCCGGGCCGCCCGCTCGCGCGTGAGGTAGCGGCAGAGGCTGCCGAAGCCGAGCGGGAAGTCGATGAGCTCCCGCGCCAGCACGTCCACCACGGTGGGGTGTCCCAGCGTGCGCTCCGCGAGCGCGCGGGTGGTGAAGCCAAGCAGCGAGATGAGCACCGCATCCGCGAGCGGCGCGGAGCCGTGCGCACCCCGGACCTCGGCCGTGGCGAGCGCCTCCAGCGCCTCTTCCACCTGCCCGAGCACCACCGGCCCTGGCAGGTGCGGCGCCAGCGCCAGGGCCAGCGCGGTGCGCGGCAGGGCCTGGATGAGCACCGCGGGGGAGCGCACGAAGCCGATGGTGCGCACCGTGGCCAGGGCGTCCCGTGCCTCGCCACCTTCGAGCACATGCGCCACCAGCGGCCCCAGGTACGCACCCAGCAGCGCCTGGAGCACCGGCTCGCCCGTCGCCTGCGACATCACCGGGTGGAAGCCGGCGCGGTGCAGCACGGCAAAGAGGGTGCGCGCCTCCTCGACGGGGCGGCCCTTCCCGGTGCGCACTTCCACCACCGGCAGCCCCGCCTCCAGGAGCGGCGCATACAGCACCAGGTCCGAGGGGTGCTCGAGCGGGCCCGTCATCAGGTCCACCGCCAGCGACACCGTGCCCTCCGGCAGCGGCCCGTGCTCCGGGGCGTACCGTACGACACGCAGTCTCGGAGCCTCGGGCAGCGGCGCGCCGGGCTCCACGTCCACCGACAGGCCCCGCACGCGCCGGGTGCGCAGGTCCTCCGCGAGCGAGGCCAGCCTCGCGTCCCCGGTGTCGATGACCAGGTGCGTGAGCGGCGGCAGCTCGTGCTCGCGCAGGCTGTGATGCAGCGCGAGCCGCCGCACGAAGAAGATGGAGAGCGCGGCCTTGGCGATGGGGTTCACCACCGCGCGTCCGCAGGCCTCCACCTCCCGCTGGTAGTCCGCCAGCTCCGCTCGGGGCCGCCGCGAGGCGTGCACCATCAGGTCGAAGCACTCCGTGTACACGGGCTGGTAGCTGGTGGGCAGGCTGGCGATGCGCGCCCGGGTGTCCGCCTCGAAGCCAGGCGTCACGGGCGCAAGCGTCGGCCGCGCCAGGCCCGAGCGCTTGGGCGCTCCACACTCCAGCAGCGCCTCCACGAAGCGCGTCACGCTGTCGTCGAAGTCCGCGTCGTCGAAGCAGGCATCCACCAGCCCCCGGCGCATGGCCTCCGGCGCGGACCACCGCTCGCCCCACAGCAGGGCGTCCGTGGCGCTCTCCAGGCCGATGAGCCGGGGCAGGTCCTGCGTGCTGCCGAAGGCCGGGACGAACAGGTACTCGGCGATTTCGGTCATGTAGAAGTGCGTCTCGTACGTGTGCGCGGCGACCCGGTAGTCGCAGTGCAGCGAGAACTCCACCCCACAGCCGTAGCAGTTGCCGCGGATGGCGGCGATGGTGGGCGCGGGGAACTCGCGCACCGCGCGGTACGCCCGCGTCACCATCTCCGTCATCCTCGGGATGTCCTCGGGCGCCTGCGCGGTGCCCGCCATCATCAGCCCCACGCCGTTGATGAAGCTGCCCGGCTTGGCGCTGCGGAAGACCAGCGCCCGCACCCGCTCGCGGTCCACGCCCTCCAGCAGCTCCAGCAGCTGCACCGCCGCCTCGTGGCTGAAGATGTTGAAGTCACCGCCCGGCGTGTCCAGCGTCAGCACCAGCACATCGCCCACCCACTGCGTCCCGAAGAGCTTCGTGGACATGGACATGGGCTACCCCAGCGCGGCGACGTAGTTGCAGAGCGAGCCCACGGTGAGCGCGGACGGGTCTGGCTCACTGGCAATCCAGTCATCCAGCAGCACCGGCTGCTGCACGCGGTCCTCCAGCTCCAGCGCCAGCCGGGCAATGCTCATCGAGTCGAAGCCCAGGTCCGTGACGAAGCAGTGCCCCCGGTCGATGACCTCGGGCAGGGGCAGCTTGCACGCCGCGCGCGTCGCGGCCACCACTGCGTGAAGGATGGAATCGGTGTCGCTGCCGGTCTGCATCGAAGAACCCCCACTCACTGGGCCGCGGTCGTCAGGCCCGGTTGTCCATTCCTGGAGCCACCCTGCGCTCCAGCTCCGGCCGACGTCCCGCCCCCGCCCACCTCGCCCAGCCCGGCTAGAAATCAACATCTGATAAAAAGATACAGATTGGATTGAATCAGGCAAAGCAGGGTGTGGAGTGACTCTGTATCATTCCCTGCCTGTTGCACACTGATGGACAGATGCGAGGTCCAAGCGCCGCGCGGGGGACAGGCTGGCTGTTCACTCGGCCGAGGGTAGGGAAGTCACCGCCCGAACCTGGAGGGCGCAGGGGGGAGTAGCGTGCCCCTCCTTCGAGGGCTTCTTCCCCATGACGACTCTTCCCCCGCTGCCCCCGCGTGTGGAGCTGCCCGTGGTGCAGCAATCGCTGCTGTGGCGCGCGCGGCCCTATGAGCTGCTGCGCAGCTGCCGGGAGCGGCTGGGGGATGCCTTCACGCTCGAGCTCGGCAGCCATGGCACGTACGCCATGTTCTCCCACCCGGACGCGCTCCGGGACATCTTCAGCGCGGACCCCGCGGTGCTGCATGCGGGCGAGGGCAACGCGGTGCTGCGACCGCTGCTGGGCGCGCACTCGCTGCTCTTGCTGGAGGAGCAGCCCCACCAGCGCGAGCGGCGCATGCTGGGGCCGGCCTTCCACTCGCGGCGCATCGAGCAGTACGGCGCGCTCGTGCGCGAGGCCACCCTGGCGGTGCTCCAGGACTGGCTCCCCGGACAGACTGTCATCGTCCAGGACGCCATGCAGCGCGTGTCGCTGCGGGTCATCCTGACGGCGGTGTTCGGCCTGGAGGGCGGTGCCCGCGCCGAGGAGCTCAGCGAGCGCATCCAGGCGTTCTTGAATGACTCCAAGTTCAACCTGGGCAACCTCAGCCAGCTGCGCGAGGACGACGCGGCGTCCGGCGCGTGGGCCACCTTCAAGCGGGCCCTGGAGCGCATCGACCAGCTGCTGTTGGAAGAGGTGCGGCACCGGCGCGCGGTGGGAGACAGCGAGCGGGGCGACATCCTCGGCATGCTGCTGGCCGCGAAGTACGAGGACGGCGCGCCGCTGGAGGACGCGGTGCTGCGCGACGAGCTGATGACGCTGGTGGTGACGGGCTACGAGACGACGGCGACGGCGATTGCCTGGGCGCTCCACTGGCTCCACGTCTCGCCGCCCGCGCTGGCGCGGCTGCGCGAGGAGCTGCGCGGCGCCCGGGCCACGCCGTCGCAGTTGCTGGCGGACATGGAGGACGCCAGCGAGGTGGAGCTGCACGCGCATGGAATGTTCAGCTCCGCGGTGTCGGACGCGTCGCTGGTGGTGCTGGCCCCGGACCTGGACGGCCGCTACGCGCTCACCGCGGACCGGGTGCGCAAGGCGCGGCTGGCCCGCGCGCCCATGGTGCTGCTGGCCACGTGCAGCGCCGCGCGCACGGCGCCCTACCTGCACGAGCCCTTCAGCCTGCCGGTGGCCTTCATCGAAGCGGGGGCGAGCGTGGTGCTGGCCTCCACGACGGACATCCCCGACACGGCGGGCGCGTTCTTCGAGGAGGTGCGCGAGCTCATCCGTGGCAGGGCCCGGCCCTCGGCGGCGCTGAGGGACGCCCGCGCGCGCTGGCTGAAGGAGCACCCCGACGACGCGCGGTGGCTTGCCCACGTCCTCCTGTTCGAATGAGGGCCGTGGGCCGGTGGGGGGCTCGCGCAAGGAACCCCACCCGCTGCGTTGTCAGGGCGGGCACGGGGTGCCGTCATGAGGGCGGGCCGCCGTGGCCGAGAGGGGGATGGTGACATGCTCAGCTGCCAACATGAGCCGGGTGCGGACAAGCCCGAGGTGAGAGACCCGCCGCCGAAGGAGCCCACGGGCATTGCCCCGAGGCCCCGCGACGGCCACGAGGAATCGGCCCGGCCCGAGGTGAGAGACCCGCCGCCGAAGGAGCCGACCGGCTGACGGTGGCCTGGGGCCGGAGCCCCTTCCGGAAGTCGGGAGGGGCTGTCGGTCAGCGGGCGGAACCCCGCGCCACTGCGTCGGTTTCCTGACGCCCCCTTCAAGGATTCCCCCTGAGCGCGTTCTGACCAGGCGTGGAAGGAGGGCGGAGGGCGATGAGCGTCCTGCGCGGTGCCACCGTGTTCGCATTCCCGGTGGCCTACAGTGAGAACGTGCGTCACGACGGCTTCGAGGAGTTCGCGCGGCGTGTCCGGCCCATGTTGCTGGCCCTGGCGAGGCGTCTGTGCGGCCAGGGCGGCGTGGACCCGGAAGACCTGGTCCAGGAGGCGCTGACGCGTGCGCTGTCACACCATGCGTCGCTCATCGCGCAGCCGGAGCCCGTGTACCGGGCATGGCTGTGCCGGGCCCTCACGAACCATTTCCTCGACCTGTGCCGCAAGCGCCGCTCGGAGCTGCTGGAGCAGGAGCGCGGCGAGCTGCGGCTGGTGCGCGGCGACGAGGTGGAAGCGCCCGACGCGCGCACGGACGAGGCCTGGGAGCGCATCTCCGACAAGGACTTCCAGGCCGCCATCGCCCGCCTGTCCAACGCCCGCGTGCGCGAGGCGTATGAGCTGCACGCCTCGGGGCTGCGCTACCGCGCCATCGCCCAGCGCATGGGCGTGCCCGAGGGCACGGTGGGCAGCTGGCTGTTCCAGGCACGCAAGGAACTGAAGGCGCTGTTGCTGCCGCTGACCGGTGGTGATGGTGGAGGGGGAGCCGCATGAGTCCGCATTGCAACAGGCTGTATCTCTTCCTGGACGGTGAGCTGGGGGCGGTGGACGAAGAGAACTTCCGGCACCACCTCGCGCGCTGCGAGCCGTGTGCCTCCGGGCTCCACGAGGCGATGCAGCTGGAGCTGCTCAGCCTGCAGGCGCTGGGCGGCCGACCGGTGCCCCTGAAGGCCGTGGAGGCACCCGAGGCCTTCGCGCCGGAGCGGCAAACCCGCGTGCGGCTTCCGCGAGGACGGTGGCCCGTGGCCCTGGCCCTGGCCGC
>JBKGHK010000215.1:0-14544 GCA_046520375.1 Pyxidicoccus sp. 3LFB2
CGAGCCGCCGCCCGCGCCCGCCCCGGCCCCCATCGTCCTGGAGGTGCGCTCGACGCCGGCCGGCGCCCGCGTCATCCAGGAGGACACGGGCGAGACGCTGGGTGTCACGCCGCTCCAGCTCTCCGTGTCGGAGCCCCGCGCCCTGCGCTTCGAGCTGCGGGGCTACCAGGCGGCGGAGGCCACGGCGCGGCCCGAGGAGGGCGCCCACGTCGCGGTGACGCTGAACCCCGACAAACCCGCTGTGAAGAGCGGCAGGGGCACGAGGCCCCGGCAAGGGGGTAGACTCATCAGCCCCGATGCGACCCTCGATCCTTTCCGCAAGTAGCTGGCTGCTCGTCGCCCTGCCCCTGCTGGCCGCGTCCGCCGCCGCCGCGCCGCCGAAGCAGACCGGGAAGGAAGACCCCAAGGCGGCCGCCCGCGTGCTCTTCGACTCCGCGCAGCGCGAGTACGACCTGGGGAACTTCGAGGACGCGCTGGGCGGCTACTCGGAGGCGTACCGGCTGATGCCGGCGCCCGCGCTGCTCTTCAACATCGGCCAGTGCCACCGGCAGCTCAACCAGTACGAGCGCGCCGCGTTCTTCTACCGCCGCTACCTCGCGCTCGAGCCCGAGTCGCCGGATGCCCCGCTCGTCACCGAGCTCATCCAGACGATGGAGGCAAAGCAGGCCGAGCTCGACCAGCAGAAGGCCCGGGAGACAGTCCTCGCGGTGCCCCTGACACCAGACGCCGCGCCGAAGCCCCGTCCCTCCGGGCCCGCCTTCCTGCGCAACCGCTGGTTCTGGGCGGGGGTGGGCGTCGTCGCCGTTGGAGCGACCACGGCGGTGCTGCTCACGCGTCCGGGTGAGCCGCGCGCCAACCTGGGCACGGTGACGGTGCCATGAGCCGCCCCATCCGGGTGCTCGCCGCGCTGCTGCTGGCCTGCGCCGTGTCCTGTGGTGACGACGACACGTCGCTCTTCCTGCGCGTCGGGGGCGCGGACGGGGCCACGCAGTTGGAGGTGCGCGGCCTGCGCGACGGCGAGCCCTGGTTCGGCCCCGAGCGCCGCCCCGAGCAGGAGGGCGCGCCCTTCTCCGGTGAGCAGACGCTGCGCCTGCGCTTCAACGCCCCGCCCGACGTCCCCTTCCAGCTGGAGGTGGATGCGCTCGCGGGCGGACTCCCCATCGCCCGCATCGTCACCGAGGCCGTGCCGCGCAAGGGCCGCGAGGTGGAGCTGCGGCTTCAGCTGGAGCGCTTCTCCGGAGAGCCTCCGCCGGACGGTGGCACCCCGGACGGTGGGGCGCCGGATGGCGGAGAGCCGGACGGCGGCGGAGACCCCGACGGCGGGCCGGACGCGGGGGAGCCGGATGGTGGAGGCCCGGACTCGGGGACGCCCGACGGGGGAAGTGGAACCTGCACCACCTGCTTCCTGAACGGCACCTGCGTGGCGCAGACCTCGGCGGTGGCCTGCGGAGGCAGCGGCGTGGCGTGCGTGAACTGCACCACCGACGGGCGCGCCAGCGTATGCACCGCGAGTGGCGCCTGCTCGTGCGGCACCCGGGGAACCCCCTGTGACGTGGGCGAGCGCTGCGACGGGAATGTCTGTGTCTGCGATCCGGACACCTGCGCCGGATGCTGCGACACGAACGGGACGGACTGCCGGACCGGCAACGCGATGACCGCGTGTGGCACGCAGGGCGTCACCTGTGCCGACTGCACCGCGCAGCGCGCCGACAACTGCGCCGCCACGGGCTGCCGGTGCGGGACGAGTGCTCCCTGCACGGGCCTGCTCAGTTGCCGCAACGGTACGTGCACGCTCTGAGCGGCTCCGGGTGCCACGGGCCCATGCGCCATGCATGGGCCTGCTGAGCCGCGGAAGCGGCCCCGGTACGGGCGAAGCGGTGCGCTCAGTGCCGGACGCGAGGCGCGGGCGCGCGCACGCGCACTTCCATCTGGGCTTCCCCGGCCACCACGGTGCTGAGCACCTCCTGCTGCTCGGGAGACAGCCGCGCCACGGCGCGCAGGGCGGCCACCAGCAGCACGGCCTCCGTGGGGTTGGGGACGCTGATGCCATCCGGCCCCGTCTTCAGCGGCATGGGCAGGCGCGGCACCCGGCCCGCGGCGGAGAGCGCGTCCACCGCGTACGCCGGAGACGTGTCCAGCGTGACGGCGATGGCGGGCAGCCGGGTGGCGGCCTCGCCCTGGTCCCGGGCCTGCATCTCCATCAGCATCTGCAGCGCGCCGGGCTTGTAGTACAGCGCCAGCCCCGCGCGGCCGTCGCCCGTGTGGAACACGCAGCCTTCAAACGTATGCGTCAGCGGCCCGGAGACCGCCACCTCGAAGGGCTGGCTGTCGTCCCAGTACGTCCACGGCTTCGCCTCCCAGTACTCCGTGGAGGCCTGCACGAAGAGCAGGGCCTTGTCCGAGCCAAGCCCGGACAACCCCCGCTGCCCCCACGCGAGGAACGTGGCGATGGCCGCGCGCGACGAGAGCGCCGCCTGCGGAGGCTCCTCCACCTCCACCTCCAGCTCGGCGCCCGCCTCGGCCAGGGCCGGCTCGCAGCGGACCTCGGACGGGTCCACTCCGTCCAGCAGGGCCCGCATTCCCGCGTCGTCCTCCGCCTCGAAGACGGGGGCGGACGGCTCGCCCGTGTCGGAGATGCGCAGGTACACCTGCGTGGTGCCCTGCGTGAGGGGGACGGGGCCAAGCTTGAGCAGGTAGAGCATGGGGCCTCTAGAGGCGCCTCCCATCCAGCGCCTTGCGGACCTGGCGGAGGAGCGTCTCGATATCGAAGGGTTTCTGGAGGAAGGGAAGGTCCGGGAACTGCCGGCGCAGCGTCATCACATCCACCGCGCTCATTCCCAGCAGGGCCACGCCCTGGTACGCCGGCTCGGCCCGGATGCGTTGGATGAGCGCGGGCCCGTCCAGCACCGGCATCATCCAGTCGGTGAGGACCAGGTCCGGACGAAGCTCCGCCATCCGCTCGAGCGCCTCGCGTCCATGAGAGGCCGACATCACGCGGTAGCCCTCCTCACGGAGGAGGTCCGCCAGGGCCTCCAGGATGCCCTGCTCGTCATCCACCACCAGGACCGTCTCCATACGGGCGGCGCTACTCCTCGCGGTTTGTTCAGGAATGGCCACCGCCCGGGTGCCGGGCAAGGCCAGTGAGCAGGGTGTCGACGTTGCCGCTGAAGGGGGGCAGCACCTCGATGCCTTGACGGGAGATGACGAACTCCCGAAGGGTGGGGTCGTACTCGGTGTCTCGCAGCTTGAAGATGGACAGCAGCCTGCGCAGGCGCCCTTCGAGCTCCACGTGGCGCAGGAAGAAGAGGTTCTCCGCCACCGCGGAAGGCCCCGTCTCCAGGGGCACGTCCAGCACCGAGCCGAACAGCCGGGGCGTCTCCAGGCCGAAGAGGGTGGTGGTCCCCTCGCAGCGCAGCTCCTGGGTGAGGGCGGCGAAGAACGAGCTCATCCGCGAGGCCTCGGGGGTGGACTGGCTCATCGCGCTCAGCCCGTCCACGAACACCCGCTTCACCTTGCGCTTGCGCACGTCCGACAGCAGCTGGTCCGCCAGCACGTCGAGGATGCACTCGGCGGGGGGCTGCCAGATGATGTTCAGCCGGCCGTCCTCCACCGCGCCCTTCAGGTCGATGCCGGCGGACGCCACCTTGCTCAGCAGGCGGTTGGGCGGCTCATAGAAGCCCATGTAGAGGCACGGCTCACCTTGCCTCAGTCCCTCGGCGAGCAGGCTGCTTCCCATCAGCGTCTTGCCGACCCCTGGGGGACCGAGCACGAGCGTGGTGGAGCCGGCGGCCAGCCCTTCCGGGAAGAGCGCGTCCAGCGAGTGGATGCCGAAGCGGATGCGGTGGGCGCCCGGGTCCGGGGGCGGCGCGCGGCGCACGCGGGCCTCCAGGCGGGGGAAGACCTCCAGGCCCGCGTTGGTGACGCGGAAGTTGTGGACGCCGGCCAGCGTGGGGCTGCCCCGGAACTTGCGCACCTGCAGCTCACGCCACGAGCGCACGCCCGCGGTCCGCTCGCGCAGCTCCAGGATGCCGTCCACCATGGTGTACTCGGGGTGGATGACGGGGCCGTCGCTGGTGAGCATCAGCACGGTGAAGCGGGCCAGGCCCGCGGCCACCTGCAGCTCGTGGATGAACTTCTTGAAGTCGCGGTTGCTGCCGGCCGCCTCCTGCGCCTGCACCAGCCCGTCCAGCACCAGGATGCTGGCGTTGTGGTTGCGCACCTCGCGCCGCAGCAGCTCCAACAGCCCCGGCAGGCCCTGCTCCTCCAGCGTGCGGAAGCCGCTGACGTAGTAGACGCCCTCGGGCAGCATGGCGGAGTCGAAGAAGGCCATGTCGCGCATGTTCGCGAGCATGCGCGCATGGGACTCGGCCAGCAGGGTGACGTAGAGGCAGCGGGCGCCGCCGTGCGCCTGGTGGTAGCAGAGCTGGTTGGCCAGCAGCGTCTTCCCCGCCCCGGGCTCGCCCACGACGATGTAGACGCCAGAGGGAACGAGGCCGCCGCCCAGCACGGAGTCGAGCCCTGGCACGCCGGTGGACACGCGCGCGTCCAGCCGCGCGGGTTGCTCGGAAGAGGACATGATGGGGGTGCTCATACCGTAAACGCCCTTCGCGCGCCGCTGGATTGAAGCGGGAACGTCGGCCACGTCAACCCCCGGGCGCCGGGGCCTGACGCCGGAGCGCTCCGAGCCCCCTGCTGGCCGCCCGGGCCTCTGGGTGGCGCCCACGGCTCCAGCCCATGCAAGGCGCACCGGCCGGTGGAATGGTTGAAGCATGGCGCCGGGTCCACATGAGCCGTCGAAGCCACCCGCCATGGCGGGCCCTCCCTCGGCTGGGAGCATCGACTCGAAGGAGGGGGCCCGGGTGCTGTCGCGGATGCAGCGCGAGCACGAAGAGCTCATCGACAGCATCGACGGCATCGTCTGGGAGGCCGATGCGTCCTTCCGCTTCCTCTTCGTCAGCAGGCAGGCGGAGCGGCTGCTCGGGTATCCGGTGGAGCGGTGGTGCCAGGAGCCGGACTTCTGGGTGAGCCACCTGCACCCGGAGGACCGGGAGCAGGCGACCTCGTACTGTCGCAGCGCGGCGGAGCAGTGCCTGCCGCACGAGCTGGAGTACCGGATGATTGCCGCCGACGGGCGCATCGTGTGGCTGCGCGACATCGTCTCGGTGCAGGGCGACGACGGGCGCCCCCGGAGGCTGCACGGCATCATGGTGGACATCACCGCGCAGCGCGCGACGCAGGCGCACCTGGAGCGCACGGTGTCCGTGCTGGAGGCCACGCTCGAATCGACGGCGGACGCGCTGCTCGTCATGGACCGTGACGGACAGGTGCTGGCCAGCAACCGCCAGTTCCAGCAGCTCTGGGGGCTCACCGACGCGCAGCTGACGGCCGGAGACACGCCGATGCTCCAGGCGGTGCGGGAGCGGCTGAAGGACCCGGAGCGGTTCCTATCGCGGGTGCGGGAGCTGTACCTGCACCCGGAGGAGGAGGGCTTCGACGTCGTCGAGCTGCGCGACGGACGGGTGCTGGAGCGCTATTCGATGCCCCAGCGGCAGCGGGGCGTCATCACCGGCCGGGTGTTCAGCTTCCGGGACGTCTCCGCGCGGGTGCACGCGGAGCGGGAACGGGAGCAACTGCTGCGCGACGCGCACGAGGCCATCCAGGTGCGGGACGACTTCCTCTCCATCGCCTCGCACGAGCTGAAGACGCCGCTGACGCCCCTGCGGCTGCACCTGCAGATGTTGAAGCAGGCGCTGGAGTCGGACCAGGCCGTCGGGCCCGGGCGCGTGGACAAGGCGCTGGGTCAGGTGCGCCGGCTGTCGGCGCTGGTGAATGATTTGCTGGACGCCTCGTGCGTGGGCGCGGGGCGGATGGAACTGCAGCGCACGCCCCTGTCGCTCCCGGAGCTGGTGCGCGAGGTGTACGCCGACTTCCGCGGCGTCAGCGACCACCACGCCCTCACGTACGAGGGCCCGGACGAAGACGTCCTCGTCCAGGCAGACCGGGGCCGGCTCTCACAGGTGCTGACGAACCTGCTGGAGAACGCGCTGAAGTACAGCCCGCTGGGCGGGGAGGTGCGCGTCACGCTCACGCACTCCGGAGGGGATGCGGTCATCACGGTGGCGGACAGCGGCATCGGGATTCCGAAGGAGGAGCAGGCGCACCTGTTCGAGCGCTTCTTCCGGGCGCGCAACGCGCCGGTGTCTGGCTTTGGGGGGCTGGGGCTGGGGCTCTACATCTGCCGGGACATCATCGAGCGGCACGGCGGCCACATCTGGGTGGAGAGCGAGCTGGGGCGCGGCTCCGTGTTCCATGTCTCGCTGCCCGTGCTGGGCACCCGGGCGCTGCATGAGGCGCACGTCTGAGGACGGACGGGCCTGCGGGCGCCCGGCGTTGGCGCGGCGTGCGACTCCGGGGTGGTGTCGCCCTTCTGGCACATGCCTACCGTGGAGACAGGGCACATGGCATGGGAGGAAGACATGACTCAGGCGAGCGGGCGTCGGGTCCTGGCGGCAGCGCTGGGGGCAGTCCTGCTGGGACTGGGGGGCTGTAGCTCGGGCCGCTCCAGCGCGAAGGTGGATGAGGAGTGGATGGCACGCGTGCCTCCGGAGAACATGGAGGCGGTGCACAAGGCGCGGCTCACCCAGAACAAGTCGATGGATGAGATGACGCGCGCCCAGGTGTCGCTGGAGGACGGGAAGCGGGCGCTGGAGGTGGCCCGGCAGAACGTGGAGGCCGCGAAGGCACGGCGGGAAGCGGACGAGGCCGCGCTGCTGGCGGCGAGGGCCACGGCGAACGCGAACGCCATCGTCCAGGCGCAGCGGACGCTGCGGGAGGCGGACCTGGAGCTGTCGGTGGCGGAAGCGGAGGTGGAGTTCCGCGAGCGGGTGGTGATGACCCGCGAGGCGCTCCAGCAGATGCGGACGCGCGAGCTGGCGGTGGCGGACGCGGAGCTGGCGCAGACGGAGTACCTCGCGCTCCTGCGCAGCGGAGACCTCCGGGCGCGGCAGCTGCCGGCCGAGGACTTCACGAACGCGCTGGAGCAGGCACGGAGTGAAGCCTGGGAGATGCAGCAGCAGGTGGACGCCCTCATCCAGCGCCAGCGGCAGGCACAGGCACAGTGGCGGCAGCTGGACGACCGGATGCGCGCCTACGGCGGCGGCGGGCGGTGAGCCGTCACCTCGCGCCGCTGTGACAGTTCCGGCGGGCCGTGTGACACGTGCGCATCCGCCTGTGACAGCGGCCCGGGTTTCCGGGGGGAAGAACCCCTGGCACGAAGGTTGAGTAGGCACCGGGCTCCCCTTCCCTTCCGGGAGCCCGCTGCATGCACCTTCGACTTCTCTCCTCCCTCCTGCTGGCCGGCGCCGTGACGGCCTGCGGCGCTCCCCCGCCCTCCACTCCGGAGAGCGGAGCCGAGAGCCAGACCGCCCCCATCCGCAATGGAACCGACGTCCCGTTCCCCGCGACAACGCGCGTGGTGAAGGTCAACGAGATCTGCACAGGCACCCTCATCAACATGCGCTGGGTGCTCACCGCGGGCCACTGCATCAAGAGCGACACGGGCAACAAGGTGACGCTGCCCACCGGCATCACGGTCGACGTGAACAGCTCCGGGGTGGTGCGCCATTCCACCCTGGACGTGGCGCTCCTCCGGATGGTCAAGGACGTCATCGTGCCGCCGGTAGCGCAGCAGCTCTACGCGGGACAGGTGCCGCTGGGCACCCCGCTGCGCTGCATGGGGTACTCGGAGAAGGACCCGACGGACACGTGGGGAACGCTGCGGGAGGCCATGCTCACCGTGGGCACCGTGAACCCTGACACATACACCCTGCCGAAGAACACCGGGCCCCAGCCCCAGTACGTCTACCACGGCGACTCGGGCGGCCCCTGCTACGTCATGGAGGGCCTCACTGCCCGGCTCGCGGGCGTCATCAAGTCGTACGCCCCCCCGACGCTCGAAAGCTACATCGTCCGCTCCGACCGCTTCGACGAGTGGATGGCGAAGATTGTCTACGCGAAGGCCGTCCTCGGTTCCGACTCGCTGACGATGAAGACGACGTCGCTGTCCCCCGGCCCCGTCGGGGGCACGGGCGTGAAGGTGCTGACGGCGGACGTCGACGGCGTCAATGGCGCGGACCTCGTCTTCCCGGCGAGCAACGGGGTGCAGGTCGCCCTTGCCACGGGCACCGGCGCGTTCCAGCAACTGAAGACCACCCCGCTGCCTCCCGGCACCGCCTGGGACACGAACGCGCGGATGGTCGACTTGACGGGTGACGGCAAGGCCGACTTCGCCTTCATCTCGGACACCCAGCTCTGGGTGGCGAAGTCCAACGGCACGGGCACCTTCGACGCGCCGAAGCCCACGACGCTGGGCGGCGGCGGCTGGCTCAAGGGCGCGCAGCTGGCGGACGTGGACAGGAAGAATGGCGCGGACCTCGTCTGGGTGGGCACGGATGCCCTCTGGGTGGGGCTCTCCAAGGGAGACGGCACCGTCGTCCCGCCCACCCTGCGCAAGAAGTGGACGGACACCGGCTGGGACCGGCGTCCCCACTTCGCCCAGGTGGACGGCTTCAACGGCGCGGACTTCGTCTTCCCGGGTGAAGCCAATGTCTGGGCATATGCGCTCAACGCCGCCGGTGACATCGGCCCCGAGATGAAGACGCCCTACGTCTACGCGGGCCCCTGGGAGCCCTACGTGCACCTGGCGGACATCACCGCCGACGGGAAGGCGGACTGGGTGGCCATCCGGGGCCATGTCATCTACCGGCAGCCCGCGACGACGCTGGGGCACTTCGCGCCGATGCTGGCCACCCCCATCGAGTTCAAGCCCGAATGGGAGAAGCGGCACCCCGAGCTCGTGGACATGAATGGGGACGGGCGCGCGGACTTCGTCGCGCAGGACGCCGGAGCCATCTACGTGAAGCTGGCCCGCGAGGAGGGCGGCTTCGGCCCCATGCTGCTGGACACCACCGCCAGCCCGCTGGGAGAAATAGGCCTCTTGGCCGACGTCAACGGCGACAAGAAGGCGGACGCCGTCTACATCAATGATGACGCCGTCGTGACGGTGAAGCTGTCGGTCCTCAGCACCACCGCGCACCTGCCCATCTCCGACTCGACGCCGAGCGAGGTCTTCGACCCGTCGGTCATCATCAACTACATCACGAAGCTCGCCGGATGGGGCGCCTCCAACCCGCTGGACCGCATGTGCGGAGGTGCCCGGTGCTGGTGGGCCCTCCCACTCAAGAGCAAGGACGCCAGTGGCGGAAAGGCCTCCGGACTGCTCGCCTCGCTGCAGCTGGACGCGCAGGGCATGACGCGGGTGCGCGCCCTGCTGGCCGAGCACGAGGTCGACAGCGGCTGGGATTGGACGCGCGCCCAGGAGCTGCTCGCCGCGGTGGACCTGGACGGCAACGGCCGGGACGAGCTGGTGCTGCGAGACGGCCGTGGCCTGGCCATCCTCGGAGACGATGGCCAGGGCACGCAGCGGCTGCGCCAGGCCCACGCCTGGGACCTGCCGGTGGGGGACTGGACGCCGAACCACGCCGACCGGCTGGAGGGCACGGGGGACGTGGATGGCGACGGGCGCGTGGAGCTGCTCTTCACCAGCAAGGAGGGCGCGGTGGGCCTGCTGCGCCTGGGACAGCAGGGGCTGGAGCCGCTGGCCGTGTATCCCACCGACACGGAGCTGGGCGGCAACAAGCTGCGGCCCGACACGCGCCTGGAGGCCGTGGCCGACCACGACGGTGACGGACGCACGGACGCGGTGCTGCGCGGCGATGCCGGCTGGACGCTGCTGGCCGGCACGCCCCAGGGGCTGGAGCCGGTGGGCTTCATGCCTTACGGGGACAAGCTGGGGGAGGACCCGCTGGAGCCGGACACGTCGGTGGTCGCGGTGGGCCGCTTCCTGGGCCTCGAAGGCCGTGAGCTGCTGGTCCGAACCCACCATGGCCTCACGCTGGTGCGCCCCGTCCAGGGCATGCTGGAGCCGGTGACGTTCATCCCCTACGGCGAGCCCGTGGGCGAGTGGCCGCTGGAGCACGAGAACCGCGTGCTGACCGCGGGAGACGTGGACGGAGATGGACGCGACGAGCTGCTGGTGCAGGGAAGAGAGGCCATCACGCTGGCCACCCTGGCCCAGGGGCACCCGGAGCCGCTGTCCTCCTGGCGCAGTGGAGACGACATGGGGGGCTGGACGCTGGAGCACCACGACACCTTCGCGCCCGCCGGGGACCTGGACGGCGACCAGCGCGGCGATTTGATGGTGCGACGGGAGGGCGGCGTCGGCGTGCTGTCCTGGGGCCGGCGGGGCGAAGTCCGGCTGCACTGGAGCCTGCCCCTGGGCCGCGCGCAGGACGGCATGGCCGACACGGTGGAAGCCGGCCTGCTGGCGGACCTGGACGGTGACGGCGTGCGCGAGCTCATCGCCGCCGAGCTGCGCGTGCAGCCGGGCCAGCCGTAGCGCCCCTGCGTTGAAGTCAGGCCCCGCCACTTCCAGCGTCCGGGCTGGAGGCGGCGGGGCTTCCGCGCGTCACGAATCAGGACACGCGGCGCGGGGCGTGTAGAACTGCGCTCCCCTGCCCATTCGGGGCAGGCCCCGCACAGGAGCGCCCGCCGCGTGGAGACCCTCGTCCGCATCGCAGAAGGACTCGGCCGCTTCTCCGCGCGCTTCGTCCCCAGCGCGTTCGCCATCGCGGTGTTGCTCAGCCTCCTCACCATGGGGCTGGCCATGGGGTGGGCGGGGGCCGCGCCGCCGAAGGTGCTCGACTCGTGGGGCGGCGGCTTCTGGGAGCTGCTCACCTTCTCCATGCAGATGGCGCTGGTGATGTTCACCGGCTACCTGCTGGCCCTCACCCGCCCGGTGCGTGCCCTGCTGGAGCGCGTGGCCGGCCTTGCCCGCACGCCGCGCGGCGCGGTGGCGCTGATGGCCTTCGTCTCCATGGCGCTGGCGTACATCAACTGGGGCCTGTCCCTCGTCGCCAGCGCCATGCTGGTGCGCTTCATGGCGCGGCGCCGGCCCGACGTGGACTACCGGCTGCTCGTCGCGTGCGCGTACTTCGGCCTGGGCGCCACGTGGCACGCGGGCCTTTCCGCCTCCGCGCCGCTGCTGGTGGCCACGCCCGGCCACTTCCTGGAGAAGAGCATCGGCGTGCTGCCCATCGACCGGACGCTCTTCTCGCCCTTCAACATCGGCCTCACCGTGGCCGTGGTGGGCGGGCTGACGCTGCTCGCGTGGGCGCTGCACCCCCGGCCGGAGAACGTGGTGCGGGTGGACCCGGCCGTGCTGGAGAAGCTGGGAGACTTCGTGCCGCCCGAGCGCCCTCGCGAGCGGAGCTTCGCGCTGTGGTTGGACTACTCGCCGCTGCTCAACCTCATCTTCGGCGCGCTGGGGCTGCTGTGGCTCGGCCGCCACCTGTGGATGAATGGCGGCTGGCGCGCGCTCAACCTCAACGTGGTGAACTTCACCTTCCTGGTGCTGGCGGTGCTGCTGCATGCCACGCCCGCGCGGCTGCTCAAGGCCAGTGAAGAGGCCGCCAGCGTGCTGCACGGCATCGTCCTCCAGTTCCCGCTGTACGCCGGCATCTACGGCATCTTCAAGGCCACGGGGCTGACGGACCGCATCGGCGAGCTGTTCGTGTCGCTGTCCACGCGCGAGACGTTCCCCGCCATCGTCTACCTCTACAGCGGCGTGGTGAACTACTTCGTCCCCTCCGGCGGCTCCAAGTGGGCCATTGAAGCGCCCTATCTCCTGAACGCCGCGGCGACGCTGGGCGTCGCGCCAGAGAAGGTGGTGCTGGCGTACGCGTGGGGCGACATGGCCACCGACCTCATCCAGCCCTTCTGGGCGCTGCCGCTGCTGGCGGTGGCCCGCTTGGAGTTCAAGGACATCCTCGGCTTCCTGCTGGTGGCCTTCCTGACCTACCTGCCGCTGGTGACGCTGGCCTTCTACCTCTTCGGGTGAGGGCTGGGCGGAGGCGGGCTGTTCCGTGCTAGACAGGGCCCAGACAGGCGGGCCCTGGGGGCCTGCCTTCACCAACACAAAATGAGGGGACCCCGAAACATGAAGAAGATGCTGAGCCGGAGCCTGGTGTGCGCGGTGCTGGGGATGTCGTCGCTGGCGATGGCGCAGGACGCCGCCGCCCCCGCCAAGGAGCCGGCGAAGGTGCCGAGCGCGGACTCGGTGCGCGACACCTGGAACTACTTCTACAAGGGCCAGGGCCAGGGTCCGGTGCTGGTGGAGGCCAAGCTGTGCACCGAGGTGGCCAAGGACGGCCCCAACAAGTTCGAGTGCATCACCGAGGTGGGCGCCGACGGCGTCAAGGCCGGCACCAACGTCATGCTGTGGCAGGCGTACCTGGTGCCGCAGGGTGACGCCATCGAAGACATCATGGTGCAGACCAAGCAGGGCAACGTCGTTCGCGAGACGAAGGACGTGAAGGTCAAGGGCGACGGCTGGCGCGCGCGTCAGTGGACCGGCGTCCGGCTGAACAAGCCCGGCACCTGGACGGTGGCGGTGATGCGCGGCGACCAGGTCCTCAAGGAAGTCCAGGTCAAGGTGAACTGAAGCACCCGGCTCCCTCGGAGCCTCCCGAAGTGCACGACGCCCGCTCCGAGCCTCGAAGGCCCGGGCGGGCGTCGGTGTTTCAGCCCAAGGCGCAGAGGACGAGCGCGCCCCGCCGATGCAATCGATTGCAGCCGGGCGACAGCGCCAATCGGTGCAAGGCTTTGCAGGAAGGTGCGACGCCCCACGGGAGTCACGGTGGGCCTCCGGGCCACCGCTACATCGGTGTAACAGTGGCAACCGGGCTACATGAGGCATATCCTCCCACTCAGTGGGAGCGTCGTGTCCGTGCATGGACACGTGAGGCCCGGAGGCCACGCCCGCCCGCTGTGCGCGCCGTGCACGCGTCGCGCGCCGCAGGCTTCTCGCCTGCCCCGCGGGCGTGGGAGTCCGTCGCTTTTGCTCCAGCGTCCTCCAGCGGACAGGGAGTTTTTTCAGCGCGGAGGACACCCGCCTCGTCCCCAGGGCCAGGGTCCGCCGTGTCCCCAGAGGGAAAGCCCTGCCGCGCAGCGTGATGGCAATGCCTTTGCAGAAGGGGTGCTGCGGTTGATGGGCAGGGGGCTGTCGGGGCGGGTGGTGGAGAGGCCGGGGCGCGGGGATGGGGTGGCGTGGGTGGACATTCGCGGTGTGCGCAGCAAGCCTTCTCCTCGTGGGGTGCGGGGAGAAGGCGCATGCGGCACCGCGTGCTCCGGGCTTGGAGGTAGCGGGGTCGGTCGCGGGCGAGGGCGAGGGAGCCATGGCGTGGTCGCGGTCGCTGGTGCTCGGGGACAGCGAGGCGCCGCAGACTGTCGTGGCCCCCGACGGGGACGTTCTCGTCGCGGCGACGTACCGGGAGCCTTTGGACATCGGGGGAAGCCCCCTGCCCTTCAACCGTGTTTCAACGACGCCCCACCTGCTGGTGGCGCGCCCCGCCGCGCCCGCCCAGGTGGCCACGCCCGCCGGGCAGTAGGCCCCACCCGGGCCCTCCTTTCCGGGGGCCCGGACCTCCCACCGGACGACGGTGGGGACACGGAAGCGTTGCCACACGGGGTCCACGGTCGTAAGACCTGGGCCCCGTGTCCGTTCCCGACCCTCGGAAAGACCCCCGCTTCCGCCTCTACCGTGGCGGCGCGTACGGCGTGCACATCCTGCTCACCACCGTGTTCTCGGTGTGGATTCTCTGGAGCGTGGGCCGCTCGGTGGCGGCCATGACGCCCGAGCGCCCGCCCGCCACGGGCCAGCTGCTGGGCTACCGCGAGTGCCTGGATGGTGCGCAGGCGCTGTGGGCCGAGCTGGAGTCCGAGCGCGAGAAGCTGGTGCGCGTGTCGCCCGCCAAGGACGTGGACCGCCAGTGGATGCGCGTGCGGACCGCGTGGCTGGAGCGGCTGCGCCAGCGCGAGGCCATGTGCGGGCTGGGCTCCAGGGACCGCCAGCCCCTGCGCGAGGTGTTCCGCCGCCTGGAGAGCGTGCAGGACCTCTACACCATCCACGCGGTGCAGTACGCGGGCGAGGTGGGCGTCTCGGTGGACGCGCTGCACGCCGCCTTCGCCACCGCGCGCACGCACGCGGGCGCCGGCCGGCTGCCCTGAGGCGTCAGCGCACCGGAATCAGCGCGGTGTAGCGGCCCTGCTGGTCCGACACCGCCTGGGACAGCAGCACCGTGGAGGGCCGGCCCTCCAGGCTCACCACCCGGTAGAAGCGGATGGACGCATAGGGCACGCCCTGCGCGGTGCCCGCGTCCGTGTCGCCCACCGTCACCCGGCCGCTGACGGTGCGGCCCCGCTGCAGGGGGAAGGTGGCCAGCTTCTGCTCCGAGGTGTCCTCGCCGGGCAGCACCGTGACGACGCGGGTGACGCGCGGCAGGTTCTCCGTGGGGACGAAGTCCACGCGGTACACGGGCCGGGTCCAGGCTCAGCCGGAACTCCCCCCGGCTCATTCGTGTGCCCTGCCGCCTCGCCCCCGCGGGAGCCGGGGCCAGCCCGGGCACCTCGGCCCACGGGGCCTCCGGG
>JBKGHK010000216.1:0-14534 GCA_046520375.1 Pyxidicoccus sp. 3LFB2
GACAGCTCGCCGGGGCGGTGGTCCACGCGCTGGCCCAGCCCCACCCGCTCCAGCAGCTCCCGGGCGTAGGCGTAGGCGCCGGTGCGCTCCTGGCGTTGGATGAGGGCGGGCATGGCCACGTTCTCCAGGGCGGTGAACTCCGGGAGGAGGAAGTGGCTCTGGAAGACGAAGCCGATGGTGCGGTTGCGGAACTCGGCGATCTCCGCGTCGTTCATGGAGAACACGGAGCGGCCGTCGAACATCACCTCGCCGGCGGCCGGGGCGTCCAGGGTGCCCAGCACGTGGAGGAAGGTGCTCTTCCCCGCGCCGGAGGCCCCAATCAGGGAGACGAGCGAGCCCTTCTCGATGTCCAGCGACACGCCACGCAGCACGTCGATGCGCTTGCCGTGGAGGAAGTAGCTCTTGAAGACATTGCGGATGGACAACAGCGCCATGGCTACTCCGCCTTCAGGCCTTCCACCGGCTCCACGCTGCTGGCCTTGAGGGCCGGGTAGATGGAGGCGAGGTAGGTGACGAGCACCGCGATGACGACGGCCAGCGCGGTCTGCACGGGCTCGATGCGCACCGGGAGCGCGGGAATGTAATAGACCTCCGGGTCCAGCTTGATGCCCACCTTCTCGATGAAGACGCACCAGGCCAGCCCGGAGAACAGGCCCAGGAGGCCTCCGGCCACGCCAATCTGCAGGCCCTCGGCGAGGAAGATCTTCACGATGCCGCCGTCCGAGACGCCCAGGGCCTTGAGGACGGAGATCTCCTTCCGCTTCTCCAGCACCAGCATGATGACGGTGGCGACGATGAGGCCGGCGGCCACGACGATGATGATGGACAGGATGATGCCCATGACGAGCTTCTCCAGCCGGAGCGCGGAGAAGAGGTTCTTGTTCATCTCTCCCCAGTCACGTGCCCTGTAGGGATAGCCGCCCAGCACCTTCACCACCTGCCCGGCGATGCGGCGCGCGTCGTCGATGTCCGCGACCTTCAGCTCGATGCCGGAGGCGCCCTGGACCTCGAAGAAGTTCTGGGCCTCCTTGAGGAGGATGTAGACGAACTTGGAGTCGTACTCGTACATGCCCGAGTAGAAGATGGCCGCCACGCGGAAGGCGCGGCTCTTCGGAATGGGGCCGGACGGGCCCAGCTCCGTGCCCAGCGGGGACACCACGTTCACCCGGTCCCCCACCACCACGCGCAGCGACGCCGCCAGCTCGCGGCCGATGACGATGCCCGGCAGCACCGGCGGCTTCGCGGGCTTGCCGGTGCGGCGGATGATGTCGTCCTCCTCCGCGCCCTGGGTGCCACTGCCCCCCGCGGGTGAGGCGGGCTCCTCCGCCTCGTCCTCGGGCAGCCCGCGGTGGAGGATCTTCTCCGGCGTGTAGAGGATTTCCAGCTTCTGGCCGCCCAGCAGGTACTCGGGCAGGTCCGTCACCGAGCCCACCGTCTCCGGGTCGATGCCCTTGATGATGACGCCGTCGACGTTGCCCTCGGAGGCAATCATCACCTGGTTGATGATGAAGGGCGTCTGGCCCACCACGCCCCGCACCCGGGTGCGGATGGAGTCCATGACCTTCGTGTACTCGGGCAGCTCGCCCGCGTACTTGGACACCACCGCGTGCGCGTTGGTGCCGAGAATCTTCTGCTGGAGGTCGGCCTCGAAGCCGCTCATCACCGACAGGACGATGATGAGCGCCATGACGCCCACGCCGACGCCGCCCACGGACAGCGCGGTCATCATCATGGTGGGCGACTGCTCGCGCAGCTTCAGCCGGTTGAGGTCCGACGCGGCGGCCAGCGGGTCCGACATGCCCAGCGCGCGGATGCGGGTGCGCTCCACGGCCGCCTCGGCGGAGCGGATGATGAAGTAGATGAGCAGCGGCGGGAGGATGCCGAACATCAGCACCGCCAGCGTGCCCAGGAGCAGCGACGGGCGGAACACCGCCACGTGGCGGCGCGCGACGAACAGCTCGAAGCCCAGCTTCAGGTCCACCCGGCCGCTGCCGGCGGCGATGAAGCCGGTGTTGATGCCCAGCACCAGCGCGAGCACCAGCGCCGTGAAGACCAGCCAGTACGCCAGCTCCGGACGGCCGAGCAAGCCGGCCACATACGACACCTCGCGCAGCCGGTAGCCGAGCGCGAGCTGCAGCGAGGGCACCCGCTCCATCAGCGTGAGGATGATGGGGACGGGCAGGCCCAGGTAGAGCACGCCGATGGTGGCCTCGGGCAGCGACAGCCGCTGCGCGCGCGAGGCGCCGATGAAGCCGGACACGAAGGCCACGCCGCACGCCACGACCAGGGCGATGGCGAAGGCCCCGGTGGGCGGCAACGACAGTCCCCCGCCCGTGTTCTGCGCCGTGGCCCCCAGCTCCGTGGAGGGCACGCCGCTGGAGAGCACCGTCTGGAGGAGGATGAGCGCCAGCTCCGCCAGGAGGATGCCGCCGCCGTAGGCGCCGAGGGTGCTCCAGTAGAAGTCCCGGTAGCGCGCCAGGCGCGGGTACAGCGGAGCGCCCGCGGCCGGGCTGGGCGCCTCACCGGGCCCGGTGGCGCGGCGGATGCCGGTGGCGATGAGCCCCCAGCCGGCCAGCCAGACGAGCGTCCCGGACAGCAGGAGCCCCGGGCTGACCTGGGCCGCGCCGCCCACCATGGTGGACTGGAGCGGCAGGAGGATGGCGGCGTCGAAGACCTGGAGCACCCCACCCCACCCGAGGAGGGACAGCCCCAGGGCGGCGCTCACCTCGGCCCACGCCTGGGAGCGGGTGATGGCCCCCCCGAGCAGGACGAAGCCCACCAGGGCCACGAGGGCCCCGGTCCAGATGAAGCTCCAGCGATGGACGGTACGCCGTTCGGCCGTGTTCACGGGGCCTCCTGGCTACTTCGCCAGTGGCTTGAGGAGAGGGAAGAGAATGACGTCGCGAATGCTCTGGGAATCCGTGAACAGCATGGCGAGCCGATCAATCCCGATGCCCTCACCGGCCGTGGGCGGCATGCCGTGCTCCAGGGCGCGGATGTAGTCCTCGTCGTAGTCCATCGTCTCCTGCTGGCCGCGCTGCTTGGCCTCCAGCTGGGCCTGGAAGCGGCCCTTCTGGTCCAGCGGGTCATTGAGCTCGGAGAACGCGTTCGCGATTTCCCGCCCCGCCACGTACAGCTCGAACCGGTCCGTGACGTCCGGGTTCTGGTCGTTGCGGCGGGCCAGCGGGGAGATGGCGGTGGGGAAATGGGTGATGAAGGTGGGGTGGACGAGGGTGCCCTCGACGTGGTGCTCGAAGAGCGCGCCCACCAGCTCGCCCTGGTTCATGGCGTCGATGGCGCGGCGCTCTGACTCGGAGTGCGTCGTCTTGAGCAGCTCGTGGCGGAGCTTGTCCGGGTCCGCCATGTCCTTGTCGGACAGCGTGCTGCCCACCGCCTCGCGGATGGCCTCGGCCATGGGGATGCGCTTCCAGCCCTTGCCGAAGTCCAGCACGTGCTCGCCGTACTTCACCTTCGTGTCGCCGGTGACGGCCTTGGCCGCGGCGGAGAGCATCTCCTCGGTGAGGTCCATCAGGTCCTCGTACGTGGCGTACGCCTGATAGAACTCCAGCATCGTGAACTCGGGGTTGTGCCGGGTGCTGATGCCTTCGTTGCGGAAGTTGCGGTTGATTTCGTAGACGCGCTCCATGCCGCCCACCACCAGGCGCTTGAGATGCAGCTCCGGGGCGATGCGCATGAACAGGTCGATGTCGAGCGCGTTGTGGTGCGTGGTGAAGGGCCGCGCCGCCGCACCCGAGACGAGCGAGTGCATCATCGGCGTCTCCACCTCGACGAAGTCGCGCGTGTCGAGGAAGTTCCGGATGAAGCTGACGAGCTTCGTGCGCTTGAGGAACGTGGCCTTCACGTCCGGGTTGGACACCATGTCCAGGTAGCGCTGGCGGTAGCGGATCTCCACGTCCGTCAGGCCGTGCCACTTCTCGGGCAGGGGGCGCAGGGACTTGGTGAGCGGGGTGAACTTCGTCGCCGACAGCGTCAGCTCGCCCGTCTTGGAGCGGAAGATGGCGCCGGTGGCGGCCAGGAAGTCGCCCACGTCACACAGCTTGAAGACCTCGTAGCTGTCACCCAGGGCGTCCTTCTTCATGTGGACCTGGATTTCGCCCGAGCGGTCTCTCAGCTTGATGAAGGCGGCCTTGCCGAACGAGCGCATGGCGACGATGCGCCCGGCCACGTCGTAGGTGGTGGGCGACGCGTCCAGCTCCTCGGTGGACTGGCTGGCGTGCTTCGCGTGGATGTCGGCGGCCTGGTGCTGGGGCCGGTAGCCGTTGCCGTACGGGTTGAAGCCGGACTCACGCCATTTCGCGGCCTTCTCCAGCCGCTGGTCGTAGATTTCCTGCTCCTTGGACCCGAGGTCCGCCTCGCCCGTGCTCTTCTCGCTCTTGTTTTCGGTCTCGGCCATGACGCGCTTTCCCAAAGGCGCGGCAACCTAGCCAAGGCCTCCCCGGGAAGCAACGCAACACAGCGGGGGACGGTCAGGGAGCAGCCATGAAGAGGAAGGCGGCCACCGCGGCGCCGATGAGCACGGGGATGAGGACCTCCACCGGGACGCGGTACTGCATGTGCGTGGTGTGCAGGCCGCGCAGTCCGAAGCGGCGCTGACGGCGCACGCGGTTCATCACCTGCGTCGCGAGCGCGGGCGGGGCCTTCTCCCGCTCCACGCCCTTGAGGCGCTGCACGGTGTGCGCATAGCCCTCCCAGCCCTTGCGGCAGTCGTCGCAGCCGTCCAGGTGGGTGCGCACCGCCTGCGCCTTGGGGGCGGGCAGTTCGTCGTCGGCGAGCGCGAGGAACAGGGCCCTCGCCTCGCGGTGGTTCATCCGCGGGTCCACGTCCGAGAGTTTGCGATGAATGAGGGTCATGGCTCAAGCCGCCCCAGGATTTCCGCCAGCTTTTCCCGTGCCCGGTGAAGCCGGCTCTTCACCGTGCCCTCGGGCAGCTCGGTGATGTCGATGATTTCGTCGTAGCTGAGCCCCTCGATGTCGCGCAGGGCCACCAGCATGCGCGCGTCGGGCTCGAGCTGGGAGATGGCCCAGTGGACGCGGGCCCGCTCGCGGGCGGACTCCAGCGCGGCGTCCGGGCCGGGCGCGGTGCCCCCGCCCTCGGTGAAGAGGGCGGTGGTTTCGTCGTACTCGTCCGAGCGGCCCCGACCCCGGCGCTTGAGGTACTTCAGCCGGTTGATGCAGTGGTTCTTCGTAATCCGGAACAGCCAGGTGGACAGCTTCGAGTCCTCGCGGAAGCGGCGGACGTTCTGGTGGACGCTGACGAAGATTTCCTGCACCAGGTCGTGCGCCTCCTCGCGGTCGCCCACCATGCGCACACAGAAGTCATAGAGCCGGTCCTGGTGCGTGCGCACCAGCAGCTCGAAGGCGTCCGAGTCGCCCCTGCGCAGCCGGGCCAGCAGCGCCAGATCCTGGCGCCGTGACTCGGCCGCCTCGGCGACGGCCGCTTCCTGTCCGATTTCGAGCACGCCGCCCGACGTCACCGGTGTCCTCCCGCGACAGCCCCTCCGCTGGAGGTGCCACCGTCCCTCAGCCTACCCCGTCCCCTGCCCCGCGGCCCTCGGACAGCGGGGCCGGGAAAAAGGTTCCCGGGAGTGCGAGGAAGGTGTGGCGCGGGGCGTCAGCGCCCTGCCCCGGCTCCAGGGCCGGCCCGTGTCACCGGGCCGACCCGAAGCGTGCGAGGGCCTTAGTCCGCGCCGGCGGCGCGGTTGGGGTTCTTCACCCCGAGGAGCTGCGCGGTGACGAACTCGTCCAGGTCACCATCCAGCACCGCGTCCACGTTGCCCGTCTCCACGCCGGTGCGCAGGTCCTTCACCATGCGGTACGGGGCCAGCACGTAGCTGCGAATCTGCGAGCCGAAGGAGATGTCCTTCTTCTGCGCCTCGGCCGCGTCGCGCGCGGCCTCGCGCTTCTTCATCTCCAGCTCGTACAGGCGACCGCGCAAAATCTTGAAGGCCATTTCCTTGTTGGCCGACTGCGAGCGCTCCGTCTGGGTGGTGACGATGATGCCGGTGGGCAGGTGGCGCAGCTGTGCGGTGGACGAAGTCTTGTTCACCTTCTGGCCGCCCGCGCCGCTGCCGCGGATGAACTTCAGCTCGATGTCCTTCTCGGGGAGGTCAATCTGGATGGTGTCATCCACCTCCGGGTAGACGTCCACGGACGCGAAGGCCGTCTGCCGGCGGGCGTTGGCGTCGAACGGCGAGATGCGCACCAGCCGGTGCACGCCGACTTCCGCCTTGAGGTAGCCGTAGGCGAAGTCGCCCTCAATGCGCAGGGAGACGTTCTTGAAGCCCGCCTCCTCGCCATGCACCTCATCGTTGATTTCGACCTTCCAGCCCTTGGTCTCGCAGTAGCGCGTGTACATGCGCAGCAGCATGGCGGCCCAGTCCATGGAGTCCGTGCCACCGGCGCCAGCGTTGATGTCCATGAAGCAGCTGCTGCGGTCCTGCTCACCGGACAGCATCCGCGCGAGCTCCAGCTTCGCGACGTCGCCCTCCAGGCCCTCCAACGAGCCCGCGGCCTCCTGCGCGGTGGCCTCGTCGTTCGCCTCGGCCGCCAGCTCCAGCAGGGCCTGCGCGTCGTCCAGCCCGCGCATCACCTTGTCGTAGGCGCCCACGCTGGCCTCCAGCGTGGACTTCTCCTTCAACATCCCCTGGGCCTTGGCGTGGTCGTCCCAGAAGGTGGGGAGCGTGGACTCCCTTTCAATCAGCGCGATGCGGGACCGCTTGCGGTCGAGGTCAAAGATGCCCCCGGAGCGCCAACACGCGCTCCCTGAGGCCGTTGATCTTCTCCATCGTATCGTTCGCCATGGTGTCGTCCTCGTCGGCCGGCGCCATTCATGCGCCGGGCCGTGGAAGGGGTTGAAGTGAAAGAATCAGGGGGCCTTGAGCGAAGTGACGGCAGCGTCCCGGCCGGCTGACGCGCGGTTCGAGCCGCGAAGGCGCGCCAGCACCCGGTCCAGGCCGAAGGCGCCCGCCATGCCCAGGGAGATGGGCAGGATGAGCCCGATGAGGCGCCAGTTGTCCTGGTCGAACGGGGGAAGGATTTTGAGCACCACGCCCAGCACGCCCGAGGCCGCCAGCACCAGCCATACCTTGCCCAGCCGCGCCCGCGCCTTCACGCTGCCCCACATCAGCGCCACACCGAAGGGCACCGCCAGCAGCGTCAGCGGGTTGGCCAGGAAGAGGTTCTCGTTGCGGAACACCACCGTGTGGTCCGTCACCAGCCACATGATGAACAGCGCCGTGCCCGGCAGGCCCAGCACCAGCCCCAGCACCGCGTTCTCCAGCCCGAGCAGCATCCGCGCCACCCGGCTGCCCCGCTGGCGCTCCCACGCCGCCAGCCCCACCGCCGCGCCGCCCAGCGCCACGCCCAGGGCCAGAATCCAGGGGCCCCACGGCGGGGGCTCGAAGGGCGGGCGCTTGCGGGTGGGCGACTCGTAGTAGTTCCAGCTCTTCGCGGCCAGCGACTGGGGCTGCCCGTCCGCGCCCTTCACCTGGAGCGCCGCGACTTGAAGTTCCAGCTCGTCCGGGAGGAAGGCCTCCTCCCACTTGGTGATGGGCCGGTCGATTTCATCGTTCATCATGAAGTCGAGCAGCACGCTCATGGGCGCATTCACGGCCGTGTAGCGGCGGGTGTGCTCGCGCAGCGTCATCCGCCCCGGGGCCCGGTCCATCTCCCGCAACTGACCGCCCGTGGCGACGTCAATCATGTCGCGCAGTCGGGTGACGCAGTTGTCGTTGTAGTGGTGATACAGGTACTCGCGGTTCTCGGGCAGCACGTTGTCCGCCAGCCGCTTCGCGACATGCACCCGCTGCTCGGGGGTGAGGTTGAGCTCCTGGATGCGGACGTCGCGGTCCTCGGCCTTGTAGTAGCGGAAGGTGGTGTCGACGCGGGAGTGGCCCACCCAGAACTCGAGGCGGCCCATGGCGAAGCGGGCCAGCATCGCCTCGTCGAAGGAGAACATCCCGTAGTTGTAGAGGCGCGACTGCTGCAGCCGCCGGTCCTCCACCACCAGCGAGCCATGGCCCCACCACGAGGGCACGTCGTCACCGGGGCTGAACGTCACCAGCCAGATGGACAGGTCCTCGCCCTGGCTCTCGCCGGAGCCCCAGGGCGGAATGGAGACCTCGCGCGCGCGCGCCGGGGCCGCCCAGAGCAGCAGGCCGAGCAGGCAGGAGGCGATGAGTGACAGGCGGGGCATGGAGACCGTCCAACACACGGGAGGCGGCCTACCTATCATGCGCGCCGCCCGCTTCAACGGGAGGATGCCGGATTGTCCGGCGGGGGGCCGAGGGAGGGCCTACATCAGGCTGCGAGCCCTGCGGGCCCTCGCATCCACCTGAAGCGAGTCCGCCACCATGCCGCGCTCGCCCAGGAGCTGCTCCTCCAGCTGCGCCATCCGCTTCGCGTCGCGCGGCTTCTCGTGGTCATGCCCCAGGAGGTGCAGGAGGCCGTGCGCGAGGTAGCGCGCCATCTCCGACTCCAGCGTGCGGCCGTACTCCTTCGCCTGCCGCTTCGCCGTGTCCAGGGAGATGACCACGTCGCCCAGCGGGCGCGGCCCCGGCGTGCCCTTGGGCAGCTCGCCCGCGGGGAAGCTCAGCACGTCCGTAGCCTTGTCCTTGTTGCGCCAGGTGCGGTTGAGCCGGCGGATGGCCCGGTCGTCCACCAGCGACAGCGACAGCTCGCAGCCGGACAGCCCCAGCTGCTTCAGGTAGTCGCGCGCCCAGCCCGACAACAGCCGCGCGTACTCCTTGCCCTGGCCGTGCGCCACCTGCAGCGTCACGTGGTACTCGGCCTCGCGCGGCGTCGGCGCCTCCATGTGCGCCAGCTCCGGGCGGAAGGCCGGCGCGCACACGGACCAGTAGTCGCACGCGCCCTGGCCGTCGTTGCGGTACACCACCCGCTTGCCGCGCGGCACCAGGCCCACCTCGCCCGCGGCCACGCGCTCGCGGCGGCCGTCCACCACCACCGTCAGCTCGCCGGTGAGGACGATGACCACCTCGTCGAACTCGGGGCGCTGCGCGGGCTCGGACCAGCCCGGAGGGGCCAGCATCCTCGCCACGGAGGCCGCCTCCGTACCGGTGGTGGCCGCTCCCACGAACTCCTCGATGCGCTTGCCGTCGTCGCGGGGAATCAGCTTCCCCTTGCGGAGTCTCACGCCGTCACTCCTCGCGCCGCGCTCATGACATCCCCGCGGTGCGCGCCTTGTCCTTGCCGTCCGACACCTTCATCCCGCCCGCCACCACCAACGGTGGCGCCTTGCCCCCACCCACCGCGCCCGCCGGGTACGCCGGACGCGTGTGGTAGATGCCCTCCAGCGTGTGCAGGAAGGACTGCGCGATGAGGTTCAGGTCCTTCAGCGTCAGGTCGCACTCGTCCAGCTGCCCTTCGGAGAAGATGAGGTTGATGATCTTCTGCACCTGGGCCTGCAGCTTCGTCGACGTGGGGTCCGGCATGGAGCGCGTGGAGGCCTCCACCGCGTCGGCAATCATCACCAGCGCCGCCTCCCGGAACTGCGGCTTGGGGCCCGGGTAGCGGTAGATGCTCTCGTCGATGGGGGGCGCGCCTTCCTTGCCCTCCTGCTCCTTCAACGCCTTGTGGAAGAAGTAGCCCACCGTGCGCGTGCCGTGGTGCTGGGGAATGGCGTCCGCCACCAGCTTGGGCAGCCGGTACTGGCGGGCCATCTCCAGGCCCTCCGTCACGTGGCGCTTGATGATGACCGCGCTCATGGCCGGGGCGAGCGCGTCGTGCCGGTTCTCCCCCTTCTGGTTCTCACCGAAGTAGAGCGGGTTCTTCCCCTTCCCGATGTCGTGGTAGTACGCGCACGAGCGGGCCAGGAGCGGGTTGGCGCCAATGGTCTCCGCCGCGTTCTCCACCAGCGAGCCGATGATGATGGAGTGGTGGTAGGTGCCGGGCGCCTGGACGATGAGCTCCTTGAGCGCCGGGTGGTTGAGGTTGGCCAGCTCCAGCAGCTTGATGTCCGAGGCGTAGCCGAAGCTGAACTCGATGAGCGGCGTGAGCGCCATCACCATCACCGGCACCGCCAGCGCGGTGCCCGCGAAGGCGCACAGCGCGGTGATGAGCGTGTCGCCCGCCAGCCCCTTGCCCTCCACGAGGAAGAGGCACACCACGGCGATGAGGTTCGTTGCCCCGGTGATGATGCCCGCGCGGAAGATGCCCACGCGGTCCTTGGCCTTGACGATGCGGTCGGCCGCCACCAGCGAGCCCACCAGCGTGTAGATGCCGAACGCCAGCGAGTTGCTCAGCATCACTCCGGCGAGGCAGGCGAACACCAGCGCGAAGAAGAGCGCCAGCTCCTGCGTGAGGATGAAGCGCACCAGCATGGCGCCGGCCGCCACCGGGAAGGCGTAATAGAAGGCCTCAATCGGCAGCGCCGTGTAGCGGTCCTGCACCGCGTCCGCGATGGACACCCAGACCTGCAGCAGGCCCAGCAGGCCCACCAGCAACAGCCCCAGCAGCACGCCGTCCTTGCGCGTGGGCCGGAAGCGCCGGAAGGCCGCGCGGCAGAAGATGTACGAGGCCACCACCAGCAGCGCCACCAGCCCGGTGCCACCCACCTGGAGCTGCAACAGGTCCAGCCGGTCCGTCTCGGCGCGCATGCCGCGCAGCAGGACCAGGTGCGTCTCGTTGACGAGCTCGCCGTCGCCGATGACGCGCTGGCCCTTCTTGACGGAGATGACGGCGTCCTTCACCGCCTGCGCCGCCTGGGTGCGCCGCGCGTCCGTCTCGGCGATGTTGATGGTGAGGTTGGCGCGCACCAGCCGCTTGGCCAGCCGCAGCACCGCGCGGCGCTGCACGCCCGGCGCGTCCGGCAGCAGGTTGCCGGGGATGGAGGCGAAGCGGTCCAACTCCTGGTGCGCCTCGCGCACGTCCACCACCTGCGGCGCCGAGCCGGGCAGCGTCTCCTCGCCCTTGTTCACCACGTCGCGGACGGTGAGCCCCTGCGGGGCCTCGCGCGCCAATTCCTCGCGCGCGCCCGCCACATGCACCGGCCCGCGCTCGGTCCGGTAGGCGCGCTCCAGGAGCAGCAGCGTCGCGGCCTCGGCCTCCTGCGAGAAGCGGGTGGCGTACAGCGCCTGGAAGTCCTCGGCCTCCAGCCCGGACTCGCGCTGGCCGAAGAGCATCTCCTGGAGCTCGGCCTGCATCGCCTCGCGGCCGCGGCGCTCGCGCTCCAGGTCCTCCGGCGACTGCGCCGTCGGACGGCGGCGGCGGCCCTCCTCGGGCTCCGCGCCGGACTGCGCCTCGGACAGCTCCTCCAGGCGCTGACGCATCGTGGCAAAGGCGGAGCTCACCGTGGTGCGCAGGCTGCCCACCACGGCGGGGTTCAAGTCGTAGACGGGGCGGACGGCGGCGCGGGCGTCCTGGCGCCGCTGCTGCGTCATGGAGCGGTGGACGACCTCGTAGTCTCGCGCGGCCTTGAAGCCGGCCGGGGAGCTGGCCCGGAAGGGCTTGCCGACGTGGTCCTCGCCCAGCGCAGGAATCTGCTGGCTGTAGAGGCCCGGGGAGATGACGAAGCCCGCGCCCACCGCGATGGCGAGCAACAGGAAGACCTGGACCGCACGCCGGCCCCACACGCCATTGCCCAGACCGAGGCGGGTGGCGAGGGCGTCCAGCGGGCTGGGCCCTGGGGGTTGCGGTTCCGGTTCGGCCATGGGGGTCCTCACCCTAGATAAGGCGTCGAGGCTCCATCAAGGACGCAGCGCCCGGGATTATTCACGAGGGTGGGATAGCGTACGCCCGCCCGCCAGGGTGTGCGCGGGTGGGCGTACGTGGGTGTCAGCGCCGTCACTCGCTACCGACGGGCGAGGACACGGCGGACGACTGCAGGGCGGCCGTCTCGCGGGCCACCTGGGCCTCGAGCTTGGCCAGCTCCGCCCTGTCGTAGGCGCGGATGACTTCCTGGACGAGCGGATGGCGGACCACGTCCACGTCGGCGAACTCGGCGAAGTGGATGCCCTCGACCTTCTTCAGCACCGAGCGCGCGTGGTTGAGGCCGGACATCTTCCCCGTGGGCAGGTCCACCTGCGTCACGTCACCGGTGATGACGGCCTTGCTGTTGTAGCCCAGGCGCGTCAGGAACATCTTCATCTGTTCCACGGTGGTGTTCTGCGCCTCGTCGAGGATGACGAAGGCGTCGTTGAGCGTGCGGCCGCGCATGAAGGCCAGCGGGGCCACTTCCACGACGCCCTGCTCCACCAGCTGCGCGGCGCGCTCGGCCGCCATCATGTCGTTGAGGGCGTCGTAGAGCGGGCGCAGGTAGGGGTTCACCTTCTCCTGCAGGTCGCCCGGGAGGAAGCCCAGCTTCTCACCGGCCTCCACCGCGGGACGCGCGAGGACGATGCGCTTGACCTTGCGCTCCTGCAGGAAGGCCACCGCCATGGCCATGGCCAGGTACGTCTTGCCCGTACCGGCGGGGCCGATGCCGAAGACGATGTCGTGCGCGCGGATGGCGTCCACGTAGCGCTTCTGGTTGATGCTCTTGGGGGAGATCTGCCGGTTGCCGGAGCTCTTCAGCACCGGGCCGAGCATGACCTCCTGGAGCGACTCCGCGCCGCCGCGGCCGAGCACCTTGATGCCCTGCTCCACGTCCTCGCGGTAGACGGGGCGGCCCGCGCGAATCATCTCCTCCAGGTTCTCCAGGAGGCGCACGGAGAAGGCCACGGCGTCGGAAGGCCCGGACAGGTGGAACTCGGTCCCCCGCTGGCCGACCCGGACACCGAGGCGGCGCTCCATGAGCTTGAGGTTTTCGTTCTGATTGCCGCAAAGGGCCAGGGCGGTCGCGTTGTCACGAACGTCCACCTTGGCTGAGGCGGAGGTGGTGAGGACTTCAGGCGCTTCCAACGTGGCGGAATTTCGCAATGCGGGTCGTTCCTCGGTCAGTGCGTCAGTGCGTCACACTACGGCTGACCACAACGTAACGCTGGCTCCCGGGTCGCGAAAGACGACTTTCGTCCAGGGCTAGCGCAAGGGTGGCAGGAGGACGAACTGCCGGGCGGCAATCCGTCGGTAATAATACGGCTCCCGCCAGGGGTAGCTGAGTTCTTCCGGTTCCAACAATCCAGCCTGCACCAAAGAATCCAGGCGCTCCGGCAGCTCACCCCGCTCCAGCCGGAACACCTCCAGGGCCGCCTCGATGCGGACGCGCTGGGCCTGCGAAACATGACGCTGGGCCGCGGGATCCGCGAAAGACGTGGCCGAGGGGCCCTCGGGGCTCGCGTACGCGCTCCGGGACACCACCAGGGCCACCACCGCCAGCACCACCATGGTGGCCACCACGCGCCCCACCGTGCCAGCCATCCGGGCGAGCAGGCGCTCGTCTCCCGGAGCGGGCGCCCGCACGCCCTCCGGGTGCACCGCGCGGACGTACTCGCCCTTCACCAGGTTGAAGAGCGCCTTGCAGGTCTCGAACTCGCCCAGGCAGCAGACGTCCACCAGCTTGCGCAAGTCCCTGCCGGGGGCCAGCTCCTCGTAGACGCGCCGCTCGGAGGGGCCGATGGCGCCCAGCTCTCCGCCCTCCTCGTCCGGGCGGGGCTGGGGCAGCGCCTTGAGCCGCTCGAAGGTGAGGTCGTCCCGGTGGATCTTCTTCCGGATGACGGGCCACTCGTCCACCATCCGGAAGCCCTCCATGAGCACCGTCTCGGCGCGCAGGGGGCGGATGGCTTCGGCGTCGGGCTCGACGGGCTCCTGGATGAACTCGTAGGTGCCCGCCTTCCAGGTGAAGAGGCGGTAGAGCGTCTCCGTCGCCTGGAGCTGCATCATGGCCTGGAAGCGCTCGGCGGTAATCGCCTGGCTGGAGACGAGCACGTCCCCCAGTCGCTTGAGGGTGCGCTTCTGCGTCTCGAGCGCCGCCTCCAGCTGCATCTCGGTGATGAGCTCCGAGCGCACCAGCATGTTGCCGATGAGGTCCTTGCGCTTCCGGGTGAGGCTCTCGGCCTTGATGATGTGGCCGTCCTTGAACCCGACGCGGACCTCCTGGTCCTTGTTGCGGAAGTGGAGCGTGCCCGTCTTCTGCTGCTGCCCGATGAGCTGAAGGATGTCTCCGATGCCGAAGTCCTTCAGGGTTCCCTGGAGCGACATAGTCTTTCACTCCCCCCGCCGCAGCCGACGCAGGCCGCGCAGCGACAGCAGGTGGACACAGAGCAGGAGCAGCACCGCCGGCACCAGCTTCAGGTACAGCGGCGCCGCGCCGTAGGGCGCGCGCACCAGCCCTTGGTGCAGCAGCACCGCGGCCAGCGCGAAGAGGAAGAGGAAGGTGTAGAGGGCCCCGCGCACCGGCACGCCCGAGGCGACATGGCCCGCGCCGGACAGGAGCGCGCCCACCGCGTAGGACAGCCGGCCGGCCCAGGCCTGGTGGCGGTCCACCTGCGCCTGCTTGCGGGTGCGCAGCTGCTGCGGCACCAGCCCCTTGCGCGCGAAGACATTCACGCACTGGCCGCACTGCTTGCTGCCCACGCCCAGCTCCGGGTCACACCGCACGCACACCGCGCGGCCGCAGCGCTC